>JBJXGL010000143.1:0-34781 GCA_046160365.1 Aestuariivirga sp. | reverse complement strand
CACTCCTCGTCGTCGCCGTCGTCCTGATTGCAGTGGACCACCACTTCGTCGCCCACCTTCCAGCGCTTCACCTTGGCGCCGATCGCATAGACAATCCCCGAGGCATCCGAGCCCGCGATGTGATAGGGATTTTTGTGCCCGTCGATGGGCGAGATCGGCTTGCCGAGCGAGGCCCACACACCGTTGTAGTTGACACCCGCCGCCATCACCAGGACGAGGCACTCGTCCTCGCCGATGGACCAGGTCGGCACCACCTCGATCTGCATGGCAGTATCGGGCGAGCCGTGCCGCTCTTGCCTGATGCACCAGGCGTGCATCTTCGCTGGCACATGGCCGAGCGGCGGGATCTCGCCCACGTCGTACAAGTCCTTGAGCGGCAGGTTTCCGTTGGCGGGTTTGGCGATCTGGGCGGCGGCGGACATGGCGGAACTCCCTTGCTCCTTCGATGCTAACTCATCTTGCGCCGCAACAAAAGCCTTGCTGCGCCGCCATGGTCCGGCAGCCGCGTGAGTCAATTATTTACCGTTTCGGTAGCAAATAAGGGATTGGACATTCGGCCGGTTCGTCATGGTGGCCGGATTGGCTTTGGAGGAAAAGGCCATGCTTGAAGAACTCGTCGGCGGTGGACTGCCGAGCTTGAACTATTTCGGAAGTTACTTGAATATTCCTGGCAAAACCATTCAAATGTCGCTGATTTTCAGCATCATTGGAACGGTTCTCCTAACTCGCGTCACTGCGGCTCTCGGCAACCTAACAGCACCTCTGAACTTTATCGCCTTACTCATTGGTTCGGTTGGCGCAAATTACTTGCTGGCCGACGTCATCATGCCCTTCGAGCCGAAGTATCAGAAACCCTTCATTGTCAGCCTTGGCGGCATGATGGTGGCAGCACTCGTCATGATGATCTTCCTGAAGACCGAGCAGGCCAAGGCGAGCTAAGCGTTACTCCGCCAAAGGCCGGGTTGCGGCGGAGGCTCTGCCGTGCTTCGTTGTGCGACGCAACAACGGAGACGTCATGACCGATAAGCCCTGGCTGTTCCGGACCTATGCCGGCCACTCGACCGCGGCCGAAAGCAACAAGCTATTCCGCTCAAATCTCGACAAGGGTCAGACGGGCCTGAGTGTCGCTTTCGATCTGCCGACCCAGACCGGCTACGACAGCGATCATCCGCTGGCCCGGGGCGAAGTCGGAAAAGTTGGCGTGCCTATCGTCCACCTGGGCGACATGCGCGCGCTCTTCGAGGGCATCCCCTTGGGCAGCATGAACACCTCGATGACCATCAACGCCACAGCACCCTGGCTGCTCGCTCTCTATGTGGCGCTGGCCGACGAGCAAGGCGTTCCGCGCCCCAGCCTCTCCGGCACCACCCAGAACGACATCATCAAGGAGTATCTCTCGCGCGGCACCTACGTCTTTCCGCCCGAGCCTTCGATGCGGCTCACCACCGACGTCATCGCCTTCTGCGCCAGGGAACTTCCAAAGTGGAACCCCATGAACGTCTGCTCCTATCATTTGCAGGAAGCGGGAGCGACTCCTGTTCAGGAACTGAGCTACGCGCTCGCGACCGCCATCGCCGTGCTCGATGCGGTGAAGGCCTCGGGTCAAGTGAGCGAGGCCGAATTCCCGGAAGTCGTCGGGCGCATCTCGTTCTTCGTCAATGCCGGCATCCGCTTCGTCACCGAGCTCTGCAAGATGCGGGCGTTCGTCACGCTGTGGGACAAGATTTGCCGCGAGCGCTACGGCGTCGAGGACGAGCGCCACCGCAGATTCCGTTATGGCGTTCAGGTGAATTCGCTGGGTCTCACCGAGCAGCAGCCCGAGAATAATGTAAGCCGCATTCTGATCGAGATGCTGGCCGTGGTGCTTTCGAAGAACGCCCGCGCCAGGGCGGTGCAGCTTCCGGCCTGGAACGAGGCGCTGGGCCTGCCGCGGCCATGGGATCAACAATGGTCGCTCCGCATGCAACAGATCGTGGCCTACGAAACCGACCTCTTGTCGCACGAAGATATCTTCGATGGTTCTAGAGTCATTGAATCGAAGGTTGCAGGACTGGCCGCCGAAGCCGAGGCCGAGCTCGCCCGAATCCTCGACATGGGGGGTGCCGTGGCGGCGATCGGCAAGGGTTACATGAAAGAGGCGCTGGTTGCCTCCAACCGGGAGCGGCTCCGGGCCATCGAGCGCGGTGATACCACGGTGGTCGGCGTTAATGCATTCGTAACTACAGAGCCCTCACCATTGGCCACCGACGAAGGCAAGGCCATTCTGACGGTGCCGGAGGAGGTGGAGTTCGAGCAGATCGAACGTCTGAAGAGGTGGCGTGCGGCCCGCAATGCCAAGGCGGTTGAAGCGGCACTCAACGGACTGACGGAGGCCGCATCGGGCGGAGGCAACATCATGGATGCCTCCATCGTTTGTGCCCGCGCCGACGTCACCACCGGCGAATGGGGCGAGGCCCTGCGCCGCACCTTCGGCGAGTTCAGAGCCCCCACTGGCGTCATTCTTCTAACGCCGCAGGCATCTGAAAAATCACTTGAGAAACTTCAAAATCGTCTCAAAAAAATATCCTTAACAATTGGTAAACAAGCACATTTTCTGATTGCTAAGCCGGGACTCGACGGCCACTCGAATGGCGCCGAGCAGATTGCCGTCCGTGCCGCCGATAGCGGCTTCGATGTCTCTTACGATGGCATTCGATTGCCGCCTGAGAAAATAGTTGAAGTTGCCCGCGAACGCGCCGCCGACTTGATCGGTCTGTCGATCCTCTCCGGTTCGCACGTTCCGCTGGTCCGCGATGTGATGCACCGGTTGCGCGCGGCCGGCCTCGGAAACACCCCTGTCGTGGTCGGCGGCATCGTCCCGCCCGAGGATGTTCTGGTGCTGAAGCAACTCGGCGTCGCCCGCGTCTACACCCCCAAGGATTTCGACCTCACCCGCATCATGGACGATCTGGTCGGCCTGCTCGAGAGCCGGGTGGGTAGCGGCTCCTGAGTCAATCCATCTTTTCAATACGGATATGGGGGAACTTCCTCTGGACCGCCATTGCCCACCGGTCACATGGGTAAGGAACCATATCTTCGGGCGGAAACGCCAGGCGCTGACCATCGCGGTCGAGCAGGTAGACGTACGAGTTATCGCTCAGTCCTCCGAACTGTATGGCGGCCACTTGATCGAGATCTATCCGTTGTGGACTGGTCTGCTTCGGCTCGTTCCACCAGACGAGGGTCCGGCTGGCCAGGTCGACTATGCTGCCCCAGCGCGGATTGCGCCATAAGGCGATGAGACCGAATGCGGCTGCCAGTGCGCCGACCCCGAAGGCGGCGACGCGGAGCCACGGAGCACATCCGCCATCTGCCGGGCAGCTTGGCGAGGGTTCGACCGTCAGGCTGGTCGTCATGAAAAGAAGGCCGATAGATGCGAACATCCAGAACCGTAGGTCACGCCGGGCGGAGCGCCTGTAGGAAAGCTCGCCAGACGCCATGGATGCAGAACTGCCCGCTTCCCGACTCACGCCGCCCCTCTAGCAAATGCCGGTAAACATCCGGTGAGGGGGCAAGGTGAACTGAGTCCACACCTGGATGAGAAACACCTCAGCAGCTGTCTCCGAGACCACCTTAGGGCCTGGATTGCCGGAGTTTCTTCGCCAGAAAAACTGCCCCTGTAACCGGGCTATCGTAGTAGGGTTTCATCCGCTCAAATCCAAGGGTCTCGTAGAGCGCCTGAGCAGCCTTCATCTCCGGCAGCGTGTCGAGCCGGATTTCCCGGTAGCCGATCCGCTCCGCATTTCCGATGATCGCCACAGCCAGCGCCCGGCCAAGCCCCAGCCCACGCCCTTGAGGCGCAACATAAAGCCGCTTCATCTCGCAGGAGCCTCAGGCTCCACGGGCCGCAAGGCAACGCAGCCCAAAGCTATTCCATTCTCATTGCGAGCCAGAAGCAGATCGCCCAAAGGCGGCGCATACTTGCCCGGAAGAGTGGCCAGCTCCTCCGGAAAATCCTGAAAGCAGAGATCAACGCTGAGCGAGGCGGCATAGGCTTTGAAAAGCCGGGCCGCAGCCTCAATGTCTTCGTCAGTGCTTGCGGACCTGATTAGGAAGCGATCGTCAGACATGATTTCTCCTTCCGACCTCAAGCCATGATGGCGGGGCAGTTCACTTGGTAAGCCCTTTCTTGACATTCCCCTCACCCTTCCCTTAGAAGCCCGCGAGGTCGCGGTGGGGTCAAGCCCCGCCGCCAAACACGCGCTGCCCCCGGCACCCAGTATTGCCAATCGCAAATGACCAAAGTCCACTGGTTCGGGATCGCCAGTGGCGCCAAAGGGCGCGGGAAAGAACGAAGGAACGATGTACGCAGTGATCAAGACTGGCGGCAAGCAATACCGCGTCGCCGCCGAACAGAAAATCCAGATCGAGAAGCTTGGCGGAGCCGCCGGCGACCAGGTGGAATTCACCGAGGTGCTGATGGTGGCCAATGGTGGCGCCATCGATGTCGGAACGCCTTTTATCTCTGGCGCAACCGTTGTTGGAACCATCGACTCGCATGACCGCGGCGAACGCATCGCTGTCTTCAAGAAGCGCCGCCGCAAGCACTATCGCCGCCGCAACACCCATCGCCAGGATCTGACTTCGGTGACCATCACCGAGATCCTCACTGGCGGCGCCAAGCCTTCCAAGAAGGCAGCGGCTCCCAAGGCGGAGAAGAAAGCCGCTCCCGCCGAGGCCCAGACGCTCGCAAGTGCTGCACCCATTGCCGACGATATCTCGCTGATCGGCGGCATTGGCCCCAAGATTCTCAAAGGCCTGAACGACATGGGGGTCACCACGCTGACCCAGATCGCCGCTTGGACGCCGGACGATGTCGAGCGGATCGAGACCGAATTGAAGCAGAAGGGCCGTGTCGCCCGCGAGGAATGGATCGAGCAGGCCAAGGAATTGCTGGCCGGCAAGCCGCCACGCGCCAAGACCGACAAGGCCCGATCGAAGGACAAGGAGTAACACCCCATGGCCCATAAAAAAGCAGGCGGATCATCCCGCAACGGCCGCGATAGCGCGGGCCGCCGTCTCGGCATTAAGTGCTTCGGCGGCGAGAACGTCATCGCCGGCAACATCATCGTGCGCCAGCGCGGCACCACCTGGCATCCGGGAACGGGTGTCGGCCTTGGCCGCGACCACACGATTTTTGCAACCGTGGCCGGCAAGGTGGAATTCCGCCCGACCAAGAATGGCCGCCAGACGGTTTCGGTGAAGCCGGTCCAGGCTGCGGAGTAACGGCAGGCTCTTTCGATCAAGCTGCCGGACCCATCGCTCCGGCACGGCGACAAGTTTTGACGGGGAAGTGGGAAACCGCCTCCCTGTTTTTCTTTTGGTGCCGCAATGACCAAAACGCTCGCGACCACACGCCTCATTCTCCGCCGTCCGGAACGCGCGGATGCCGCAGAAATCGTTCGTCATTTGAACAATTATAGAATCGCCAAAAATACGGCACGGATTCCATTTCCCTATGGCGAAGCCGATGCCGGCGGCTTTTTGACTCTGGTCGAAGGTTCGCAGCACCATTTCTTCGCGCTTGCCGAAAAGACAGCGCCCGGCGCGCTCATTGGCCTCATCTCGCTCGAATACGAGGACAACCCGGCGGATAGCGAGATTGGCTACTGGCTGGCGGAACCCTTCTGGGGCCGCGGTCTCATGAGCGAGGCGGCACGCGAGATCGTGCGTTTCGGTTTCGACGAGGCTGGGTTCAAGATCATTTCCGCAGCCTATCACCTCGGCAACGAAGCCTCGCGGCGCATTCTGGAAGGCCTCGGATTCGTCAACACCAAGCGCGAGACCGGTTTCTCCCTGGCCCAGGGTAAGGACGTTGAGTTACAGCGCCTAAAGCTAAATCTTGACTTTTACGTCAACGCAAAAGAGCGCGGCCAATGACCGCGCTCTTTGTAACAAGCCTTTGTTCTGGCTTAGAAAACCATCGCCACATATTTCGGCACGAGTCTCTTCCGTCCAAGCCCGCCATTATGTTTGGACGCCGCGAGCTTCAGGTTGCCGCGCGACGAGCGCACTGCGAGGGAGAGATGTTTGAGGCCATAGCGCACATTGGTCTCGGCATTCAGCAGCGCGCCGCAATTGCCGCGGAAGCCAATGCCCCGCGCCGTCGCGCACTTCATTTGATAGACGCCATATTCGCCGGCCGCGCCACGCGCATTGGGCCGGTAACCGGATTCGATCTTGGCAATTCGGAGCGCAAACCAGGTGGGCACGCCATATTGCGGCGCCATGCGCTTGATCAGAGCAACCACACGCGGGTTTCCGCCCTTGCCGCTGCGGGCGATCTGGCGGTTCAGGCGCTTCTTCTTGCTCGCGTACACCTTCCCCTTCTTTTTGGCAGAAGCGTAGATTTTCCGCTTGGACTTCGTCGTCGCGTAGGTGCGGTTCTTTTTTACTTTTACAACCTTCTTCGACTTCTTTACGGATGCATAATTCAGCGTCTTATTCTTTTTATTAACTATCTTCTTTTTGGAAGAATTGCTGCAGGCGTTGTATTGTTTCTGGAAGTTCGTGCATTTGGCTTCAGCGGGAATGGCCAGCAAAGCCGCTGCCATCCAGGCAATGCACATCATGCCAAGGAATCGAAGTTTCATTTTGTCTGTCCCTTTCTCGAACAAAGCCCCTCATGCATTCCCGAAGACTCGGGAATACTGCTCAGCCAACCGCCGTTGTCTGGGTGAGGACTGCGTTTGACTCGGCAAATGTGACGATAATGTGGACGCTTCTGCCCTAGAGTCAATTTTGGCCAGGCCTAGCCGGGCCGCAATCGCTTATATAGAGAAGGCCCCATGAAGTTTCTCGATCAGGCAAAAGTCTTTATCCGCTCCGGTGACGGCGGCGCGGGCGCCGTGTCGTTCCGGCGCGAGAAATTCATTGAAATGGGTGGCCCCGACGGCGGCGACGGCGGCAAGGGCGGCAGCATCTGGGTAGAGGCGGTCGATGGCCTCAACACTCTTATAGACTATCGCTACCAGCAACACTTCAAGGCAGCGACCGGCGGCCATGGCATGGGAAGGCTCAGGGCGGGCGCGAATGCCAAAGATATTGTGCTGAAAGTGCCGGCAGGCACCCAGATATATGATGAGGACAATGAAACGCTGATCGCCGACCTGCCCAAGGTGGGAGACAGGGTGTGCCTCGCGGGAGGCGGTAATGGCGGATTCGGCAATGCGTATTTCAAGTCGGCGACAAATCGCGCGCCCCGCCATGCCAACCCGGGCCTGCCTGGCGAGGAGCGCTGGATCTGGCTTCGGCTCAAGCTGATCGCCGATGCAGGTCTTGTCGGATTGCCAAACGCCGGCAAGTCCACCCTGCTCGCTGCCGTCTCCGCCGCCAAACCAAAGATCGCGGACTATCCGTTCACCACACTTCATCCACAACTTGGAGTTGTTCGTACTGCTGGCGCGTCATTCGTGCTCGCCGACATTCCGGGATTGATTGAAGGCGCACACGAAGGCCATGGACTCGGCACCCGCTTCCTCGGTCATGTCGAACGGTGCGCCGTGTTGTTGCACATGATCGACATTACATCCGAAGATCCCGCCGCCAGCTATCGCACCATCCGCAACGAGCTCAAGGCCTATGGCGGCGGACTTGCCACCAAGCCCGAGGTTATCGCCTTCAGCAAGGCAGATCTTCTGTCCACGGACGATCGCGAGGAGAAGATCGCAGAATTCAAGAAGCGGCTGAAGAAGACTCCCCTGGTTCTCTCCGCCGCAACGAGCGAGAACATCGACCTCGCCATGCGCAAGCTGCTCACGGTGATTGACCGTACACGGAGGAATGACGCGGGCGAAGTCGAAGGCGTCGCTCAGGCGGAGGAGTGGCGGCCATGAACGACCGCCTCTCGAAAGCCAAGCGTCTGGTCGTCAAGATCGGGTCGGCACTTCTCGTCGATGCCAAGTCGGGCGCGGTCAAGGAGAGCTGGCTTGCCTCGCTGGTCGAGGACTTGGCGGAAGTCCGAGCACGCGGAGCCGAGGTTCTCGTGGTCTCATCCGGAGCCATCGCCCTTGGCCGCCGCACCCTTGGACTGAGGGCAGGCAAGCTCAAGCTTGAAGAAAACCAGGCTGCTGCCGCAGTGGGACAAATCGCTCTGGCTCAAGCTTGGACTGACTCGTTCCGGAAACGAAACATCGTTTCCGCGCAGGTCCTGCTGACTCTCGGCGACACTGAAGAACGCCGCCGCTATCTCAATGCCCGGGCGACCCTCAATACCCTCCTCACTCAGCGCGCCATTCCCGTGATCAACGAGAACGACACCGTCGCCACCTCGGAAATCCGTTACGGCGACAACGACAGGCTCGCGGCCCGTGTCGCCTCCATGATGTCGGCCGATTGCCTCGTGCTGCTTTCCGATATCGATGGACTCTACAGCGCACCGCCGGGAACGCCGGGCGCAGAGTTCATACCGGAAGTCAAGGACATTACTGGCGACATCGAAGCGATGGCGGGACGTCCCGTTTCGGGTGTGGGTTCGGGTGGAATGATCACCAAGATCGAGGCCGGCAAGATCGCGACCGCCGCCGGCTGCAGCATGGTGATCGCTTCGGGCCACGAGGCCCATCCGGTGCGCCGCATTCTCGAAGGCGCGCGCTGCACATGGTTCCTCGCTGCATCCTCAGCACTTCAGTCGCGCAAGCGCTGGATCGCGGGAACCTTGCAGCCGGTTGGCCGGCTCGTCGTCGACGAGGGCGCGAGCGATGCTTTGTCGCGTGGAAAGAGTCTTCTGCCCGCCGGTGTCAAATCCATTCAAGGCAGCTTTTCGCGGGGCGACACGGTGAGCATCGTCACCCTCGGTGGACAAGAAGTCGCACGCGGTCTGGTTGCATATGATGCTTCCGATGCCCGGTCCATTGCCGGGCTTAACACAGCGGAAATCGAAAGAACCCTCGGATTCCGCGGCCGGGACGAGCTTGTGCATCGCGACGATCTGGTGATGATGGAGCGCACATGAGCGAAGTCATGGAAAAAATTGGCCGGAACGCGCGAAGTGCCGCAAGAATCCTGGCGCTTGCGTCAACGGAGACCAAGAACGCGGCGCTGATGGCGATGGCCAGCTCGGTACGCCGAAGTGCAAATGCGATCGCCGATGCCAACGCCCAGGATCTCGCCGATGCCGGAACCAAGGGCCTCAAGGAGTCGTTCGTCGATAGATTGACTCTGACGCAGCCCCGCATCGAAGCCATGGCCAAGGGACTCGAGGACATCGCATCGCTTCCCGACCCCGTCGGAACTGTGACGAGCGAATGGGCCCGGCCCAACGGCATGATGATCTCACGCGTGCGCGTGCCCATCGGTGTGATCGGCATTATATATGAGAGCCGGCCCAACGTGACTGCCGATGCTGGCGGCCTCTGCCTCAAGTCCGGCAACGCCGCGATCCTGCGAGGCGGCTCCGACAGTCATCGCAGTTCGCTCGCCATTGCATCGTGTCTTGTCGAAGGATTGCGGGAAGCAGGTCTGCCTGAGTACGCCATCCAACTCGTTCCCGGAAGCGACCGCTCCTACGTCGGTGAAATGCTCAGTGGGCTGAACAATTGCATCGATCTTATTGTCCCGCGCGGCGGTAAGTCGCTGGTGGCGCGGGTGCAGCAGGAAGCCCGCGTTCCCGTCTTCAGCCACCTCGAAGGCATCTGCCATGTCTATGTGGACAAGACCGCCGACCCGGCAATGGCGCGCCGGATCGTGCTCAATGCCAAGCTGCGCCGCACCGGAGTTTGTGGTGCGGCCGAATCGATCCTGGTTGATCGTTCCGGTACTGAATCGAATCTCAAGCTATTGATAAATAACCTGATTTCCGCAGGATGTGAAGTGCGTGGCGATGCCTTGGCCCAAGCCGCCGATCCTCGCGTGAAACCCGCCACCGAGGAAGATTGGTCGACCGAATACCTCGACGCCATTGTCTCCATGAAGCTCGTGGATGGCGTGGGCGAGGCCATGGACCACATCGCGAAATACGGCTCGCAGCATACCGATGCCATTGTCACCGAGGACCAGGCGGTTGCCGAGCGCTTCCTGAAGGAAGTCGATAGCGCCATCGTGCTGCACAACGCATCGACGCAGTTCGCCGACGGTGGCGAATTTGGTTTCGGCGCGGAGATCGGCATCGCCACGGGCAAGCTGCACGCGCGCGGTCCCGTGGGTGTCGAACAGCTTACGACGTTCAAGTATCAGGTTCGCGGTTCGGGGCAGACGCGGCCATGATGCGGCCGCCGCTTTTCGGCGAGGGCCAGCGCATTGGCTTGTTCGGAGGCTCGTTCAATCCCGCGCATCAGGGCCATAGGGCGGTGGCGCTCTATGCCTTGAAACGCTTCGAACTCGACTGGGTGTGGTGGCTCGTCGCACCACAAAATCCGCTGAAAGACGCGAGTGAAACTGGCGCTTACAACGAACGCCTCGCTTATGCGCGCCGCATCGCGCACCATCCCCGCTTCGCCGTCACCGATCTGGAGCGCCAGATTGGTTCGCGCAACACTGCCGCAACACTCCACGCCATGGCGCCGCTTTTCAAGAAGGCGCACTTCCTGTGGATTCTCGGAGCTGACAGCTTTGCCGATCTCCACCGCTGGCACGATTGGCTGCGAATTCCTCACGCCGTCCCGCTCGCCATCCTGGCTAGGCCTGGTTACGCGCTGCGCGCACTAGCAAGCCCGGCGGCGGTCCGTTTTGCGCGAAGCCGCTTGCGCACGGAAAACCCCTCCCTCCTTGCAAAGTCCCAGCCGCCTGCCTGGCTGTTTCTCGCTATGCCGCTCCGCAAGGAGAGTTCAACCGCCATCCGCAAGCGCCGCAAGTTTGTCAAAAAAGCGTAACATGAACGGGCTTGAATGCGATCCACTGCCGCATTATCCTAGCTCCGCCGCAACCCCCAATGGGAATGCTTCCGCAGTCTGATGCAGATCTGCTACCTGAAAGAGGACGAGACCCCTGAAATCCGCAACGAAGAAACCCGCTGCGCGTAAAGCCGCAGCGAAGCCGAAGCTCGCCGTGAAGCGCCAGCCGAAGCCCAAGCAATCCGCCCTTCTCGACATTGTCATTGCTCAGCTTGACGACGCCAAGGCCGAACAGGTCGTAACCATCGACCTCGACGGCAAGACCGCGATCGCCGACTCGATGGTTGTGGCCACCGGGCGCTCGACCCGCCATGTCGGGGCCATCGCCGAACAGCTGATCCAGAAGCTGAAAGGCGCGGGCCACCGCGATCTGCGTGTCGAGGGCTTTCCCAATTGCGATTGGGTGCTGGTCGATGCGGGCGATGTCGTGGTGCATCTCTTCCGTCCGGAAGTGCGGAGCTTCTACAATCTCGAAAAGCTCTGGTCCGAACACGCGCCGCAAGAGCGGATCGCAGTTTAGGACGTGCGCATCTCGGTAGCCGCGGTGGGCCGATTGAAAACCGGCGCCGAAAAATCGCTGGCCGCTGATTACTTCGAACGCACCCAAGGCCTCTGCCGCAAGGCGGGCATTACGAAGGTCACGATCACGGAACTCCAGGAATCGCGTGCGGCGGAAACGAAGCTTCGTCTGGCGGATGAAGCAGCAGCTCTCGCCTCAGCCGTATCGCCACAAGCTTTTCGGATCGTTCTCGATGAACGCGGGAAGGCGATGACCAGCGAAGCGTTCACGGACTTGATCAGGAAGCGCCAGCAGGAAGGAACCGCAGACCTCGCCTTCCTCATCGGTGGCCCTGATGGCCATTCGCCGCAAATCCGCGATTCCGCCAATCTTCTCATGGCTTTCGGCCCCGCCACCTGGCCGCACCGTCTGGTCCGCATCATGTTGTTGGAGCAAATTTACCGGGCGGTGACGATTATGGTTAATCATCCGTATCACCGGCCCTGACTCGACCACTGTGGGGCCGCAATTTGACCACCAGCGAACCCTAATCGGAAATTCGTGATCAGCGTGACCCACGGCAGACGACTCTTTCCCGCCGCAGCCTGCCTGCTGGCGTCATTCGTCGTGCCGGCGTGGCCGCAGTCCGCTGCGCCGGAAGATGAACTGGGCAGCATCGAGCAACTGATCGAATCCTCTAAAGCCACGCAGGACCGGATCGCCGGAGACATCGCCGCCGCTCAAGCGGCCGAGGACCAGATCTCACAGCAACTCGTCGACACCGCCCAGAGCATGCAGGCTCAGGAGGCCGCAATCCTCGAAGCCGAATCGCGCATCGCCAGCCTCAACAGCGAAGCCGAACTCATCCGCTCCGATCTCGCCGAAAACCAGGACGACTTGTCGAACCTGCTCGCCGGGCTTCAAACTCTCGAACAGAACCCGCCCCCGGCCCTCGTCGTGGAGCCCCAAGATGTTCTCTCGGCGCTGCGCGGCGCCATGCTCTTCGGCACCGTCGTTCCCGAGATGCGAAAAGAGGCCGATCAACTTTCCGGCAAGCTCGCCCGGCTCGATCAGGTGAAGGCCAACATCGAGCACGAGAAACTGGCGATCCGCGACGATCTCAAGCGTCTCGAGACAACCCGCGGTCAACTCACCAGCCTGATTTCCCGCAAGAAGCAACTGGTGAAACAGAACCTCGGCGAACTGGCCGCCGAGAAAAAACGCGTCACCGAACTCGCCGAAAAAGCTCAATCGCTGAAACAGCTGATCGCGGAGCTGGCCGAAGCCAAACGTAAAGCCGAACTCAAAGCCAAGCGCGAAGCCGAAGCGCGCGAAGCCGAAAGACTGCGGCAAATCGCGGCACTCGAAGCCGAGCGAAAGCGCGCCGAAGCGGAAAAATTGAAGCAGGCCCAGGCCGCGGAAGATGCAAAGCGCCGCCAGGAAGAAGAAGCGAAAAAGCCGCGTCTGGCCTTCGCTTCCGTGAAAGGCCGCCTGGATTACCCGGCTCAAGGCAAGATCGTCGCCCGCTATGGCGACGCCGATGGCCTGGGCGGCAAGCTGCGGGGCGTGGCAATCGCAACCCGCGGCGATGCCCAGGTGACAGCCCCCGCCGACGGCCAAGTGGAATTTGCCGGAGCTTTCCGCTCCTACGGGCAACTCTTGATCTTGAACACCGGCGGCGGCTACCATGTGCTGATTGCCGGCATGAGCGGAATATCGGCCGAAACCGGCCAAACCGTGCGCGCCGGCGAACCGGTGGGCACGATGGGCTCTGGTACATCTCCGGCTACACTATTAAGTGAAGAGCTACAGGACCGCCGCCCGATCCTGTATATCGAATTCAGGAAGAACGGCGAGCCGGTCGATTCGGCTCCCTGGTGGATTGGTGGAAACAAGCAGGCGCGAGGATGATTATGAAAGCCTATGTCCGGAATTGCGGTTTGGTGTTGGCGGGCGCGGTGTCTGCTACGATCATGTGGCAGGCGTTCACCAACGCCACCGCCGCTTCGAAGGCCGACACCTACAAACAACTCAATCTCTTTGGCGACGTGTTCGACCGGGTGCGCGCCGACTATGTCGAGGATCCGGACGAGGCCAAGATGATCGAGGCCGCGATCAATGGCATGCTTTCCTCGCTCGATCCGCATTCGAGCTTCATGAACGCCAAGAGCTTCCAGGAAATGAGCGTGCAAACGCGCGGCGAATTCGGCGGCCTCGGCATCGAGGTCACCATGGAGAATGGCGTCGTCAAGGTGGTCTCGCCCATCGACGACACGCCGGCGTCCCGCGCGGGCATCATGGCCAACGATTTGATCGTCAAGCTCGATGGCACAGATATTCAGGGCCTGACCCTGAACGAGGCGGTGGAGAAGATGCGCGGTGCGGTCAACACGCCGATCGTGCTCACCATCTCCCGCCAAGGCCGCGATCCGTTTGAGGTAAAGCTGGTCCGCGACCGCATCCGCGTTCAGTCGGTGAAGAGCAACGTTGAATCGAATGATATCGGCTACATACGGATAAGTTCGTTCACCGAACAAACGCAGGAAGGACTCGACGCTGCGATTGCGAAACTGAAAAAGGACGCGGGCGATAAGCTGAAAGGCTACGTCCTCGATCTCCGCAATAACCCGGGCGGGCTTCTCGACCAGGCGATTTCGGTTTCGGACACCTTCCTCGATCGCGGCGAAGTCGTATCGACTCGCGGCCGTCATGCCGAAGAAACCCAACGCTATAACGCCCAGAAGGGCGATGCCAGCGACACCAAGCCGGTGATCGTCCTGATCAATGGCGGCTCCGCATCGGCCTCGGAAATCGTGGCCGGCGCCCTTCAGGACCACAAACGCGCCACCGTCATCGGCACGCGCTCGTTCGGCAAGGGTTCGGTGCAGACCATCATTCCGCTGGGCACCCAAGGTGCGCTCCGCCTCACCACGGCGCGTTACTACACGCCCGCTGGCCGCTCCATCCAGGCCAAGGGCATCGATGCCGACATCATCATCGAGCAGGAACTGCCGCCGGAACTCAAGGGCAAGAACGTCTCCACCGAAGGCGAAGCGGGCCTGCGTGGCCACTTGACCAACGAGGGCGGCGGCGATGAAGGCGGCGGTTCGTCGGCTTACGTGCCGGAGGACCGGACCAAGGACCTTCAGCTCAAAGCCGCCATCGACATGCTCCACGGCGTCAAGGTGGTGACCAACGTTAAGCCGCCAGAGCCCGCGAAGAAGAGCGAAGCCACCGAGGGCTCGGGCACCACGGCGAACTGATAGGGTTAACAGGCCGTTAACCCTTGTCCGGCGAAAGTCGCGGCATTAACGAATCGCTGGATCAGACGCCTTGATGCGCCGGGACGAACTGCGGCAACCACTCCGCAAAAGAGGCCTTTGGGAACGCCTTTGGGCGCGCCGTCCCTCGCTCTTGGCTGTGGCATCGCTCGTTGCCCTTGCAGGCTTCGCAGGCGCCGGAATCTGGCTCGCGCGGACACCCTATCCCTTCGCTGGCGAACCCATCGTCGTCGCCGACATTCCGCCCGCCGAGGAATTGAAGACTGCATCAATCGACAAGCCCGAGGGCGAGGAAGCGAGCGATCCGGTACTCAGCGCTGAAGAGACGCCAGTCCCAACCGAGAGCGAGGCAATCGCCGACACGGCGGAACCCGCGCCTGCGCAGCTACAACAGGATACCTACCGCACCGAAGCGGCGATCTTTGTGTCACCGCGCCGCGCGCTGAAGCCAGCACCCATCGCCGCTATCATGGAAGTAGGCACCATGGGCCAGCTTCCGCGCATCGGCCCCGGCGGCAAGAAAGCCATGGATCTTTACGCCCGCACCACCCCGCGTGGCGTAGTCGACTCCGACATGCCCAAGATCGCTATTCTTCTTGGCGGCATGGGCCTCAATCCCAAACTCACCAAACAAGCCATCGCCGATCTCCCGGGCGACATCACCTTTGCCTTCGCCCCCTATGGCACCGACCTGCAGACGCAAGTCGACAAGGCCCGCAAGGATGGTCACGAGGTGATGCTGCAACTGCCCATGGAGCCCGTGGGTTATCCCGCCACAAATCCGGGCCCCCGCACGCTGCTCTCCGATGCCGAAGCGCCCGCCAATCTCGAAGCGCTGCTGTGGCACATGAGCCGTTTTACCGGCTACACTGGTGTCACCAACTACATGGGCGGCAAGTTCCTCGCGGAAGCGCAATCGCTCCGTCCCGTCGCGACAGAACTTAAGAGCCGCGGCCTTCTTTTCCTCGAAGACTCGACCGTGCCTCTGACCGTCACCGCCGAAACAGCCAAATCCGCGGGCCTGCCGCTTCGCAAGTCACAGATCGTGATCGACGCCGATCCCAATCCCGCCAGCATCCGCGCCGCTCTCGATCTTCTCGAAGGCGAGGCGCGCAGCAACGGCTTTGCCATCGGCACCGGCAGCGGCTTGTCGATCACCATCGAAACCGTCGCCGAATGGTCAAAGCAACTTCAGGAACGCGGCATTCTGCTGGTGCCCGTGAGCGCAGCTTACAAAGCCCGCCGCACCTGATGCCAAAGAAAAAGGACGTCACAGCCTATCGTCCCTGCGTCGGCATCATGCTGCTCAATCGCGCTGGTCTCGTGTGGATCGGCCGCCGTTTCGACAAAGCCAATGAAGAAGGCTCCGGCCACTGGTGGCAAATGCCGCAAGGCGGCATCGATGCTGCCGAAGACCCGGCCAAGGCGGCGCTCCGCGAACTGCAGGAGGAAACCTCCGTCACCTCCGCCGAAATCGTCGCCGAGTCGCCGCGCTGGTACAGTTACGATTTGCCAGCACATCTCATCGGCAAATCCTGGAAGGGCAAATACCGCGGCCAAACCCAGAAGTGGTTCGCCGCACGCTTTCTAGGAGACGACAGCGAAGTGAATCTCAATCCGCCCGGCCACTCCCAGGAATTCGACCAATGGCGCTGGGCCAACATGGACGAAGTCGCGGAGCTGATCATTCCGTTCAAGCGCCAGGTCTATGAGCAAGTGATCAGGGACTTCCGGCATCTTGGCGCTTGACGCCACAACACCGCCACATCGGAACCGCTGATTGCGCTCCATGAAGCTCGGCCGCGTCTTTGTCCTGCTTTTCCTCGTTGTGATCGCCGGAGCTGCATACATCCTCTGGCCAGAAGGCTGGAACGCGCGAAACTTTCAGGCCGTCGTCAACCGCCAGCTTCAAACCGACCGCGAATTGCCACAAACACCGCTCGCCGAGCGCCTTGCGCGGAAGCGCTTCGAACTCGGCCAGCCGGTCCTGCTCCGGATCTTTAAAGAAGAAGGCGAACTGGAACTCTGGCTCGAGCGCAACAACCGATACGAACTCGCCCTCACTTATCCCATTTGCAACTGGTCAGGCGCGCTCGGCCCTAAACTCAAAGAGGGCGATGGCCAGTCGCCCGAGGGCTACTATGTGGCATCGCTGCGGCAGCTCAAACCGGATTCGCGCTATTACCGTGCCATCAATGTCGGCTTCCCCAACGCCTTCGACGCGCACATGGGGCGCACGGGCTCCTTCCTGATGATTCACGGCGATTGCGTTTCCATTGGCTGCTATGCCATGACCGATGCGGGAATCGACGATATCTACAACGCCGTGGAAAACGCCATGAAGCAGGGCCAGCAAGCCGTTGCCATTCACCTCTATCCCTTCCGGATGACCGCCGCCAATCTGGCGCGTCACGCGGGAAGCAAGTGGCTGCCTTTCTGGAAAAACCTTGGCGAGGGCGACCAGTTGTTTGCGGCGTCGAGACAACCTCCGGCTACCGCCGTCTGCAATGGCCGTTATGTCTTCGCCGCCGCGGAAAGCGCGCTTCCTCCCAATTGCCAGAGGATTGCCGCGTGGTGATGCGCCATGTGATTTTCGATTGCGACGGGGTACTGATCGACAGCGAGCCGCTTTCGATGCAAGTCGATGTGGAGCTTCTGGCCCGGCACGGCGTCGTCATGAGCCTCGAAGAAGCGCACCGGCGTTTCGTCGGCCATACCTTCGAAGCCATGATGGAAAGTGTGGCGCGCGAAACCGGCATTCGTTTTCCAACCGATCTTTCGGCACAGAAAGACAAACGCCTCATGCAGCTCTTCGAGCGCGAACTGAAAGCCGTCGATGGTGTCGCCGATGTGCTGCGGATCTTGAACGCGAAACCCGGCATCGCCTCCAACAGCCCCCGCGACCGCATCGTTGGAGCGCTGGATCTGACCGGTCTCACGCCATTCTTCGAGGATCGCATCACCACTTTCGAGGACGTTGCGCGTCCCAAACCAGCGCCCGACGTCTTCCTCGCCGCCGCCGCACGGGCGGAAACCGTTCCCGAACTCTGCATCGTGGTCGAAGACAGTGCCACGGGCGTGAGCGCCGCCAAAGCCGCGGGCTGCCACGTGCTGGGCTTCACCGGCACTCATGCCGGTCCGGCGAAACATGCCGTGCTTCTCAAGGAAGCCGGCGCCGATGCGATCTTCGAAACCATGGCCGGGCTTCCGGCCTTGCTTCCGGACTTCATTAAGCCTCGCAAAGGAAAGCTTTGACATTCGCCGCGCGAACGCCCATATGACCGTCACCGCGATGTGCCGACCATAGGAATACGTGAGGCGCGTTCATTCGCAGCCGTTCCGGCACAAAGCGGAAATCCAGACTTTCCTTTCACGTGGGATCGTTTCAGCGCCCACCAGCTTTGCGCGAATGTTCGCGCAAGGCATTCGGACGTGGTTTGCGCTTGTCCCATTTGTCCGAACAAAGAAAGAATAAGAACTTGAATTCCTTTTCCGAACTTCACTTGTCAGAACCCCTGCTCAAGGCCATTGCCCGCGAGGGTTACGACAAGCCAACCCCCATTCAGGCCCGCGCCATTCCCGCGCTGCTGGAAGGCCGCGATCTGCTCGGCATCGCCCAGACCGGCACCGGCAAGACGGCGGCCTTCGCGCTTCCCATTCTGGAGAAGCTGGCGAAACATCAGAAGCGCCCTCTCCCCGGCACATGCCGCACGCTCGTCCTTTCCCCAACCCGCGAACTCGCCGCTCAGATCGCCGCCAGCTTCAAAACCTATGGCCGCAATCTCAAGCTTTCGCATTGCGTCGCCTTCGGCGGCGTGTCGATCGGCCCGCAGATCTCGAGCCTGCGCGCCGGCGTCGATGTGCTCGTCGCAACGCCAGGCCGTCTCATGGATCTAATGGAGCGCCGCGCCGTCAACCTCAATGCGGTCGAAATTTTCGTTCTCGACGAAGTCGACCAGATGCTCGATCTCGGCTTCATCCATGCGATCCGCGCCATCGTTGCGAAGCTTCCGGCGAAGCGGCAGAACCTGTTCTTCTCGGCCACCATGCCGAAGGAGATCGCGGGCCTTGCAAACCACCTCCTGAAAGATCCGGTGCGTGTCGAGGTGACTCCCGTTGCCACGACGGTTGAGAAGGTCAATCAGAGCGTCGTTCATGTCGACCCGGCCAACAAGCTGAAGCTCCTCAACGCGCTTCTCAAGGACAACAACATGACGCGGACGCTGGTGTTCACCCGCACCAAGCATGGCGCCGACAAGGTGATGAAGGGCTTGAGCCAGGCGGGTTACACCGCAGCCGCCATTCACGGCAACAAGTCGCAGAACAACCGCGAACGCGCATTGGCCGGCTTCAAGGCCGGCAAGATCCTGGTGCTGGTCGCAACCGACATCGCCGCGCGCGGCATCGACGTCGATGGTGTGTCTCACGTGGTGAACTACGACCTTCCGCATGTGCCGGAGTCCTATGTGCACCGAATCGGCCGCACCGCCCGCGCGGGTGCCACCGGCGAGGCGATTGCCTTTTGCACGCCGGAAGATCGCGGCCTGCTCCGCGATATCGAGAAGACCATCCGTCAGCCTGTTCCAGTGAAGGAGCACGAGATCGGCCTGAAAAACGTGCCGCAGCTCGCACCCAGCCATGGCTGGAACCCGGCGGCGCAGAAGCAGCGCCAGCCCCAGAAGCACAAGCACCCGAACCGCAACCACGGACCGGGGCACAGGCCGCACGGCCAATCGAATGGCGGAAAGCCCGCGCACGGGCGCTCCGGCAATTCGTGGATGAAGCAGGTCGGCGAAAAAAGCAGAAACAGCTAGACCTGTGCCGCAGGTCACAGCGCGCCCCGGCAGCGGGGCGTAGGGTTTCTCCACGATCAACCATGAATCGCTGGAGAAACCCATGACCACCGCCTCTCACGCCCTCGAATTCGTCACTGGCGATATCGTCCCCCGCCCCGGCTTCGGCGACCGCCTCACCAACTGGATAAAGGCCAAGCGCGCCTCAACCGGGACGCCATCCTTCAACGCCAGCACCGCCTACGAGCTGGGCCTCACCGAAATCGCCGATGAGGCGAAGCTGCATTCGGTCACCGACCTTGAGCCGCATGTCGTTCTTGGCCGCATGATGTGGATGGGAGTTCGATAGCAATTAAGCCGCTGTTCTAGAACTATTTTCTGTCTGTGTGAAAATAGTTCTTGACACCGTACGGTGCATCGGCTATCTTCCATTACGTTCGGCAGACGTGGGTGAGAACGAAATGGGCAAAAAACGCTGGCCCAGCAGGTTCGATAACTCCGCCGGGCTCATCATCTGAAATTGCAAACCAACAGCGCATCGGCCCCAGGCGAAGAGAAACGTCCGGGATAATCCGCTGCGCAAAATAGTACGGCAACGATTGTTGTCGGCGCCGCCGCTTGTCAAACCTGCGCCAACGATGAGAGTATGGGCTCCCGGAGGTACCTTGCGGCGCTGGCTTCGACTCTCGAACTACAATGCCTTAGTTGTGTTCCTTTTCATGGGCGCCTGCGGCGCCATGTTCGCATGGATGTCCTACAACCTCATCAACCTCGCCATGGCGAACGTCAACTTCATCTCCCAACACGGCGCGCTCGCCATCATGGAGGGAGGGCTGACGCAGCTGGTGGAAATCATCTTCTACGGCTATCTGGCGCTCGCCTTCTACCTTGGATTCAAGGCCTGCGAGCACGAGCTGATCGATCGATGGCTGAAATAGAGTTGCTCGATTTCACCGTCGAAGCGGGATAGTAGCTTTAAGAAGACAAGTTCGCTTCGCAGTCTTGCGCGCCACGAAGAATGTGGGTGATTTGGATATTTGGGATTCGATGCGGTAGAAAATCAGATAGCTACCATAAATCTCGCGAAGGATACCGAACCTCTCGTAACTAGGAACGAGACGATGCGCCTCCCAGATATTTCGCGGCAAGCCTTGCGCAGCTCCCGAATGGATTCGGCAGCGCGTCTTGGATTGTCTCTCGCAATCCAATCGCCGATGGCCTCCAGAACGGCTAACGCCGCCGCTGTCAGAACCAGCTTCATTCAGAGGCGGCTGCCGCTAGCTTCCGATACTCTGCTCCGAGCCCGTCGTAGGCTTCCTTGGGAGAAGCGACGTGCCCGGATTTGGCGTCCTGCCGCGCTCGACCGCAACATGAAGGGCTCGAAACGCGCTTCGCGTTCCTGGGCGAGGCGGATGCCTTCGCTTTCTGAATTGTATCGACTCAACGAGCTTCGTGACTTTTTTCAAGTTTTTGGCCAAGATCGGCACTAATGGGCATAGCGACTCCTCTGGCGCGGACGGATAGAAGTATGTAGATCCAGAGCTCTCATGGCCAATAACTACTATCAACGATAAGTGGCCAGTCTCGCTTCACGCGGCGGCTGGCGTGTGCTGTCATCCTACGGGCCGCTTGTCGAGCGACCAGTCCATTACCTGGAATTCAGTGAGCAGTGCGACGACCTCGCCATTGACGTCGTAACGGAAATAGGAAGCTTGGAATCCATCGCCCCAACCGCTGGTGAACATTATGATGTTGGCGGTCGGCACGGGGAGATCGAGATAGAACAACATGCCGAGCTTTTTGCCTTCAACTTCTCCGGCGGCGATCCACGGTTCCAAATAGTCCTTCTCGATCTCGCCCTGTTTGAGCTGATCGAGCAGCGCGACGGAGGCCGTCTTGTCGATGAACAAGCCGGTTCCTGCATCGACGGGTTAGCCGAAGATGTAGCCGAGTTTGAGTGTCGAAGGATCGTTTCCGGGTATGAGCGCCATCCTCCATGAGGCTACGGGATTGCCGCTGAAATCGAACCGCGCAAAGGCACCACGTCCGCCAGCTTCGCCATGCACAATGGAATAGCCGAAGAGCACGGAAAACGATCCCGGGAGAACTTTCTGTGTAAAGGCAGGCGCTTCGATGAAGACGAACGGATCGCGGGTCACGATCTCGCCGCTTGTGATGGCCAAGCTGCCGCCGCGGATCACTTTGAACGGAACACGCACTTTGAGATCGTCGACGGGCCAGGTAAAGCCCGTTTGAAATGCGAGACCGAAAGCTTTCACATAATCCGGCGGCGCCAGCGGATCAGGTGCCGTATTTCGACAACCACTTCGGATTTTCCGTGCATGTATTCCCCGGGACTTACTGGATTCCCAGTTTGCGCTTTATGAGAAATGCCCATTTCCCGCGCTCGGCCTTTTTTAAACGGCTCAAAATTTGCGCGGCACCGCTGTTGTTTTCATCTTTCTGGCGCGGCTTCTCGCCTGTCTTTGGTTTGCGGGCAATTGCCTTGATGTGCCGGAAGGCGGTGGCATGGGACTTGTCGATTTCGCATAGAACCAATTCAAAGCCCGCGGCTGCAATGCATTTGCCGAGCGTTTCCGTTGTAAAATGATGAAGATGGGCGGAGCCAGAGCTGTAGATCGAACCGTTCTTGTACCTAACCGGCGAGGCTACGTCCTTTTCGTCAAAGACGAAAATGCCGCCCGGCTTCAATATCGATTGGATACTTCCTAGAACCGCCACCGGCGATGGAACATGAGCCAGCAAATGAACTGACAGCGCCGTCACCGCGTCAAACCTTTGATCCGTCCAGTCCGCCAACACGATGACCTCCGTAAGCTTCAGGAGTTTCGAATGGAGCTTCCTCTTGGTCGCGGCAAAGTCCACATTCGCCTGAAACGGATCGGTATGAAGCACCTTGGCCCCAGCCCGCGCCATGAACTCAGCCAAAGCCCCCGACCTTCCCCGGAGGTCGAGAATCGCCCGGCCCTTCAGATCGATTGCATGTGAAATAAATGGGCCGGACCATTCTCGCATCACGCGTTCTTCCTTGGCGATGTAAGAATCGTTTATGCCGCCCGCGGCGTTGCGTTGGGCTCCGCCATCGCCGGTGAACTCCTCATCATAGAAGTTTTCCAACTCAGCAGGTGTCGGCTGTGGTGAGCCGGAGACCAAGCCGCAGCCCTCGCAGAAAAACGTATCCCGGCGAAAAGCGTTTGCTTTGGCCAAAAGCCGGTGCTGCGAAGATCCACAAACATCACATCGGAACACTTTTGGATCAGCCATGTCAGGCATAAGAAAGTTCCATTATCAAACCTGAGGTGATACGCGAATAACGCCGGCAGCGGCGGTTTCCGCGACCACCGGAGGCGGGATCGAAAGCAATTTACAGATCACCGCCGCGGTCGTCTCCACCTGTTTCCGATCAAAGCCGGGAAATTTCATCAGTTTATGCGAAGTCTTTTCCGGATCCTTCGGCACCCGCCATTCCGGGAGGAACCTCCCAAATTGGGCGACCATGCGCCGCGCAGCCCTGGCAAGCTCGCCGCCGGCGCGATCCAGGCCGTCAATCTCCGTTAGAACGATGTCGGTGGCCAAGAGTTCATCCCGTTGAAATACGTAGTGTGTAAAGAGCTGGTCTCGTTCGCTGGACCTGCCTGGCTTGGCGCCGCGAAAGATTTCCGAGATCGCCTGAACGGTTCCGTCATGAGTCATGCATTGTTTGCTCAGTTCATTAGGCAACCGCACATCATACCTCGGGTGCCGGACTTCTTCAAAAGCGATGGCGGGAACATCGAGGGCATAGGCCTCGACGGCGGTCGTGCAGCCATTGTGTATCATTACTTGTGCCGCACAAAGCCATGGAATAACGTTACCGCTGCGCTCGACACAGACATTGGGAATATCCCTGAGTTGATCCTGCCAGTATCGAATCGATTCCGCAAAATGCGGTCTAACAACGAATTTGATTTCCGGCAGCAACGAAGCGATGGCGGGAATCATACGCTCGAATGACCTGAAGAGCTTCATGCGGTGCTCAAACAGCATATCAGCTTCTTCGCGGGGCAGTCCGCGCGCTGTTACGCCATAGAGGAACTGACCAGGCGCTTCGGGGTCTTCGTATTTTAGATTCAGTGCGGGCAATTCGCAGTTTATCGATCCAAAATTAGTGTTGATCA
Organism: Aestuariivirga sp.; assembly: GCA_046160365.1. Classification (GTDB taxonomy): domain Bacteria; phylum Pseudomonadota; class Alphaproteobacteria; order Rhizobiales; family Aestuariivirgaceae; genus Aestuariivirga. The sequence continues at coordinate 11,162 of JBJXGL010000143.1, read as the reverse complement.
GCACGAAATCTCCATGCCTGCGCCTGATTTCCCTGGCATCAGGCAAGAACATCTCGCGCAGTCTAGGCCGCAGTAGATCGGCGCGGGGATTGCCCGCAAGCGTTACCAACGGCATTGGAAATCCGGGGTACTCTAGCCAAAGATCGAGATTGTCCTGACCCCAAGCGAATAGCTTCGATACACAATTCAGCGCCCGGCGATCGATGCGTCTGGGGAAATAAAGATCCGCCGGATAATGGACCACCGCCTCCTCATCCCAAGCGGCAATGAGATGCCCGAAACTTAGGGCTCTTTTAAAGGTTCGCCGGCTTCCGCGGGTCATGGCTTTCGCAAAATAGTAACCTTTGGGGAAGCGCCAGAGATTGTCATTGATGTCCGTGGTCGAGCCGAGATACGACGTCCGGCCGCGGGCGGCGGCACAGCATGCCATCAGAATTCGCGCGTCAAACTCGCGAATTTGGCTTTCCATCGGTAAAAAAATCGGATTGGTCCTGCCAATCATTGTCGCTCAACTATGCAAAAGCCAGTTTTTGCAAGTGCCTAAATAGCGCCCTGCAGCGCCTTCAGATGCTCGAGGTTCTCGGATGCGCGACGGCGCGCTTCGTCGTCCTTGGCATCGGCCAGATCTTCCTCGGCGTTCTTCACCTGCTGCGAAAGCGCCTCGGCATTGAGTTCGGCAATCGGGATTGCGGTTTCGGCCAGAAGCGTCAGGCCTTGCGGGTTCACTTCCGCAAAACCGCCGCGCACGAAGATTTTTTCGTCGGCGCTTCCTTCGCGGGAAATGATCACCACGCCGGGACGGAGCGTCGACAGCACCGGCGCATGGCCGGGCAGGATGCCCATGTCGCCCTCGGTTCCGGGAATGGTGACGCTCGCCACCTCGCCTGAGAAGAGAAGCTTCGCGGGGGATACGAGTTCGAAATGCAGTGCCATTTCTACCATCCGTAGACGTATTGATTGAGCGATCTAAGAGCGTAGTACGTAAGAGGAATGAGTACTATATAGTTGAGCCAGTCAACTAGCCCACCCAAAGCCAACGATTTCTTCGCCACTGCGGTTTTCAAGAGCCCAAATGGCATCGCAACCAAGATAGACGATGCGAACCAAAGAATCGGAACAATCAACAACCACCACAGCCCGAAACCCCAATCCTTCACCAACATAATGAACACCACAACGCCAGTTGCGACTACCATATTGGCCTTGGATGTTAGTTCGTGCTCTCTTTCAGAGGTGATGGCCATAAAGCAATCTTAAGCCGCTTCCGCCGCCAGCCGCTGGGCCTTTTCGACGGCCTGCTCGATGGTGCCCACCATGTAGAAAGCAGGTTCCGGCAGATGGTCGTAGTCGCCATCGCACAGGCCCTTGAAGCCCTTGATCGTGTCTTCGAGTTTGACCTGCACGCCGGGCGAACCGGTGAACACGGCAGCCACGTCGAAGGGCTGCGACATGAAGCGTTCGATCTTGCGGGCGCGGGCGACAGTCAGTTTGTCTTCTTCGGAAAGCTCGTCCATGCCGAGAATGGCGATGATGTCCTGCAGCGCCTTGTAGCGTTGCAGCACCTGCTGCACGCGGCGCGCCACCTGATAGTGTTCTTCGCCAACGATGCGCGGGTCCATCATGCGTGAGGTGGAGTCGAGCGGATCGACCGCCGGATAGATGCCCTTCTCGGCGATGGCGCGCGACAGCGTGGTGGTTGCATCCAAATGCGCGAAGGATGTGGCAGGTGCGGGATCGGTCAAGTCGTCGGCGGGCACATAGATTGCCTGCACCGAAGTGATCGAGCCCTTGTTGGTGGTGGTGATGCGTTCCTGCAGCGCGCCCATGTCGGTGGCGAGTGTGGGCTGATAACCCACGGCCGAAGGAATGCGGCCCAAGAGCGCCGACACTTCCGAACCGGCTTGCGTGAAGCGGAAGATGTTGTCGACGAAGAACAGCACGTCCTGGCCCTGATCGCGGAAATGTTCGGCGACGGTGAGGCCCGAAAGGGCAACGCGCATACGCGCACCCGGCGGCTCGTTCATCTGGCCGAACACGAGGGCGCACTTCGACTTCACGTTCGGATCGGGATTATGCGGATCGGCGTTGACCTTCGATTCGATGAACTCGTGATAGAGGTCGTTGCCCTCGCGGGTGCGCTCGCCAACTCCGGCGAACACCGAGAAGCCGCCGTGAGTTTTCGCCACGTTGTTGATGAGCTCCTGAATGAGCACCGTCTTGCCCACGCCGGCGCCGCCAAACAGGCCGATCTTGCCGCCCTTGGCGTAAGGCGCCAGCAGATCGACGACCTTGATGCCGGTCACCAGAATCTGCGCCTCCGTCGACTGCTCGGTGAATTCCGGCGACGGCGCGTGGATGGGACGGCGCGACTTGGTCTTGATCGGGCCCGCTTCGTCGATCGGCTCGCCGATCACGTTCATGATGCGGCCGAGCGTTTCATCGCCCACCGGAACCGAGATCGAGTTGCCGGTATTGATCACTTCCTGGCCGCGCACCAGGCCTTCAGTCGAGTCCATGGCGATGGTGCGCACCGTGTTCTCGCCCAGATGCTGCGCCACTTCGAGCACCAGCCGGTTGTCGCCGTTCATGGTTTCGAGCGCGTTCAGGATTTCCGGCAGCTCTCCATCGAAAGCCACGTCCACGACCGCGCCCGTCACCTGGGTGACCCGGCCCACATTCTTGCCTGCTGCTTTCTTGGCCATCGTTTCTGTCCTTCTCCGGTATCGTTACAGCGCTTCCGCGCCGGAAATGATTTCGATGAGTTCCTTGGTGATCTGCGCCTGGCGCTGACGGTTGTATTTGATCGACAGCTTGTTGATCATGTCGCCGGCGTTACGCGTGGCGTTGTCCATGGCGCTCATGCGGGCACCTTGTTCGGAGGCCGCGTTTTCGAGCAGCGCCCGGAACACCTGCACCGCGATATTGCGCGGCAGAAGATCGGCGAGGATTTCGCCCTCGTCGGGTTCCGCGTCATAGATGGCGCCGCCGAGGTCGGGCGCCTTGACCTGACCGACAGCCGCCGGGATCAGCCTGAGCGCCGTGGGCTTCTGCGAGATCACCGACTTGAATTCGGCGAAGAACAATGTCGCGACGTCGAACTCGCCGGCATCGAACATTTTGAGGATTTTCGCGGCAACACCTTGCGCATTGCCGAAATGGACCGCCTTCTGGCCGCGGAAATCCACGGCTTCGACGAAATACCGGCCATAAAGGCGTTTGAGCGAGTCATTGCCCTTCTTGCCAACGGTGAAGATCTTCACTGTCTTGCCTTCGGCCAGAAGCCGGTCGGCATGTTCGCGGGCGAGCTTCGCGATCGACGAGTTGAAGCCGCCGCACAATCCGCGCTCGGCCGTTGCGACGACAAGCAGATGCACCTGGTCCTTGCCGTTGCCGGCGAGAAGCGTTGGCGCGTCGTCCTTGCCTTCCATCGAGGACGCAAGATTGGAGAGCACCGCCGCCATCCGCTCGGAATAGGGGCGCGCGGCAACGGCAGCTTCCTGGGCGCGGCGCAACTTCGCCGCAGCCACCATCTGCATCGCCTTGGTGATTTTCCGCGTCGCCTTGACCGAGGCGATGCGGTTCCTGAGATCCTTTAGCGAGGGCATAGGAAACTCCCCTCCCTCAAAACGTCATCCCCGCGAAAGCGGGGACCCCGCTTTGTAGCAGCAGATGCGCACTTGCAATTTGGCTTTTCCATTCACTTTTCCGGTTCAGCGGGGCCCCCGCTTTCGCGGGGGTGACGGTTGTTTGAGATCACGCGAAGGCCTTGGCGTAGGCGTCGACCGCCGCTTTCAATGTCTTGCCCGTGGCATCCGAAATCGCTTTCTCGGTGCGGATTGCGTCCATCACATCGGCGTGCTTGTCGCGCATCATGCGGAGCAATCCGTCTTCGAAAGCGCGCACCTTGGTGACCGGCAACCCGTCGAGATAACCGTTGACGCCGGCATAGATCGAAATCACCTGCTCTTCCATCTTGAGCGGCGAGAACTGCGGCTGCTTCAGGAGTTCGGTCAGCCGCGCGCCGCGGTTGAGCAGGCGTTGCGTTGCGGCGTCGAGATCGGAACCAAACTGCGCGAAGGCCGCCATCTCGCGGTACTGCGCCAGCTCGCCCTTGATCTTGCCGGCCACCTGTTTCATCGCCTTGGTCTGCGCCGAAGAGCCGACACGCGACACCGAGAGGCCGACGTTCACCGCCGGGCGGATGCCCTGATAGAAGAGATCGGTTTCGAGGAAGATCTGGCCATCGGTGATCGAGATCACGTTGGTCGGAATATAGGCCGACACGTCGTTGGCCTGGGTTTCGATCACGGGAAGTGCCGTTAGCGAACCCGCCCCCATGTCATCGTTCATTTTCGCCGCGCGCTCGAGCAGGCGCGAATGGAGATAGAACACATCGCCCGGATAGGCTTCGCGGCCTGGCGGACGGCGAAGCAGCAGCGACATCTGGCGGTAGGCCACGGCCTGCTTCGAGAGATCGTCATAGGCGATCAGCGCATGCATGCCATTGTCGCGGAAATATTCGCCCATGGTACAGCCGGCAAACGGCGCGAGATACTGCAGCGGTGCGGGATCGGAGGCGGTTGCCGCCACGATGATCGAATACTCAAGCGCGCCATTGTCTTCCAGCACCTTGACGAACTGCGCCACTGTCGAGCGCTTCTGGCCGCAGGCGACATAGACGCAATAGAGCTTGTCCTTCTCCGGGCCCGCGATGTGGATGGGCTTCTGGTTCAGGATGGTGTCGAGAATGATCGCGGTCTTGCCGGTCTGGCGATCGCCGATCACCAGTTCGCGCTGGCCGCGGCCAATCGGGATCAGCGCATCGATCGCTTTCAAGCCCGTCGACATCGGTTCATGCACGGACTTTCGCGGAATGATGCCCGGCGCCTTCACGTCGACGCGGCGGCGTTCCTTCGACTTGATCGGCCCCTTGCCGTCGATCGGATTGCCGAGAGGATCGACCACGCGGCCGAGGAGCTCCTTGCCCACCGGCACTTCCACGATGGCGCCGGTGCGCTTCACCGTGTCGCCCTCCTTGATCTCGCGGTCGTTGCCGAAGATCACGACGCCGACATTGTCGGTTTCGAGGTTGAGCGCCATGCCGCGGACGCCATTGGCGAATTCCACCATTTCGCCGGCCTGCACGTTGTCGAGGCCATAGATGCGGGCGATGCCGTCGCCGACGGAAAGCACTTGGCCGATTTCGGAAACTTCGGCTTCCTTGCCGAAATCCTTGATCTGCTTTTTGAGAATGGCGGAAATTTCGGCGGCGCGGATATCCATCAGGCGGTCCCCTTCATGGCGATCTTGAGATTCTGCAGTTTGGTTTTGAGTGAGTTGTCCATCATGCGGCTGCCCACCTTGACGATGAGCCCGCCGAGGATGGATTTGTCGACGCGTGTGGTGAGCTGCACGTCGCGGCCAGTGCTGGCCTTGAGTGCGGCTTTGAGAGCGGTGATGTGCTTGTTGGTGAGCTTCTCGGCGGAGGTCACTTGCGCTTCGACTTCGCCCTTCGAGATGGCGACGAGAGTCTGATAGCCCTTGATCGTATCGGCGAGCCCCGCAAGCCTGCGGTTCTTCGCCATCAGCCGCACGAAATTGAGCGTCGTTCCGGAAATCTGGGCCTTGTCGCAGATGGCCTCGAGCGCCGCCGTCTGATCCTCGGCGGAGTAGACCGGCGAGCGCACCAGGCGGCGCAATTCGTCGGAATTGTCGAGCGCCTTTTGCAGGCTTGCAAGCTCAGTCCCGATACGGTCTTGGGCCTTCTCTTCGCCAGCCAGCTCGAACAGCGCACTGGCATAGCGGCCCGGCACTCCTGAAACTCTCTGATCCGCGTTCGCCACGATCCCTCTTCCGTCACGCCTTCGCGTTCAACTCTTTGGAAAGTCAAGAGAAACGCTTGTTATCTGAAATTGCCGCGCACCTTCATAGGTACACCGCGCGGAACCAAGCCCCTGCCCGCCGCGAGGGTGCGTATCACAGTGTTTCAGGACTCGCAACCGTTGAGAAACGGCCAACTGCCGCAGGGTGGGAGTAAGACCCGCCACAGTCTGTTCTCAATTGAATCGGGCCTCCAAATCGCGCGCGGCCACCATCGGCCGAATCTACTGTCCTTCATTCTCTTCTCATCCGGACTGTCCTAACCTGCTTCCTGCCATGCGCATTCTCGTGGTTGAGGACGAAGCCAAGATGGCCGCGCTTTTGAGGCGCGGGCTCACCGAAGAGAACTATGCCGTCGACATCGCGCCCTCCGCCGAAGAAGCGGTGTTCATGGGCACCGAGACCGCCTATGACGCGATCATTCTCGATGTCATGCTGCCCGACGGCAACGGCTTCGACGTTCTCGCCCGCATCCGCAAAGCGCGGCGTTGGGCGCCTGTGATCATGCTGACGGCAAAGGATGCGATCGGAGACCGCGTTGCCGGCCTCGATGGCGGCGCCGATGACTACCTCACCAAACCGTTTTCCTTCGACGAACTGCTGGCGCGGCTGCGCGCACTCCTGCGCCGCGGCGCTCGCGAACGGCCCAGCATTCTTTCGGCCGGCCCCCTCGAACTCGATCCCGCCGCCCACAAGGTCAGCGTCAATCGCATCGCCGTCGATCTCACCTCGCGCGAATTCACCCTCCTCGAATATCTGATGCGCCATCGCGGAATGGTATTGAGCCGCACGCTCATCCGCGAGCATGTGTGGAACGAGAGTTTCGACGGCGATTCCAACGTGGTCGACGTCTATATCCGCTATCTCCGCGAAAAGATCGATCGGGCTCACGGGCTCGATCTCATCGAAACCGTGCGCGGCGCGGGTTACCGCATTAAGGACGCTTGACATGCGCATGCCGATCAGAACCCGGCTGACACTTGTTTTCGCACTGCTGATGGCGGCCGTGGTGGCGATAGCCGGCGCGTTCGTCTACGGCGGTTTGAAGGCGCAATCTGACCAGACAATCGCCGAACGCCTGAGTGCATTTGCCCTCGAACTCGCTGCCGATCTCAAAGACGGCGAAAGCAACGTCCTTCATGACTTTGGCGATGGCGATACCAAAGGTTATTTTGCCCAGGTTCTCGATGCCGGCGGCAAGATTCTCGAAACGCGCGGCGCCACAGTGGATCCGCTTCTCGCGTCTGATGAACTTGCAAAGACTGTGACGGGAAATGTTCTCGAAAAATCCGTGCCTGGCGCGCAATCAGGTGAACACAGTCCAGCGCATCTCATTGTCGAGACGGCGGATGGAAATCGCTTTGTTGTGGTCGGAACGGCGCTCGACGGCCGGAACGCCACTTTGCAGCAGCTTTCGATACTTCTCTGGCTGGTCGGGCCTGCTTTGTGCCTTGTTGCAAGCGCACTGGCCTGGCTTCTCTCGGGCGCGGCGTTGCGGCCGGTCGAAAATCTGCGGCAACAGGCTTCGATGATCACCGAAGGCGATCTCGCCAGCAGGCTGCCGGTGCCCAATACCGGCGACGAAATCGCCACCCTCGCAATCACGCTCAACTCGATGCTGGCGCGGATTGAGGGCGCCTTCGAACGCGAACGGCGTTTTGTCGACGATGCCAGCCACGAACTGCGCACGCCGCTTGGGATTCTCAAAACCGAACTCGATCTGGCGCTTCGCCGCGCCCGCACCAAGGAGGAACTCGAAGCGGCATTACAAAGTGCTGCGGAAGAATCGGAACGGCTCAACCGTCTTGCCGAGAATCTTCTGGTCCTGGCTCGCGCCGACCGCAGCAAACTGCCCCTGCACCGCGAAAACGTGCGCGCGGGCGAACTGCTCCATGCGGCCGCGAATGGTCTGCTGGCCAGTACGAAAGAACGCGGCTTGAACCTCGAAGTCGTGGAGCCCGTGGACTTCACGATCAATGTCGATCCGCTGCGCATCCGTCAGGCCCTCACCAATCTAATCGTCAACGCCATCGCCCACTCGCGGCGAAATGGACGCATTGCATTGACCGCTCTGGAGGACGGGCCAAAAGCCGTTGTGCTGGCGGTAGCTGACGACGGCAACGGGTTTCCCGAAAGTTTCATCGCCAAGGCGTTCGATCCCTTTACCCGTGCCGACGCGGGCCGGTCGAGGCGCGATGGCGGCACCGGTCTCGGCCTCGCCATCGTCAAGAGCATCGCGGAAGCCCATGGCGGCACGGCCGCGGCCATGAATCGCCCCGGCGGCGGCGCCATCGTGACCATGCGCTTTCCGAAATAGGCCTCTTCCGTCTCACCGCAATCTCATGCGGGATTCATCGCTGCCTCATCGCAGCTCCGGCATCATGTCCATGTGTCGAAAACAGGAGACCGCCATGACCAAATCCCGCTCAGTTCTGCTTGCCACCACCGCAATCGCCATAGCACTTCTTGCCAGTCCAGCCGCTCAGGCGCAGAGCGCAGGCAAGCCCATTCCGCAGCCCATTGTCGACGGCCTGAAACTGGCGCCCGACAGCGCCAGGATCGACCTGGTGCTTCCCAAGTTCTCCAATCCCACCACCATCACCAATCCGCTGTTCCCCATTTCGAGCCAGGAATCCGTGGTGCTGGTGGGCGATGTGGACGGCAAGCCCTTCCGAACCGAAGTGACTCTGATGCCCTACACGCGCATCATCAAATGGGATGGCGTCGAGATCGAAGCCGCCATTTCACAGTATGTTGCCTATTCCAATGGACGGATCACCGAATCCGCCATCGATCTCTACGCCCAGGCCGACGACGGCTCGGTGTGGTATCTCGGCGAGGACGTTGCCGATTTCGAAGATGGCGTGATCATCACCAATGAGGGAACCTGGCATGCCGGAGTCGAAGGCCCGCCCGCCATGATCATGCCGGCCAATCCGCAAATCGGCCAAGTTTACCGCACGGAGAATTGGCCTGGAGTGGCGTTCGAGGAAGTGACGGTCAAATCGACCGGCATTGCCCTCGACGGACCGTTTGACAAGATCGCGGGCGCCGTTGTCGGCAGTGAGCTGCACATGGATGGCGGCACCGAAGACAAGCAATTCGCTCCCGGCTACGGGGAGTTCTACACCGCGAATGTGGATGGCGATGTCGAAGCGCTGGCGCTGGCCGTGCCCGCCAACCGGGCATCAGGTCCCATGCCGGCCGAAATCGGCGAGATGTTCGATGGCGCAATGGCCGTCCTGGACGCGGCGGGAGCGAAAGACTGGAAGTCCGCCGCGGCCTCGGCCAAGGCGACCGAGGATGCCCTGGGCCGCGTTGCGGCAACCGAGGTTCCGGCCCTGATGAAACCGGTCCTCACCAAGGCCGTCGCTGGCTTGTCCCAAGCTGTCGCCAAGAAGAAAGTGGCTGGCGCGCGCCAAGCCGCCATCGAAGCGGCAAAATGGAGCAACGATCTCCGCCTGCGTTACATGCCGGCAACCGAAATCGACCGGGCCCGGCTTGATCTGTGGGCCGCCCAGCTGCAGCTTGATGCCGCCGCTGGCCGCGCCGGAGACGTCAGGGGAGATGTCTTCACCATGGTGCTGATCAAGGACCGCTTCATCCGCGAGCTCTCCGCGGCGGATGGACAAAACGTCAATCAGGCCCTTGGAGACTTGCAATCCGCCGCCAAGGACGCCGAACTGGAAGCCGCTGCCGAAGCGGCCCGGAACCTTCGCGCCCTTCTGGCAAACCTGCCGGCGAAGGGCTGAACCCCTCTTTGGGCGCTTCCGGAGCAGCGGAAGCGCCCACATTTCTCATCGTTTTCTCAGACAGCCTGTGGCAACAAGAAAACGTCGGCGATCGGGGAGAACGCGGCAGTATGAAGTTTCGAACATCACTGGCGGCGGCGGCTCTGTTGCTGGCCGCCGCGCCATCTGAGGCAGATGACGAGTGTGGAGCCCCTTGCGTGGGCTATAGCCTGTCATCGGAAGTGCAGGGAGATTTCATCGTGGGCACCGATCCGGCGGGTTTGACCGGCGATGATATCGAGCCCAGCACCGACCTCGAACTGTTTTTCAAACCCATCGATCGCCTGAAGATCGTGAGCACGATCACCACCGAATCGGTGCTTGATCCCCTGCCCGGCGAGGACCGGGTCTTCGAGGACATCGGCGGCTATGTCAGCGAACTCTATGCCGAAGCGGACTTCGAACCGGTGACCCTGCGTTGGGGCAAATTCGATCCCCAATTCGGCCTCGCCACCAATACCCTCGACGGCATCTACGCCACCGATCTTCTGGGCGACTATGACTCGAGCGAACGCTGGGCCGTTGAATCGGTCCTCGACTTCGAAGCCTTCGGCCTCTCCCATGCGATCACCGCCAGCGCCTTCACCACAGACCGCACCTTCTTGAGCAACTCCATCATTACAAGACGCGGCAAGTTGCGGCTTTCGGATGGCGGTGCGGGCAACAACCGCGGCATTCCGTCTTTCGCGCTTTTGCTGGACGGATGTCTGGGTGCTGCGGCGGCGGAGTGTTATGCCGATGGCCGCTTCGGCTACCGTTTCGGCGTGCGCTATCAGAAGGCCGGAAGACGCACGGCCGAACAGATTGAAGACGAGATTATCCTCAACGACGAAACCGGTTTCCTCGCGGCGGGAACCGCGCGCTTTGAAATCGACCCCGTGACGCTCAGGTTCCTCAGCGAGTTTGCCTATTTCGATCACTTCGAAGGCGAACCCGACGATGTCTGGTACGCAACCGTATCCGCCGCGGCCGAAATCGAACCGGTGACTCTCGCTGCGGCCTACACGCGCCAGCGCACGCTGGTTGCTGGCGGACCCGATACCAAGGCCGACCTCGTCGACATCACCGCCTCCTATGATCTGGGAGAGGACTTCTCGCTTGCCGGAGAGACCTGGAAAATCGCCGCCGCCTACCGCTATCGTCAGGACGAAGGCGTCAGCGACCACACCATCGGCCTAAAACTGTCGATCGGACTCGAGGGCAGCCTGAGCCTTGCCGGCGGAGGCGAATAAGTCATTCCGGTCATTGCCGGCTAACTCCTTGGCATGTGCGAAACGGCCAAAAAAGGAAAGGCCCGCCCCTACTGTCGCAGGTGGCGGGCCCCTGGAGGAAACGCCCTCGGAAAAGATTGGGTTACTTCACCGCTTCGCGCGCGATGCGCTCGATGTCGAAGCGGGTCAGGCCCAGATCGGCCAGGTCGCGGTTGGACAGGCCGTTCAGTTCCCGGACGGTGCGGTTATACCGCTGCCAGCGGTTATAACGGGTACGGAT
>JBJXGL010000142.1:0-5466 GCA_046160365.1 Aestuariivirga sp. | reverse complement strand
GCCCGCCGCGACCGCCACCCGCTCCACCGTGGTGCCCGACAGGCTGTGCTGGGCGACGACCTTGATGGTCGCCGCCAGGATGGCCGCGCGCGTTTGCTCCGCCGAGGCGGCGGAGCGGCGGGGGGTAGCCGGCTGTTTCGCGGAAGGACTCATGTAAGTATCTGTGATTGCTCTGATTTCATTATATGAATGAATATTTATTTATCATCAGTCGGCTGTAGAGTCAAGAACGCCGCAATTGCGCCCGGTCCAGATGTTCTACTTCTTCTCTAGAAGTAGATCGTTCCTTTTACTGGGTTATTCTCGCTGTCGTGCGCCAAGCCAAAACATTGTGGGCCGCTTTAACTGTAGTTTTAGCTGGCGTGGATGTGCGAACGGTTGCGCGGGCTCTGGCAAACCAGTTGAGTAACGGCGCCAAGCCACAACCACCTGGGGCAAGATAGCATGGCAGAAACATCATCACGCGTATCGCACGAGACTGGCAGTCCTTCTTCTGGCGGTTTCGTTAGCCAGATTTGCGCTTACTTTCGGGATTTTCTCGATACCGACTTCCGCCGGCAGCGGATGCCCAAGCGGAGCATTGGGCTCAAGGACGCTAAGGGCAATCTGACCGGCATATCGGTGTCCAAGTATCCTGAACTGATCGCCGCCCTCTGGAAAATTCTCGGGAAACCACTCGACTCAAATCGGCAACTGAGTCTCTCAGTTGCACGTGGCCGGTATCTGGGCCGTGTCAACAAGACTCTCCTTGACGTCGTCGAAAAGCACGTCTCGGCACTCAAGGGCGAAACACTTCTTGAGCTGGGAGATCGAGCAAAGGCAACCGCACGTGAGTTGCGCGACGCGCTCCAGAACGATCCAGAGCGATATCGCGATGGGGTCGTTGCTTCGTTGCGTAACGATTTGGTGCGTACTGTCGTTAGCCCACTCACCATTCGGCTTGAGGCCAGCATCCGGGAGCAAGGCAATGACGAGTTTGAAGTCGCCTACGACATTGAGGACGAAATTGGTACGCGCCTGGTTGCCGACACACAGGAAGCAATTGGATCGGCTTTGGCTACCGCGATTGTCGAGGACAAGTTCTCAGACCTCGACCTGATCATTGACGATATCGTGGATGCAGACACGGTACGCCGCCGTCTGACGACATATTTCGAGAACTTTCGTGCTTCAGATTTTTTTCAGGAGCTTCACGAACTGCGCAGTACGTTAAAGCTCCGCGAAAACTTTGAGATCTACCTCTATGTCGGCTCCCTACATCACAACCGCGTTGCCTATCCGCTTTTCTATGTCCCGCTGCAGATCGAGCTAAACGATAGGCTGTTCCACGTGACTGCGGATCCTCACATCTACATCAACAAGAAGGCGTTAGAATTTGCCGCGCAGGAGGCAGCACGTGACTCTCAACGACCAATACCATTGTCCATCAGAGATCGCATTGTCTTTCTCGAGGACGATCAAACGTATCTCGAGGTCATGCAATCCTTGCTGGATCAGTGGTGCGCCGACTTGGCGCTAAAACCTCCGCTCGACCTAAGCGATCCAACCGACCAAAGGGCGCAGAGAAGCCAAATTTCAATAACAAACGCTATTCACTTCTCTGCCTTCGACAAAGCCGATGAATCACTCCTCAATGACTATGAAGAGCTGCTCACGAACCTGGCATCCGGTTCTGAAGCGGCGGTCGATTTCCAAAAGATCATCTCCTCGTTTCTCACGACGGACCCGATCAACGTAAACGAGGACATTGACCGGGATTGGGAGACGACGCCCATCGAGGCGCGTCTTGTCTACCAATCTCCCGTGCCTCTTAATGAGGAGCAACGGAAGATCCTTGCGGCCTTGAATCATCCGAAATCGCGGTTCCTTAGTATCGAAGGGCCGCCTGGTACCGGCAAATCGCACACGATCACGGCTATCGTCTTCGAAGCAATTCTGAAGGACAAGAACGTCCTCGTGCTCTCCGACAAGACCGAGGCCCTCGACGTCGTGGAGAGCAAACTAAACGACGTCCTCAATTCGGTTCGATTTGGTGAGAATTTTCAGAATCCGATCCTCAGACTCGGTCGCGCAGGCAATACCTATAGCCGCATTCTAAGCAGCCAAACAATCGAGGCCATTCGCGCGCATCATGTCGCAAGCAAATCGTCTCTACCTGCTCTGAACGCTCAGATCGAACAGGATCAGGGTCGCCTCTCGGGAGCTATCCGCGAAACCGTTGAGCGCGGGCGCGAAATCAAACTTGGCAGTATCCATGAACTACAACAGAGAGAGAAGCGCGTCGCGGCAAGAGTCCCCAACCCAGACGATCTGGTTAAGGATGAGGCGATCTCAAAAGCGATCCGAAGTTCGCAGGCAATTATAGAATATCTATCGGAGAGGGATTGCAGGGTGTTGCGGATCTTGCGTGCTGTTCAGCAAGAACCGGCGCTTGAAACCCTGGAACTGTTTCTGAAGCTGCAAGTGCCCTTCAGCGAGATCGCATTTCCGGAAGCCGCGGAACTCGTCGCCATTCGCTTCTTTTCCACATTCCAGTCTGCCGATGTTGCCATTCTTCAACGGCACATCGGGGCGTACCAAAGTGCCCGATGGCCGGTGTTGGGCTATCTGCTTACCCGAAGGCGGGCACGGGCAATCGACATGCAAATCGCCACTGAACTGGCACCAATCAATGCGCTGAATGCGCACCGCAATCTTGATCTGCTGGAACGCGCACACGCAACATTCGCTAGAATTTCCTCCGCCCTTGCGCGCGCCGGTGCGTCGGATGGCATGATCTCGCTGGCTTTTCAGCAGTCTATCAGCGGTCTTGCTCCGCGCCGTAACAACATTCTTCAGCTTCTCGACCATGTTGCGCGAATTCGCCAGGGGCTGGAGTGGCGCCCCGCACTGTCGGACGAGATAGGGTTGGATCTCAAAGCGCTTGCGGAATTGACCGCGGAGGGCACAACGCCCGGCGCAGCACGGCTACGGGACGCAATATCCTATGCCGCTCACTACGAAGCGCTCCGGGAGTCATTTCGAGCCATTCCCGACTTCGACTACGCCGGTGACAAGGCCAAGCTTGAAAGCCTCCATGCGCATCGTCTGGCCCATAGTCTTGACAAGCAGGTCATCGACTTTGCCGATAATCATCGCAACTTGGCGCGATCCATCCGCGACATCATTCGGAAAAAGCAACTCTTTCCTAAGGAGGAGTTTGCCGTCGTTCAGCAAGCTTTTCCTTGTATCATCGCCGGAATCCGCGACTACGCAGAGTACATCCCGCTGCAGCAAGGTCTCTTCGATATAGTTGTTATCGATGAAGCCTCGCAGGTTTCGATTGCTCAGGCATTTCCGGCGTTCCTACGGGCGAAGAAACTCGTGGTTCTGGGTGACCGCAAGCAATTCTCGAACGTGAAGACGGCAACCGCTAGCACCGAAACGAACAACAAGTACACCAACGCAATCATTGAGGATTTTCGCAAGTGTGAAATGCCGAGTGTCGATACCTTGAACCGTCTTAAGCTCTTCAACATAAAAACATCAGTACTGGAGTTTGTAGAGCGTATTGCCAACAGCCAGGCAATGCTTCGCAAGCACTTCCGCGGCTATCCTGAGCTTATCAGTTTCAGCTCGAAGACATTCTACCGCAATCAACTTCAGGCCGTAAAGATTCGAGGAGTTCCAGCCGAGGACGTCATCCGATTCACCGCGATAGCGCATGATGGCCGTCAGGAGGTCCGCAAGAATATCAATTCCATGGAGTGGCAAAGCATTCTGGAGGAATTGCGACGCCTTGACGAATTCGATGAGCCACCCAGCGTCGGGATCATCACACCGTTCACCGAACAGCAAATTTTCATTGTCCAACAGCTTAACGGGCTGTCCGACGGTGAACAACTTCAGTCAGACCTCAAGCTGAAAGTCATGACGTTCGACTCCTGTCAAGGCGAAGAGCGTGACATCGTCATGTACAGCCTCGTGGCCACGCCGCGGGAGGACAAACTGTCGTACATCTTTCCGAAGAGCCTCGATGAGGCAGATGAGGTGGATCACGCACTCAGGTTACAGAGGCTGAATGTTGGATTTTCACGCGCCAAGGAACGAATTCATTTTTTTCACTCAATGCCGCTCGATAGTTACCGCGGTGCGATTGCAAAAGTCATTCATCACTATGTGAATCAGCTGGAGATAGCCCGTAAACGGCCAACCGGCGCGGACACGGATCCAGCGTCGCCGATGGAAAAGCAGGTTCTGTCTTGGCTTGAGCAAACGCGCTTCGTCCAGATGCTCGGCGAACGTGTCGAGATCGACGCACAGTTTGAGCTCGGCGCCTATCTGCGCCAACTCGATCCGGCCTATCGCCATCCCGCCTATCGTGTCGATTTCCTCATGAAGATACAGTCCGAGAAGGGCGCCACTTCGATCATCATTGAGTATGATGGGTTCAAGGAGCACTTCACCGATCTTGCGAAGGTGGATGCATACAACCATGAGGACTACTATCGGCCAGCGGACATCGAACGTCAGAAGGTCCTCGAGGGTTACGGGTACCGCTTCTTGCGCATAAACCGCTTCAATCTCGGGCGCGATCCCGTAAAGACCCTGGACGCTCGGTTGCTGAAACTTGCGGAGGAGGCCATTCAAGAGGACGCGCCGCATAGCGCGCTCGAGGACGTAAAGGAGGCCACCGAGGGTTTGATGTCCGGCAACAAGAAACTTTGTCGGACTTGCGGCAAGGTAAGGGATATCGATGAGTTTCGCGACCCGGCGCTTCAGAATCGTATTGGCAGGAAATGCTTGCCGTGCAAGTTGGCGGCCGCAACCTCCAGCTCACCTCGCGGGATTGGAACGATTTCGCGCAATCGTAGAAAGCGGCGGTGGTAAGGGAATTGCGCAGTCGAGCGATGTGAAGCTTACTTCGCAGATTCAGCTAAAGGGGCTTTGCAATTCGCGCGAATTGAGGAAGGATCTGCATCCGGCGCAGCGCGGCGCCTGGTGCGCGCGGACTTGATGATGGAAGGATGCAAGAGTTAGGCCGCCGCGAACATGCCTGTATCCTTATGGAGGCCACCATGAAACTCACATCAGCGCAGATCGCCGAGTTCGAGGAGCAGGGCTATCTCTTCCTGCCCAATGTGTTCTCAGCCGAAGAGATGGCGCTCCTGCACGGCGAGCTCCCGGGCATCTTCGCCCAGAAGCGCGAGGAAGTGATCCGCGAGAAGGGCTCGGAGGCGCCGCGCAGCGCCTTCTATGTGCAGCATTGGAACCCGGTTTTCGCCATGGTGGCGCGCCATCCGCGCTTGTTGGAGCCGGGCACGCAGTTCCTGGGCTCCGACAAGCTCTATATGCATCAGTTCAAGATCAACGCCAAGGCGGCCTTCGACGGCGCCGTCTGGCAGTGGCACCAGGATTACGCCACCTGGTTCAACGATGACGACATGCCGACGCCGCGGGCCATGAACATCGCGCTTTTCATCGCCG
>JBJXGL010000141.1:0-3856 GCA_046160365.1 Aestuariivirga sp. | reverse complement strand
TCTGGTCGGGTTCCTCCACATCATATGAATCCGCCACGCGGGCGTAGTAGCTATAGGCCGTGGCATCGTCGACAGGCACGCCGCGCCCGGTGCGGTAGATATGGCCCAGATACCAGTCGGCGACGATGTTCCCTTCATCGGACGCGCGCCTGAAGAGCCGGATCGCCCGCTCATGGTCGCCTTTGCGATAAGCCCGCTTCGCCTTCTTGAGGTCGTCGGTCCAGAAGGGAACCAGATCGATATCCGGCAGGCGAAGTTCGGGCAGCGACGGACGGTACGAGAAAAAGTCCGCACCCTCCTCCTCGGCCTGCGCGATTGGGGCGCACACCGTCAGAAAAGCCAGAACCGCGATCCGCCGCCAGATGCGATTGAGCCCGTCAGATGTCGGCGTAGCAGACACCCTCTTGCGCTCCTCCGGGATGAGTGACCGCGCCGGCGACGGCGGGCCCTACTTGCTGGGCATATTTCCAAAGCGCGCCCGAGCCATAACCATGTTCGCGCGGCTTCCAGGACTTGCGGCGCTTCTCAAGTTCGGCGGCGGAAACATCGCATGAAAGGATTCCCGCAACCGCATCGATCGAGATGATGTCGCCATCCTTCAACAACCCGATCGGCCCGCCAAGCTGCGCCTCCGGGCCGACGTGGCCGATGCAGAATCCGCGCGTTGCGCCCGAGAAGCGGCCGTCGGTGATGAGCGCCATCTTCTCACCCATGCCCTGACCGTAAAGTGCCGCCGTGGTCGAAAGCATCTCGCGCATGCCGGGCCCGCCGCGCGGGCCCTCATAGCGGATCACCAGCACTTCGCCTTCTTTGTATTTGCGCGCTTTCACCGCTTCGAAGCATGCCTCTTCGCTGTCGAAACAGCGCGCGGGCCCAGAGAACGTCAGGTTCTTCATGCCGGCCACTTTCACAATCGCGCCTTCGGGGGCGAGATTTCCCTTGAGGCCGACAACACCGCCTGTCGCCGTGAATGGCTTGTTGGCCGGACGCACCACATCCTGATCTGGGTTCCACTTCACGCTGGCCATGTTCTCGGCCATGGTGCGTCCCGTGACGGTCAGGCAATCGCCATGCAGGAAGCCATGATCGAGCAACGTCTTCATCAACAGCGGAATGCCGCCCGCCTCGAACATATCCTTCGCGACATACTTTCCGCCGGGCTTCAAATCCGCAATGTAAGGCGTCTTCTTGAAAATCTCCGCCACATCGAAGAGATCGAACTTCAACCCCGCCTCGTGGGCGATGGCCGGCAGGTGCAGCGCCGCGTTGGTCGAGCCGCCAGACGCCGCGACAACAGTCGCCGCATTTTCCAGCGCCTTGATGGTCACGATATCGCGCGGCCTGATGTTGCGAGCGATCAGCTCCATCACCTTTTCGCCGGAGGTGAAGCAGAAGGTATCGCGGATTTCGTAGGGGGCGGGTGCGCCGCAGGAGTATGGCAGCGCCAAACCAATCGCTTCCGCAACCGTCGCCATCGTGTTGGCAGTGAACTGCGCCCCGCAGGAGCCGGCCGAGGGACACGCCACTTGCTCCAGCTCCAGCAAATCTTCGTCCGACATGGCGCCGACCGAATGTTTGCCGACCGCTTCGAACACATCCTGCACGGTCACCGGCTTGCCCTTGAAGGTGCCGGGCAGGATCGAGCCGCCATAGATGAACACCGACGGCACGTTGAGCCGCACCATCGCCATCATCATGCCAGGCAAAGACTTGTCGCAGCCCGCAAGCCCCACCAGCGCGTCGTAACAATGCCCGCGCATGGTGAGTTCAACCGAGTCCGCGATGCACTCGCGCGATACGAGCGAGGCCTTCATCCCCTGATGCCCCATGGCGATGCCATCGGTTACCGTGATGGTGCAGAACTCGCGCGGCGTGCCATTGGCGGCCGCCACGCCGCGCTTCACCGATTGCGCCTGGCGCATCAGCGCGATGTTGCAGGGGGCCGCTTCATTCCAGCAGCTCGCCACGCCAACCAGCGGCTGCGCGATCTGCGCCGCGTTCAGGCCCATCGCGTAGAGATACGAGCGGTGCGGCGCGCGTTCCGGCCCCACGGTGACATGGCGGCTTGGCAGTCTCGTTTTATTGATGGTCTTCGCGTCCATTGTTGTTCTCTTGTTTCTTGCCGCAGCGGCAGGGGAAACCCTGCGGCGGACACCCGATCCCGTTAAGGCATTGACCGTAGTCAGCAATTAGGGCGGATGAAAGGTTCGCGGACGAACCGTCATCGGCGCTGTGACATAAATCAAGCCGGTGTTGCGCCACTACAACAGCGGCATTCTCCGAGCGACGGCCCGCCGCCCTGTGGGTCCAGGTTGATAATTTCAAAATTCTACCGATGTTATAGGGTGCCGTGTTGGCGAAGGAGTGGCGCGTTGGAGACCGAAGGCAGTCTGTTCGACGGCAGGAACGCGGCGGAATTGCCGGTTACCGTCAGCCTCGATGGCACGTCTCTCCTCATTACAGGCTCTGGTGTACGTAAAAGCTGGCCGCTCCGCCGCGTCTCCGCCGTCGCCGCCCACGTCCCCGGCCATCCGCTCCGCCTCAAGCGATCGGGTTGGGATGGTTCCAGGCTCACCCTTCACGACCCCTTCTTCGTCAACCATCTCCTCCGCCAGTCTCCCCATCTCCGGAAACCTGTCCATAACCGCTGGACCCAGGCCGCGCTCTGGGTCGGCGGGGTCGCCGCCGCCATCACCGTCATCGCTCACCTTACCCTGAACTTCGCGCCTCAACGGCTGGCCTATCTGCTGCCCGAGAAGTTCCGCGATGACCTCGGGCAGCGGGTCGAGGCCTCGCTCGTCGAAGGCGCCAGGCAATGTGAATCCCCCGCCGGTTTGAAGGCCCTGGAAGCGCTGGCCACCGCGCTGAGGCAGAACGCCGAGGACATCCCGGACTTCACCGTCCGCGTCTACGACATCGGCATCATGAACGCCTTCGCCGTGCCGGGCGGCCGCATCATCATGACGCGGGAACTGCTGCAGCGCGCCGCCAGACCCAGCGAGGTCGCGGGCGTGCTCGCCCACGAACTCGGTCACGTCTACCACCGCCACTCGGAAGCCCAACTCGTGCGCCTCGTCGGCCTGCAAATCCTGATCAGCGCCTTGACCGGCACCTCCGGCGGCGATGGCGTCACCTCCGCCGCAAGCCTCGCCGCCATTCTCCGCCTCTCGCGCGATGCAGAACGCCAGGCCGACGAATTCGCAAACCAAGGCCTGAACCAAACCTCGATCGGCACCGCGGGCCTCAAAGCCTTCTTCAAGACCGTCCAATCAGAGGAAGGCGAGTCAACCGGTGCCTTCTGGAAGCGCTTCGGCGACATGATGAGTACACACCCGGTGACCCAGGACCGCATCGACAGCCTCACCGCGCTGCCGGAGGGCAAGGAAGCCCAAGCCATTTTGACGGACAAGGAGTGGTCGGATCTCCGTAAGATTTGCAGCGGGTAAAGGGCGGAACGTCATCAATCAGACAAGCCCTTCATGTCCTCTCCCGCGCAGCGGGAGAGGAAGGCGCCAGCATGATGGAGTGGAAAGGGCAAGTCACCGAACCCCCGCGCCATCCCCCACCTGACAGCAAAAGCCAAATCGCCCCGCATCGCCCTTCCCCGCGCTGCAAGCGTGGGGGGAGGGTCCGCGAAGCGAGGGAGAGGGCGTCTCAACACGCGAGACGTTCGAAAATTTTCAGCCCACGGCCACTCGACACGCCCTCTCCCGGCCCCCGATCAAGTCGGGGGCCACCCTCTCCCATTGCTACGCAACGGGAGAGCAACCATGAGAGAAGTCAAGCGGGGCATTGTATGCCCCGGTGTTTTTCCCACGGCGTTCCGCGCTTGAAGATGGCGTCGAGGATGATGACG
>JBJXGL010000140.1:0-18971 GCA_046160365.1 Aestuariivirga sp. | reverse complement strand
TACAACTCCTATGCCCGGCGCGGCAATCTGCCCATGGTGGAGCATGTGATCGAAGCCGGTGTCGCCATGATCCCCGGCCTTGCCCGCGTGCGCGTGCTGCGCTCATGGGGCGGCATCATGGACATGTCGATGGATGGCTCGCCCATCATCGACAAGACATCTGTCGAAGGCCTCTATCTCAACGCCGGATGGTGTTACGGCGGCTTCAAGGCAACGCCTGCCTCCGGCTGGTGCTTCGCCCACACCATCGCCAAGAACGAACTTCATCCTCTCAACGCCGCCTATCGTCTCGATCGTTTCCGCCGCGGTTACATGATCGACGAAAAGGGCCAGGGCGCCACGCCGAATTTGCACTGATGCTGATCCCCTGCCCCCACTGCGGAACAAGACCCGTTGAGGAATTCACCTTCCTTGGCGATGCGAAGCCGGCACGGCCAACATCGAACGATCACGCCACCATGGATCAGTGGTTCGATTACGTCTATCTCCGCGACAACCCGAAAGGCCGCATCGACGAATATGCGCATCACTCCGGCGGCTGCCGCGCGTGGCTCGTGGTAACACGCAATACCGAGACGCATGAAGTCTTCGGCGCCATCACTGCGCGCGACTATGCGCGAAAGAGGCGATGATGGCTGGCTTTCGTCTTGCCAAGGGTGGGCTTGTCGGCCGCGCGGTTCCGCTGAACTTCACGTTCGACGGGAAGTCTTACACTGGCTTGACAGGCGATACGCTCGCGTCCGCATTGATCGCGAACGGAACGCATTTGATGGGCCGCTCCTTCAAGTATCACCGCCCGCGCGGCGCAATCACGGCAGGAGCTGCGGAACCGAACGCACTTGTCGAATTGCGCGAAGGCGGCCGCAAGGAAGCCAACACCCGCGCCACCATGATCGAACTCTACGAGGGGCTGGCCGCGAAAAGCCAGAACCGCTGGCCGTCGCTCGATTTCGATGTGGGTGCTATCAACTCGCTCGCCTCATCGATCTTCGTCGCGGGCTTCTACTACAAGACCTTCATGTGGCCGAAGCGTTTCTGGGAAGCGATCTACGAGCCGCTGATCCGCCGCGCGGCGGGACTAGGCAGCGCATCGAAAGAAGCCGATCCCGACCGCTACGAAAAGGCTTACGCGCATTGCGATCTCCTGGTGGTCGGCTCTGGTCCAACTGGATTGATGGCGGCACTTGCCGGAGCGCGATCCGGCGCGCGCGTGATCATCGCCGATGAAGGTTCGCGGCTTGGCGGCTCATTGCTTTCCGAGAATGAAGAGATCGCGGACAAATCTGGCCTCGAATGGGCTGAAAGCCTGATCCTTGAACTCGGCGCGCTGCCCAATGTCACGCTGATGCCGCGCACGACGGTCTTCGGCTGGTACGACGGCAATATCTTCGGCGCCGCCGAGCGCGTGAACGATCATGTCGCCGTTCCAAACCTCTATGAACCCCGTCAGCGCTACTGGCGATTCTTCGCCAAGAAAGCCGTGCTCGCAGCCGGCGCGGAAGAACGCCCGCTCGTCTTTGGCGGCAACGACAAGCCGGGCGTGATGCTCGCCTCCGCGATGCGGACCTATGCCAACCGCTACGCCGCGGCGGCGGGCAAATCCATCATCGTCTTCACCAACAACGATTCAGGCTATCGCACCGCGCGCGACATGAAAGCTCACGGTGTTCACGTCGAAGCCATCCTCGACAGCCGCGCTGCAAGCAAGGCTGATGCGGGAGGCATTCCCGTCTTGCGTGAAGCAAGCATCGCCACTGTACATGGCGGAAAACGCGTGACCGGCATCAAGATCGATCAGGAAAAGGAAATCTTCCATTCCTCCTTGCCATGCGACGCCATTGCCATGTCAGGCGGGTGGAACCCCATCGTCAATCTCATGTGCCATCGCGGCGCGAAACCGATCTGGAACGAGAAGGTCGCTGCCTTCGTGCCGCCCACCGTGGGCGATGAATTTGTCGCGGCGGGTTCCGCGAAGGGTTCGATGCTGCTCTCCGAGTGCCTTGCCGAAGGCGCCCGTGCGGGCACGCTTAGAGGAAAGCCACCTGCCATTCCCAAATGCCGCGACGAGGCCTTTGCACTCACACCTCTCTGGTGGGTGAAAGACTCAGTCGGAAAGGCTTTTGTCGACTACCAGAACGATGTCACCCTCAAGGATTTGCCGCTCGCAGCCCAGGAGGGTTACAGCGATATCGAACTCGCCAAGCGCTACACCACTACTGGCATGGCGACGGATCAGGGAAAGCTTGGAAACATGAATGCCATCGCCATTCTTGGCGAGGCGACAGGCCAGAGCATCGAAAAAGTTGGAACGACAACGTTCCGCCCCTACTACACACCCGTCTCGTTCGGTGCACTGGCCGGACCTTCGGTTGGCCACCACTTCCAACCCGTGCGCAAGACTCCGTTGCATGATTGGGCAGCGGAGTTAGGAGCCGTCTTCGTCGAAACCGGCTTGTGGATGCGTTCGTCATGGTTTCCGCGCGACGGCGACGATTGGCTCGCGTCCGCCTCACGCGAAGTCCTCGGAACGCGCAACGGCGTCGGCCTTTGCGATGTCTCGACGCTGGGCAAGATCGACATTCAAGGCAAGGATGCGGGCACATTTCTCGACCGGCTCTATTGCAACACCTTCTCCACACTTGCCATTGGCAAGGCCCGCTACGGCCTGATGCTGCGCGAAGACGGCATCGTCTTCGACGACGGCACCACATCGCGTCTGGCGGATGATCATTTCGTCATGACCACGACGACGGCCAACGCTGCGCGTGTCATGTCCCACATCGAGTTCTACCATCAGGCGCTATGGCCCGAACTGGATGTTCAATATGTCTCGGTCACCGAGCAATGGGCGCAGATGGCGATCGCCGGCCCCTGCGCGCGCGCAACTCTCAACAAGATCATCGATGGCCCAGACCTCGATGACGTGAACACGCCCTATCTCGCCGCGCGCGACATCACCATCATGGACGGACTGCCCGCACGCCTGTTCCGCATCTCCTTCTCCGGCGAACATGCCTATGAACTAGCAGTGCCCGCCGACTACGGAAGCATGGTCGCGCGGACCATCATGCAGGCTGGCGCCGAATTCGCCATCGTTCCCTATGGCGTCGAAGCGCTCTCGATCATGCGGATCGAGAAAGGCCATGTGGCAGGCGGCGAATTGAACGGCACGACAACCGCGGGCGATCTCGGCCTCGGCAAGATGATGTCCACCAAGAAGGACTACATCGGCCGCATGATGGCTGCGCGGGAGGGGCTCACCGACCCAGCGCGGCAATGCGTGGTAGGGATCAGGCCCGCGGACAAGCGAGACAAGCTGCGCTCCGGCTCGCATCTCTTGAAGCTGAACGACAAGCCATCGATGGCCGCGGATCAGGGCTACATCTCGTCGGTCGCGTGGTCGCCCATGCTTGATATGTGGCTGGGGCTGGCGCTGCTTTCGAATGGCCGCAATCGCACCGGCGAAACCGTGCAAGTCTTCGATGGCCTGCGCGGCATTCACATGAATGCCGTGATCACCGAACCCATGCATTTCGACCCCGAAAACAAGAGGCTCCATGCCTGAGTTTCAGCGAGTCTCCGCGCTTACCGGCTTAGCCAAGCCAGGCCGCTTCGGCGCGGACAAGGGCGCGCCGGGCGTAACCCTCTCGCTGCGCCATCCGCTGTCGATCGTCACGGTGATCGCAAGAAAGGGCAAATCGAAGACGCTCGATGAAGCGCTTGCAAAACAGCGCGACATCGACGTTCGCTGGGCGGGACCGGATCAATACTTCGCCATCTCCGAAGGCGCTCTTTACGCAGATCTCAAGAAAAAGCTGGGCGACCTCGCCTCGCTGAGCGACCAGAGCCATGGCCGCATCGTCATCCGCATCGAAGGACCGAAAGCCCGCGCCGTGCTTGCCAAGGGAACGCCTATCGATCTTCATGCGGGCGAGTTCCCGGTTGGCAATTCGGCGCTGACCCAGATGGCCCATGTCGGCGTGCATGTGACGCGCGTGGGCGAAGACGCCTTCGAGTTGTCTCTGTTCCGCGGCTTTGCCGAAAGCTTCTGGGAATGGCTGACGCTGATGTCGGAAGAGTTTGGCTATCAGATAACATAGTTGCAGTCACTGTAATCCGATTTCTATCTGGAGTGCAGAGCGAACTTCATCCGGGAGAATTGGGTATCGCCAATAGACTGTTAACCCCAAATCTAAAGTTTATCAGCCTAAGCTAGCAAAGAATCAGCATGAAGTTGAGATAACGCAGCGACACCGGAGGATGAGGTTCATGAGCGTCAAATTGCCTGCTATCGCAACTTTCTCAATACTGCTGAGTTCCGCCGTCATGGCAGCCGATGCAGACAGGAATCAGGCTGCGCTGGAGGCTCTGCGTGATGAAATGTTCAGTGGCGCAGCATCAAACTTTTCCGTATCGGCACTGTCGTCGAAGGTATTCGAAACGCTGGACCTCGACAGGAATGGGCTGACCGAAGCCGAAATCGATTTCTTTGTGAAACGCGACCTGGCGAGGACAAAAGCACAAGTCCTTTCGCAATCCGTTGCGATCATCATGAGCAACGACATTGATGGCAACATGGTGGTGACCCGCGAGGAGATTGCCAAGGAGCTTTCGTCCAATCGCCAGTATGGAGATCCGAACTTCGCTGCCATCAAGGTCCGTGGCGAGCAGGGCGACCGGCTGAAGAGGCACGTCGACCAAACGCTCGCGAAGTACGACACGAACTTGGATGGCAAGATCGAGCTGGAGGACCTCGCCAAAATGGAGATTCCTGACGACTTGGCCGGAACCAGGCGTGGAAGCTACATCACTTCGGTAGCCGCAAAGCTCTTGCCGTTCGACGAGAACGGTGATGGCACGCTGTCGGAAGACGAGGTGCTCATGGCTCTACTCGCGGCGAGAAAATTGGGCGAGTGAGGTAGAATTTGTCAAAGGCCATCCGCCATGCGGGTAATGCGGTGGCAGGCTTCCGCGATCTGATCTTCTCCAACCGTCAGTGCCACGCGCACATGGCCAGCACCCCCTGCTCCGAAACTCTCGCCCGGCATGGTGACGACTGCCTCCTCCGCCAACAGGCGCCGTGCGAAGGCCTCGCCCGATAGTCTAGTACTGCGCACATCCACCATCACGAACATGCCGCCTTCCGGCATCCGCGCGCTGACCGTCTTCGCTTTCCGCAATCCCTCGACAAGCGCGCGTGCGCGGCGCTCATAGGTGGCCTTCTGCTCCGCGACTTCGGGGAACTCGTTTTGAAGCGCAAACGCCGCCGCATCTTCGAGAAACGGCTGAGAGCCGAACAGCATGGTTTCGGTGATCGGCAGCGCCCGCGAGCAGAACTCCTCCGATGCCGCGATCCAGCCACAGCGGAAGCCCGGCATGGCATGAGATTTCGACAACGACGACACGACAACAGTGCGCTTCTCGAGTTCTGGCACATCAAAAGGCGATGCGAACCTGTGATTGCCATAGGTGAGCGTCGCATAGACCTCGTCCGAAATGATCCACAGATCGTGGGCCTCGCACACCTTCCCGATTGCCGCGATCTCAGTTGCATTGAGCACCGCGCCCGTTGGGTTTCCCGGAGAATTGAGCAGCAGCGCGCGCGTACGCGGCGTGATCGCGTTTTCCAAATCTTGCGGCTTGATATGGAAGCCATGATCGGGATCGGCCTTGACCGGAACCGCGATGCCGCCTGCCGCCGCGATCACGCCTTCATAGGTCGCGTAGTAAGGATCGGACATCAGCACTTCGTCGCCATGATCGATCAGCGCCATCATCGCGGCAAAGAGTGCTGTCTGCGTGCCAGGCAAGAACATGAACTGGTTCGGCGTGATCGCACGGCCCGTCTGCCGCGTGTAGTTGCGCGACAATGCGTTGAGAAATTCAGGCTCGCCCCGCCCGCTCGTATAATGCGTGCGCCCGGCGCGCATCTGCCGTTCGACGACGTCCATGATAGCCGCAGGCGGCAGCGCATCCGGCTCTCCAATGGACAAGAAGATCAGATTCTCGCCAGCCGCAGCGCGGCGGCGGCCGTCGATGTGAACGGCCCACTTGGCGGAGCCGAGGTCCGAGAGCCTCTCCGTGATCGACGCATAGCGCATGATGAAACCTGTCCGAGTTGCGCCGCTTCTAGCCGAAACTCGGGGCGAAAACCAAGTCCGTCAGACGATTATTATCAATCCATCGGCTTCCACGCGGAGCGATTTCGCTTCCGCAAGGGCATTGAAGACGTTCTCATCGACGGCGATCACAGGGCAGCGCTTGCCGTAAAGCATCTCGGCAACGGCCGCTCCAATCGCAAGATTGATGTCAGGTGAAACCAGAATGATGGCCGCGGGTCCCGCGCCGCGCCGAGAATATCCGCGGCCTTCGCCACGAGCTGCATCGCAAGCTTCATCGCCGGCCCTTCCGCACTGTCGAGCTTGGCGCGGTCGGCAGCCTCGAGCTTCAATGTCACTCCTTCACCTGCTCGCGCCCCATGCGGTTGAGCGCCTGATAGTCGGTCTTGCCCGAACCGAGCACTGGCAACTCTTTCATCGCGATGATGTTGCGCGGAATGATAAGTTCCGTTGCGCCCAATTTCTTCATCGCATCCGCAAGTTCCTTGCGATCAAGTCCAGCGCGCGTCGTGAACAGCACCAGTTGCTCGCCTTTCTTCTTGTCAGGCACGGCAACCGCGGCATGATTGTCTTCAGGGAAAGCTGTCTGAACTTTGATCTCGACTGCCGTGAGCGAGACCATTTCGCCCGCGATCTTGGCGAAGCGCTTCGCGCGCCCAAGAATGGTGATGAAACCCTGCTCATCCATCTTCACGATGTCGCCCGTATCGTACCAGCCATCGGGCGGCGGTTCGATAACGCCCGGATTGTCGGCGCGGAGATAGCCCAGCATCACGTTCGGCCCCTTCACCATGAGCCTCCCGCCCTCGGCGATGCCTTCGACCGGTTCGATGCGATGTTCGATGCCATCGAACATGCGTCCCACGGTTCCATACTTCATGTGCATCGGCGTGTTGGCGGCGAGCACCGGCGCGCATTCGGTGGCGCCGTAACCTTCGATAATGCGGATGCCGAACCGCTCCATCCAGATGTCGCGCGTCTCCGGCTTGACGCGTTCAGCACCCGCCACCACCATGCGCATGGCGAAGAAATCGTAAGGATGCGCGTTCTTGGCATAACCCGTGAGGAACGTGTCCGTGCCGAGAAGAATGGTGGCATTGGTGTCGTAACAGAGTTCCGGCACAATCTTGTAGTGCAGAGGCGAAGGATAGAGAAACACTTTGACGCCCGAAAGCACGGGAAGCAGCGTGCCGATGGTGAGCCCAAAGGCATGGAACATCGGCAATGCGTTGAAGATGAGATCGCTGGCGGAGAAATCGATGCGCGCCGCCACCTGATAGCGGTTTGCTTGCAAATTCCTGTGCGAGAGAACGACACCTTTCGGCACGCCTTCGGAGCCCGAGGTGAAGAGAACGACAGCCGCCGAATCGGGATCGCGCGACGCTCCAGCCGAGGAAAGCGCACGGCCTGGAAACGCGCGTGCGAAGAGGCCATACAGCTTGTCGCCAAGCCCCACGCTTTCGCGCACATCTTCGAGATAAACGATGCGGCACGATTTCTCGAGCACCGCGAGATCGTTCTGCATTTCGGCGGCCTCGATGAATCGCCGCGACGTGACAATCGTCGTCACTTGCGCCGCCGTGCAGGCCGCCGACATGTTAATCGGACCAGTCGAGAAATTCAGCATCGCCGGAACCCGGCCATGAACATGAAGACCGAAGAAGGTGATGAGATTTCCCGCGGCGTTCGGCAGCAGGACGCCCACGGTTTTCTGATTGGGCGTCAGCGCCGCAATCTTACGCCCCAGGATAAAGCTGCCAAGCACGATCCGGTCATAGGTAATCGGGCTCCGGGTCACGTCCTCGACGATCTTGTGCTTACCGCCATGGGCTTTCCTGGCATCGAGCAGCGAGTCGAACAGCATCTTGTTCGTCGGGCTCGATTTCAGCATCATGCCGGTCATCACGTCGTAGAGCTTGTCGGCGAGATGATCGCGAAGCTCCGAACCCTTCAGCCCCTCCGGCGTTTCGAACTTCACCGGCGGCAGATAGGTGAGCGTGATCTTGGGAAACCATTTGAGCCGCAGCTTGCCCCGCATCTTCGAGAACTGCGAAAACTGCGCGCCATCGATGCGGACGGGAAGCACCTTGGCATTCGCCATGTGAGCGATCGTTCCCGGTCCTTCGTAGACTTTCATCAATGAGCCGGTGATGGTGAGGCGGCCTTCGGGAAAGATCACCACCTTCCGGCCCTTGTCCAGTTCGCGCACCAGGCTTCGAAGCGCCATGGGATTGGTTGGATCGATGGGAAGAATATTGAACATGTGAAACGCAGGTTTCACCCACCAGCGCTTGGCCACGAAACTATTGATCGCGAAGCTCGCCCGCTCCGGGAGGAATGCCGACAGCAATGGCCCATCAAGAAGTGACTGGTGATTGGCAACGATCACTGCCTTACGCCCAGCGTCTGCGTAATTCTCAAGCCCGCGCACTTCGACGCGATAGAAGAGCTTGAAGATCATGCGCGCGAAATTGGCGATGAGTTCCTGCGGCAGCAGCATGACGGCGTAGATCGCGGCAACTGCGTTTGCCAGGCCCAAGAGCAGGAAGAGGCCTCTCGCCGAAAATCCCATTCCGATCAGCAGCGCCGAGAGGACGGTCGCCACCGTCATGAACACCGCATTGACGATATTGTTGGCGGCGATGACGCGCGCGCGCCTCGGCGGCGCGGCGCGTGTTTGCGCGAGCGCATAGAGCGGAACCACATAGATGCCGGCAAGAAATGCCACCAAGCCAAGATCGACGAGTACGCGCCAGCCGGAGAAGCTTGACAGCATCGCTCCGGCGGTGACCGGGGTTTGGCCCTCGAACGCCGCCCTGAACTGCCCGGTGGCAAACCACAGATCGACGATGAACAGCGTCATCAGAATCGCCGCCAGCGGCACATACTTGACCGAGACTTCGCCCTTCAGAAGCCGGTTGGTCACAATGGAACCAGCGCCAATCGCAACACTGAACACAGTGATAATGACATTGGCGACAACCTGGTTGGCGCCCAAATCGCTCTCGGTGTAGAATGGAATCTGGGTGAGAAAGACGACACCGAGAAACCAGAACCAGGAAATACCGAGGATCGCCTGGAACACATCGTAGCGTTCGCGCGCCTGTGCCACTACATGCCAGGTTTCGGCGATGATGTTGCGGTTGAGCTTGAGGTCCGGTTGAGGTGGTGGCGCTGCCGGAATCTGCCGCGCCGAAAGATAAGCGATCACCGCAAGCCCGATCATCACGATTGAAACGCCATAACGGCCGAAGCCCGAGAGAATAAAGAAGCCGCCGAACATCGTGCCAAGCAGCACGGCGAGGAACGTTCCCATCTCGACAAGGCCATTGCCTCCCAGGAGTT
The DNA here is from genome assembly GCA_046160365.1 of Aestuariivirga sp. Lineage (GTDB taxonomy): Bacteria > Pseudomonadota > Alphaproteobacteria > Rhizobiales > Aestuariivirgaceae > Aestuariivirga. The sequence continues at coordinate 9,507 of JBJXGL010000140.1, read as the reverse complement.
CGCCCTTCTGCAGATGCTGCGGCAGAATCGAGTACTTGATCGGTCCGAAGAAGGCGGATTGCGTGCCGGTCAGAAAAACGCAGAGCAGTTGCAGCCACACCATGTCGGTAAACAGCGAAACGCTGGCGAGAGCTATGACCGCGATCTCGACCAGCTTGATACGCCGTGCAAGCCACGCCTTGTCCAACTTGTCTGCAAGCTGGCCCGCAGTTGCCGAGAATAGAAAGAACGGCAGCACCAGGAGACCCGCGGACACGGTATTGAGAAGGCTGCCGTCGAGACCTGTGCGCTTTCCGATGTCGTAGATCAGAATCATCGACAGCGAAAAACGGAAGGCATTGTCGTTGAACGCGCCAATGGCTTGCGTGACGAACAGCGGCCAGAAGCGCTCGGTCTTGAACAGCGCGAACTGATTGGCGTGGCTCATGGCGCGAAGCTCGTTGGGCGCGTCGCGCCAGCCATGGGATAGTTCACCGTCATGCATCCTTTTCGCGTGATTCCCGCAAATATGTCAGAGCCAAGGCGGATCATGCAAACGCTAATTCCCGGAGAGGTTTTTTGCATGGTGAAAGGACATCATCCGCTGGCCGGAAGACAACGTTACGGGGTCACGCATCAAACATGGAGGTATGACATGCGTTCTCTTCGCAATTCCTTTTTGGCCGCCGCAGCGGGTGTATCGATGGCCTTTGCTTCGGCTTCGGCATTTGCCGCCGATATCGTCGACACGGCCACCGCCAATGGCTCCTTTAAGACTCTCGTCGCCGCCGTACAGGCTGCGGGCCTTGTCGAAACCTTGAAGGGCCCAGGCCCGTTCACGGTGTTTGCTCCCACCGATGAAGCCTTCGCTAAGCTGCCCGCGGGCACGGTCGAAGACCTTCTGAAGCCCGAGAACAAGGAGAAGCTGACGGCGATCCTCACCTATCACGTTGTTCCGGGAAAAGTGATGGCCGCCGATGTGGCGGGAAAAGAGACCATGGCCAAGTCCGTCCAAGGGTCTGAAATCAAGGTGAACGGCACCGATGGCGTCATGGTCGACGGCGCCAAGGTCGTCACTGCTGACATAGCCGCCGACAACGGCGTGATCCATGTCATCGACACGGTAATCATGCCGAAGATGTAGAAGCCTGCGACCAATCCGTCGCAGATGGGATCGGCGCACCTCCCCGCGCCGGTCCCGCTTCGGGATCAGCGGACCATGCCCGGAGTCATTTCGATGACTGTCGGACCGTCTGCCTTGAGCGCCCTGCCGATCGCTTCGCTGAGCGCATTCAGAGACATTGGTTTTTCCGCCGCGCATCCGTAAGACTTGGCCAGCGCCTGGAAGTCCGGATTGCGAAGTGTCACCGCATTGGGCTGGATCCCGGACCGCACCATGTTGTCGTGGATGGCGCCGAGAAGTTCGTTGTTCCACAAGAGCACGATGAGCGGCAGCTTGTGCTCGACGGCAGTGCCCAGCTCATTGAGCGTGTATTGCAGGCCGTAATCGCCGATCATCACCGCGACCGGGGTCTCGCCAACCCCGAACTTCGCGCCAATGCCTGCCGGCAGCGCAAAGCCCAAAGTTCCAAATCCAACCGGATGGAACCACGTGCGCGGGCGCTGCACCGGAAACACCTCGTTCGCCACATAGGCGATTTGCGTCATATCGGAACAGACCACCGTTTCCTCGGGCAGCGCCTTGCGGACCGTATCTAGAATCTTGGCAAGCTTTTCGCGCGTCGGATCGGGAATGAGTTTATGCAGATCGTCCGTCTCGCTTTCGGGAATGCCCAGCCGAGGCCGTCCGCCATGTGGTGTCAGTCCCGCTGCAATCCCTTCCAAAGCCACTTTGGCGTCGCCAAGTATGGCAATCTCCGCGGTATGAGGCCTGGCCAGCGAGGCCGGATCGATATCGATGCGGATCAGGTTCTCTTCGATGACAACCGAGTCATCCCAGAAATCCGTTTCCGAAAGTTCGGACCCGGCACAAAGAATGGCATCCGAGCGTTTCAGAAATGACGGCGCTTCGCTGCGACCCATCCTGTAGCCGATGCACAAGGGATGGTCGGCCCGCACAGCTCCTTTGCCCGCCGTCGTTGTGAGGATCGGCGCCTTCAAAAGCTCTGCGATCTTCACTGCCGCAGTGCCGGCATGCAGCGCGCCTCCGCCGAGAACGATTACCGGCCTCTTTGCTTTCGCGAGTTTGGCGATTGCAGCAGCAATCGATGCGTCCGAAGGGCTCGCAACCGTTGGCAAACTCCGCGCCACCCAGCCTTCGCCCGCTGGTTCCTTCAAGAGATCGAGTGGAATCTCGAGATAGGCCGGTCGTGGTCTCTGGCTCGCGAAGCGCGCAAAGGCCTGAGCCACGCCATCGCGAATGTCCTTCGGCGTGTATGCACGGGTTGAAAAACTCGTGACCGATGCGGCGGCGGCGCGCTGATCGATCATCTCGTGCAGGCGGCCCCGTCCTTGCGCCGCATCCTTGATGTCGAGTGCGGAGGAGATCACCAGCATGTTGCTCGAATCCGACCACGCCTGCCCCATCGGTGTAAGGATATTGAGAACGCCCGGCCCCGTGATGGTGAAGCACACGCCGGGTTTGCCCGTGGCGCGCGCATAACCATCTGCCATGAAGCCCGCGCCCTGTTCGTGCCGCACGAGAATGTGCTTGATCTTCGAACGCGGCAGCGCGCGGTACATCTCGATATTGTGCACGCCGGGAATGCCGAAGATCGTGTCGACGCCATAAGCTTCGAGCAGGGAGACCAGCGCCTCGCCAGCGGTGATTTCGGGACGCAATGTCATTCAAGCAGCCTCTGTCTCGGAGGTTGGCGCGCGCGCCGCATGACACGCCACGAGATCGACGCCATTCGATTCCAGCACCGGCGTCACAACCTTGCATTTGTCGAAAGCAAGCGGGCAGCGCGGATGGAACGTACAGCCGGGTGGCGGAGAAAGCGGCGACGGCAGTTCACCCTTGAGCACGATCCTGTCGCGCTTGGCGTTGGCTCTCGCCATCGGCGTCGCGGAAAGCAATGCCCGCGTATAGGGATGCAGTGGCGCGCGGAACAGCTCCGCGCATTTCCCCTGCTCCACCACGCGCCCCAGATACATCACCATCACATCCTCGGCGATGTGCCGCACCACGGCGAGATCGTGGCTGATCAGGAGATACGCAAGTTTGTACTTCTCCTGCAGATCGGAAAGCAGATTCAAAACCTGCGCCTGGATTGACACATCGAGCGCCGAAACGGGTTCATCCAACACCAGCAAATCGGGTTCGAGCATCAGCGCGCGCGCAATGGCGATCCTCTGCCGCTGCCCGCCGGAGAACATGTGCGGATAACGATCGTAGTGCTCGGGCCGGAGCCCAACGCTTTCCATCATGGCGCGGGCACGCTCGCGCCGCTCGCCGGCGGAGAGATTCGTGTTGATGGCCAGTGGCTCTTCGAGCGCGTGACCGATCTTCTGGCGCGGATTGAGCGAACCATAAGGGTTCTGAAACACGATCTGCACGCGCGATCGCAATGCCTTTCGCTCAGCGCTGGATGCATGCGCCACATCCTGTCTGGCAATGGAGAGCGTCCCCGATGTCGGCGGCTCGATCATGGTGACGATGCGCGCCAGAGTGGATTTCCCGCAGCCCGATTCGCCAACGACCGCCAGCGTCTTGCCGCTCTCCAGGGTGAAGCTCGCGCCGTCCACCGCTTTCAGCGTTGCGGGATTTGAGAACGCGCCGCGCGAGACTTTGTAGTAGCGCGTGAGGTCTCTGGCTTCGACGACAACGGTCATGCGGCCTTCTCCGTGCCCGGATGCGAGTCGGGTTTTCCCTTGCGCAGCGGATAATGGCAGAGCGCACCATCGACCCGCATCGGCACGACACTCCGGCAAAGATCGGTGGCGAGCGGGCAGCGCGGCGAAAACAGGCAACCTTTCGGCCGGTCGAACTGACCGGGAACCACGCCCGCAATCGACACCAGCCTGCGGCCGTTGGAGCGTTCGGGAAGAGCTGCCAGCAAGGCTGCCGTATAGGGATGCCGCGGATCGGTGAAGAGGTCGGCGGCTTTGCGCTCCTCCACTTTCTGTCCCGCATATTGCACGCACACCCGATCCGCCGTTTCGGCCACGACACCCATGGAATGCGTGATCAGCACAAGGCCCATGCCGGTTTCCTTCTGCAGCTTGACGAGAAGCTCGAGGATCTGCGCCTGAATGGTGACATCGAGCGCGGTTGTCGGCTCGTCGGCGATGAGCAGTTTTGGGTTGCAGGAAATTGCCATGGCGATCATGACGCGCTGGTTCATGCCGCCCGAAAGCTGGTGTGGAAAAGAGGAAAGCCGCTGCTCGGGCGATGGGATGCCGACGTCACTCAGCAGCTTGATCGCAAGGTCGCGCCGGCCCTGCCGGTCGAGATCGAGATGCACCTTCATCGCCTCGGTGAGCTGGAAACCGATCGTGAAGCAGGGATTGAGGCTCGACGTCGGCTCCTGGAAGATCATCGCCATATCCTTGCCGATGATCTGCCGCCGTTCCTTGGGCGTGAGCTTCAAAAGGCTGCGGCCCTCGAAATCCATCCGGTCCGCCGTCACCCGCGCCGTCCACGGCAGAAGCCCCATCACCGCCAGCATCGACACCGACTTGCCGGAGCCAGATTCACCAACAATTGCAAGTACTTCACCAGAATCGACATGAAGCGAAACGCTATCGACCGCGCGAAACCAGCCGGAGCCTGTCTTGAACTCCACCGTCAGGTTGTCGATTTTGAGCAGGGGTTGTGCCACCATTTACTTCACTTTTCCGCGCTTGGCGCCTATATTAGTTGGTAGTGGTTTGATCTTGCGAGGCAGCAATGGTTTCCGGACCGATTTATCCGATTTCTTGAACACCTCGGCAATCTCGCCGCTTGCCCGCTCGATGAGCTGGATGGCGCGGGCTTCATTAGCCGACAGGTCGATGCCCGACTTGGCCGCATAGGCCGCCAGATCCTTCACCGCCTCCTCTCCCAGCAACTTCTGCAACTCGACGATCTGTAGCAGGAAACCGATGACCCTGCGCCTCTCCTCCACTGGCTGGGCAAGGAAGTAAGGATCGCGCAAATCCTTGGTCACCAGATTGGATTGCAACGCGACCCGGTAGTATTGGACGACCGCGTGAATGACTTCCGCTGGCAGGATCGAAATATCGCCCTTGAGCGATTCGAACACAAAATCGGTTTCGTCCGCCGTGGTGAAGGGATTGGTTTGGTTGAGCGCGTATTCGACATCTTCCGGGGTAAGCTGACGGCGGTTTGCCACCACACCGGCCAGGATTTCCGAATGCAGCGCCACCACGATATCGAGAACCCGCTGCTCGCGCCCCTTCTCCTCGGCAAGCCGCAGGGCATCGCGTTCCGCCGTTTCGCGGCGCCGGTCCGCCCGCGAGGCGAGATACCAGGTGAGCACACCGACGAAGGCGGCAACGACCGTGCCAATCGCGCCGATCACCGCATCGGACATCGTCAGCTCTTCCGCAGCCTGGGATCGAGCGCGTCGCGCAGTCCGTCTCCCATGAGATTGATGGCGAGCACGGTGATCAGAATGGCAAGGCCCGGAAGCGCCATCACCCAGGGATGCGACAGCATGAGATCGCGGGTGTCCGCCAGCATGGCGCCCCATTCGGGCGTGGGCGGCTGCGCGCCAAGGCCGAGGAAACCGAGGCCCGCGGCTTCTAGGATCGCATCCGACACGCCAAGTGCCGCCTGCACGATGAGCGGCGCCAGGCAGTTCGGCAGCACCGTCACCGCCATGAGCCGGAACGGCCCCGCGCCCGCGACTTTCGCCGCCGTCACATATTCCTTGGAGAGTTCTGCCAGCGCCGAGGCCCGCACCAGCCGCACATAACGCGGCAAGTACACAACCGTCACCGCAATGATGGTGTTGGTCAAGCTCGGGCCGATGATAGCGATGATCAAGATGGCAAGCACCAGCGACGGGATCGCCATGATCAGATCCATGATCCTGATGATGATCACATCGATGATGCCGCCGAACCATGCTGCGGCGAGGCCGAGCGACACGCCGACGATCATCGACACCAGCATCACCGCAAGCCCGATGAACAGCGAAATGCGCGCCCCATACATGAGACGCGACAGCATATCCCGGCCTACGGCATCGGTTCCGAGCAGGAAGCGCGGATCGGCCCCGTCCTGCCAGAACGGCGGCAGCTTGGTGGCGCCCTTGACTTGCTCAAGCGGGTTATGCGGCGCAATCAGCGGCGCAAAAAGGGCGATGACGATGACCGCCACAACGATAATGAGGCCAACGACCGCGCCGCGGTTCTCCGAGAACGCCCGCCAGAAGGAACGGAACCGCCCCGGAGGCGCTGCCACGGTTGTGGCGATTATTGCATCACTTGCCATGCCTGATCCTCGGATTGATGAGGCCGTAAAGCAGATCGACGATCAGATTGACCAGGATCACCACCGCCGAAATCAGCATGATGCCGCCTTGAAGTGCCGGATAATCGCGCCGCCCGATCGATTCGATCAGCCACTTGCCCACGCCCGGCCAGGAAAAGATCGTTTCGGTCAAGACCGCGCCTGCGAGCAGCGTGCCGATCTGGAGCCCGATCGATGTGATCACTGGGATCAGCGCATTGCGCAAGGCGTGAAGCCCGACCACGCGCTTGGCCGAAAGTCCCTTGGCGCGCGCTGTGCGCACATAATCTTCTTCCAGAACCTCAAGCATCGCGGAGCGCGTCATGCGCGCGATCACCGCAAGCGGCACGGTGCCGAGCACAATGGAGGGCAGAATGAGATGATGCACCGCGTCCCAGAACGCGCCCTTCTGGCCTGAGAGCAATGAGTCGATGAGCGCGAAGCCTGTCACCGGCTGATAATAGAACTTGATCAGGTCCACGCGCCCCGAAACCGGCGTCAAGCCCAGCGTGTTCGACATGATGAGAATGAGGATCAGGCCCCACCAGAAGATCGGCATGGAATAACCGGTGAGCGCCAGGCCCATCAGCGTCTGATCGTAAAGCTTGCCGCGCCGCACGGCCGCGATTACACCGGCGGGCACACCGATCGCAACGGCAAACACCATGGCGCAGATCGTGAGCTCGAGCGTGGCCGGAAACAGCGTCAGGAACTCGTGCAGGATGGGCGTCTTGGATATGATCGAGGTGCCGAAGTCGCCATGCAGGATGCCCCAGGCATAGTCCACGAACTGTTTCCAGATCGGCTGGTCGAGCCCCATCTCTTTCAGAAGTTCGGCATGGCGCTCGGGTGTGATTCCGCGCTCGCCGCGGCGCGCCTCGACGGGATCGCCCGGCACCAGCCGGATCATCACGAAGGTGACGAACATCAGCGCCAGAAACGTCGGCAGCGTCAGCAACAGCCGCTTGATGAGATGGCGCAGCATGATTTGAAATTCTTGAGGAAAAAGGCGGACCGGAAAACCGGTCCGCCCAGAGCTTGGTTATTCGGCGACGTCGACGTCTTGGAATTCATGCGCGCCGAACGGGCTGATCTTGTAGCCCGAAACCGACTTGCGCGTGGGTTCGAATACCGTCGAATGCGCGATGTTGATCCACGCCACGCCGTCGTGATGGATCTTCTGCATCTCCTTGTAGATCGCCTCTCGGTCCGGCTGCTCGGAGAGCGACCGTGCCTTCAGCATGTTTTCGTTGAACTTGGCGTCACACCACTTGGAGATGTTCTGGCCTGCGGGCTTTCCATCCTTGTCGCAGCCCGCGAGGAAGAAGAAGTTGTCCGGATCGCCATTGTCGCCGGTCCAGCCGAGAAGCCCCAGCTGATGCTCGCCCGCCTGCAGGCGCTTGCGGTATTCGCCCCACTCGTAGGAAACGAGCGTGGCGTTGATGCCGACCTTGGCGAGATCCGCCTGCATCATTTCCGCCATACGCTTGGCATTGGGATTGTAGGGACGCTGCACCGGCATCCACCACAGATCGGTTGCCAGACCCTCGGCGACGCCCGCGGCCTTCAACATCTCCTTGGCTTTCTCCGGATTGTACTCGTAGTCCACCGTGCCTTCGTCATAGGACCACATCGTCGGCGGGATCGGGTTCTTGGCTTTCTGGCCCGCACCCTGATAGACCTCCTTCAGGATTGCGTCACGGTCGATCGCCATGGCCAGCGCCTGGCGCACTTCCGGCTTGTCGAAGGGCGGCTTCTGCGCGTTGATCGAGAGATAGCCAATGTTGAGGCCCGCCTGCGACATCAGGTTGATGTCAGCGTCCTTGCTCATGGCATCGAGATCGGCCGGATTCGGCGCAATCATGACCTGGCATTCATTCGCCTTGAGCTTGGCGTAGCGCGCCGTCGGATCGGGCGTGATCGCGTAGATCAGGTCATCCACTTTGGGCTTTCCCGCCCAGCCATCGAAGGCCTTGAAGCGGATCACTGCGTCTTTCTGGTAGTCCACGAACTGGAATGAACCGGTACCAACCGGGATTTGGTCAAACTGCTCCGGCGTGCCCTTGTCCATCAGGAACTTGGCGTATTCAGCCGAGTGGATCGTCGCAAAGTCCATTGCGAGGTTGGCGATGATCGGCGCGTTCGGCTCCTTGAGCTTCATGACGACAGTTAGATCGTCGGCACCCTTTTCGATCGAAGCGAGCGAGTCCGGCATGCCCATGTCGTTGAAATAATCGTACGAGCCACCGGAGACCTTCGCAAACGGATGATCGGCCTTCCACTGGCGTTCAAACGACCAGATCACATCCTCGGCCGTTAGATCGCGCGTCGGCGTAAAGCCATTGACGCCCGAATGGAACTTGACCCCGGAACGCAACTTGAAAGTGATGGTCAAAGCGTCCGGCGAAACTTCAAAGGACTCGGCCAGCGCCGGTTTGGGCGTCGTGCCGCCCGGCTCGAACTGCACCAGCTTGTTGTAGATGGGCCGCGCCGCATCGAGCGAGGTTCCGGTGGTGTTCATCGACGGGCTGAAGTTCTCCGGCGAACCTTCGGAGCAGTACACCAGCGATTTCGCGTGTGCGCTTCCCGCCGCCAGCATGGTGGTGACCAGCAAGGCGCTAAACAGCTTTACAGATTTCATGATTGTCGTTCTCCCTGAACTCAAGACGATCGCCCCTTTGGGGCTTGGGTCATCTAAGCACGATTTTTTCGTTTGATCAAAACGCATTGCATATCCATGTTGCCACGGCAATATCTCGCGTGAAAAGGCCGGGAGGCTATTGAACCATGTTGCCTGATCGGGAGACAATTGTTGCATTTCGCCGCGACGGCGCCTGCATGTTGCGCGGGCCGTTCAGGGACTGGGTCGAAACCTTGCGGGCAGGAATCGCCCGCAACATGGCCGAACCCAGCGCGGATGTGAAAATCTACCAGGGCCAGAATGGTGCGGGCCGTTTCTTCGGGGACTATTGCAACTGGGACCGCATTCCGGAGTATCGCGACTTCATCTTCAACTCGAACGCCAAGGATGTTGGCCGCGCCCTGATGGGCTCGAACTCGGTGCGCTTGTTCCACGAGCATGTCTTGGTGAAGGAAGCGGGCGCCGA
>JBJXGL010000139.1:0-3122 GCA_046160365.1 Aestuariivirga sp. | reverse complement strand
CATCAGATGATCGGCCACGCGCTGGGCGGGCGGGTAGCACGCAGCGAAGGCGGCTGGTGTATCGGCGTGCAGCAGTTCGTCGTGAACCAAACGGCCGCGTGGATGACGCCGCCACTGCGCTCCTTCGGTGTCGTCATGAGTTGCCAGGATCAGGTGCAAGCGCTCCCGCCCGGCGCAACCGTGCTCGCGGGCCCTGAGCGTTGCCCGGCCGGGTTGTTCCAGGTGGGCCCACGCACGTTAGGCATGCAGGGCCATCCCGAGTACACGCCGGAATATTCGGAGTCCCTCATGCTGTCGCGCGTCGATCGCATTGGCGCCGAGCGAGTACAAGCCGGCCGGGCTACGCTGGGCGACGCGCGTCACTCGGCGGAACTTGGGCAGTGGGTGAAAAACTTCCTTAAGGGCTCGCCTTAGCCGGCATCGCACCGGTCGGCGTCCATTTGGTCCGCCTTGATTGCGTCTCCCGCCAGGCCTCGCGCACTTCCACCGGGAAGGTATCGAGCAGAGTCATGACCCGCGCTCGCATGTCGGCCACCACCTTGCGATTCTCCAGCCCACACTCGTAGCTTTCGCTCGGATCATTTTCCATGTCGTAGAGTTCCGGCCTCGGCAACGGCAGATTCGTCCTGCCATCCGGACGTCCGTCCAGCCAAGGCGGTTCATCGTAGCGGCTCAAGTGGAGTTTCCACTTGCCCATGCGGACACCCTGCAGATTCCAGTGGTCAAAGAGGAGAAACGCCTCCCGCTCCACGGAGGTCTCGCGCCCCTCGAGCATCGCCGTGATGTCCACGCCGTCGAGGGGCAGAGCCGGCAAACTCGCACCAGCCATGTTCACCAAGGTGGGCAGAATATCCAGATGCGAGGTCATTCCCGTTGCCACCGACCCGGCAGCGATTCGGCCAGGCATCCACGCCAGCATCGGCACACGCATGCCGCCTTCGTAGGACTCGCCCTTGCGCCCGCGCAGCCGTCCCGGACTGCCCTGATACCAGGGACCGTTGTCACTGGTAAACAGCACGATGGTGTTCTCATCGAGACCGTGCTCGGTTAGCGCAGCCAGGACGCGGCCCACGCTCCAATCCATTTCCTGCACGGCGTCGGCATAGGCGCCGAGCCCGGACTTGCCGGCGAAGGCCGCCGAAACGCCAATCGGAATATGGGGCACGCAATGCGCCAGGTAGAGGAAGAACGGACGGTCTTTTGACCGCGCGATGAAGTCCGTTGCCTGAGCGGTGAAGCGCTGAGTGAGCATGGCATTCGAGGTCGACGCTTCCACCATTTCGCGATTGCGCAACAGCGGCAGTGGCTCCATATCGTTTGAAAACGGCACGCCGAAAAATTCATCGAAGCCGCGGGCGGACGGAGCGAACGCAGCTTGATCGCCCAGGTGCCACTTGCCCACGCAGGCAGTGGCGTACCCGGAGTCACGCAGCAGTTGCCCGAGGCACTTCTCGCTTTCGGGTATGCCCTTGCTCGCGCCTGGAAACAACACGGTGGGTAACCCCATCCGCACCGCGTAACGCCCGGTCAGCAACGAAGCACGCGCGGGAGTACAGACGGAGTTGGCCGAGTAGCATTGCTCAAAGCGCATGCCCTCGGCCGCCATGCGGTCCAGATTGGGTGTGGCGATCCTGGAGCCGTAGCAGGCCAGATCGCCGTAGCCGAGATCGTCGGCCAGGATCACAACAATATTGGGTTTGCGGGTCTCGGCGTGGAGATGCCGCGGCACGGCCAGCGATGCTGCGTACGCACACAGACCGCCCCTAAGAAAGCTACGACGGTGCAATTTAGCCCTTACCCCTCGTTAGAGCGCAAGACCAAGCACACACCTCTCAATGCGTGCCGAACCGGCCCCAAACTGCACTTATTCTATATCAATAGGAAGGGGCTGTATATAGGTCCTTCAGGCGAAAGCTTCGGTACATGGGGGCACGCGCCGTCTCGATGGCGTAAAGCGCCTGGCCGGATGCGTCCACTTCCACGGAACGAGCCGAAGCCGGCACCGTGCTCGGCACCCAGCCAGCATTAAAGTGATACCCGCCTTCCGGGAGTTTATGCGCAGAACCCAAGGCGAATGAATAGACTCCAAGGTCCGCGTTCAATTCCAAGGTGGCTTTCCGAGCCGCTTCGTCCACCTTCCACATCTGCCCGCGGCTGTGAATCGCCGGGTTCACGTCTGCGCGGATGTTGCCGTTGTCGAAGACTGTTAAAGTTCCTTCAGCATCGGCGAATCCGCCATCGTGTTGGTGCGAGAACCACGGCGAGTCGTCTCCTGAGAGCGCTTGAAAGTCACCGTCCTTGCCTAAGCGCCATCGGATCGCGCCTGAGCCATTGCCGTGCTCGTAGGCAATCTTGATTAACCAGTCCTGATGCCGGGCCGAATAGAGAAGGTCGCCGTCCGGAGTCAGTTGGACTGAGTTGCCATGCAGCCAATCGTTGGCCACCGGTGCCAGATAGAACGGCGGGCACCCGCCACCGCTCGGCGTACATGTCTCGCCGAGAGTGGCCTTACGTCGCGCGTCCAAGTGATCGAACGCATCCCAGGCCCATGCAACCTGGAGTTGCGAGTCCAACACCAGGATCATGTCGCCCAGCACGTCTACTTCGCCTTCACCCTGCACATCCTTCATGAATTGTTCGGTGGACGCCAGCACGAGAAACTTCCCGCTGGGCAACAGGCGCGCCTCATGGTGGAAACCGGTGATTCCTCGCATCCCGCGCGCCGCCAACTGCTCACTCACCCGGGCGGCATTGGTCTCCTTCAGTGTGATTCCCGCCAGGTCGAACATCCGGAAAATCTGCCGATCCGGCCCAGCCTGCGGCATTTCAAGGATGCCTATGAATCGACCGCCGGCTTCGGGCCGCGTGATGAAATTGATCCCTTCGTCGTAATACCAGATCAAGTTCCCTTCGAGGTCCGTTGCGGCTGATGCCTGAGAGATTCCCGCTTGCAACAGCACTCGATAGGGGTCGCTCGACTTCGCCGGCCGCAACACGGTGTTCTGCGCCATGCCGATATCGACCTCGTCAGTTTCAAATGTGACCGCCCCACCGGCCTCAAGGCGGCCACCAGGCGATTGGAGATGCTGGGTGGCCGTGTAACTTGTGCCGGACCGCAATCC
>JBJXGL010000138.1:0-3255 GCA_046160365.1 Aestuariivirga sp. | reverse complement strand
AATGTCAAGAACAAAAAGCTTGATATCATTGCAATCACTGCTTACAATGATTGCATGGCAAGCATCACCATCCGCAATCTCGACGATGAGACCAAGCGCCGCCTGAGGATTCGGGCGGCGGAGAATGGCCGCTCGATGGAAGAAGAAGCGCGCGAGGTGCTGCGGCGGGGAACCGCGTCGGTTGGCGAAGGCAAGCGCGAGACGCTGTGGAGCATCGTGCGCGAGATCGTCGAGCCTTACGGCGGCTTCGAGCTTGAAATCCCGCCGCGCACGCCGCCGCGCGAACCACCGACATTCGACGAGTGATCGTCCTCGACACCAACGTCATCTCGGAACTGCTGCGCCCGGCGCCCGATGCCGCCGTGGCGCGTTGGGCCGCGGCGATGCGGCCGCGGTCGTTCTACACGACGGCGATCAGCGAAGCCGAGTTGTTGCTTGGCGTGGCGCTGATGCCGACGGGCCGGCGGCGCGACAACCTGGCGGCCACCCTCGCCGCGATCTTCGCCGGCGTTCTCGAAGACCGCATCCTGGGCTTCGACAGCGCCTCGGCGCCGCACTATGTCGCGATCGTCGCGCGCCGCCGCGACATCGGCCGCCCGATCGCTCAATCCGACGCCCAAATCGCCGCCATCTGCCGCCGCCACGGCGCGGCGATCGCCACGCGCGACGCCGGCGGCTTCGACGGGCTGGAGATCGAGATCGTCAATCCGTGGACGGATTAATCGTCCCTCTCCCCGGTGGGGAGACGGACGATTACTACGGCATGCGAACCTCGATATCGGCGAGTTTGCCGGCGGCTGCCACGAACCGCCGGTCGAAGGTCAGGAACGCCGCGCAGGCGGCGGCGCGGGCGAGGTGCAGGGCGTCGGCGAAATCCATGCCTTGCAGGGCCCAGTCGAGCGCCTTGGCGGCGAGCCCGGCGTCTTCCAGATTGACATTAGGCAACCCGGCGAAGGCGGTGAGCGCCCGCGCGGCGTCCTGAGGCCCGAGCTTATAGACGCCGCGCAGCACCCATTCGGTTTCGAGCAGCACCGTCGTCGCGACAAAAACCGGCCGGCGATCGATCAGCTCCCTGGCTTTTCTCGATTGCTTGGGATCGTCACGCGCCAGGTAACGGACGACGACGCTCGTATCAATCGCCAGCATGGCGGCGCTTCGCTTCGGCGAGCACGCCGGCATCCATCTCTTCGATCGTCTTGGGCGGCCCTGAGGCCTTCACCGAACCGAACACGTCCTTCGATCGTGTCTTGGCGAAAGCCGGCGCGGCCGTCAGCAGTACGCCGTCGGGCCGATCCTCGACCACCAGCCGCGTGCCCGCCTGCCAGCGCCGGCGCTGCCGGATGGGCTTGGGCAGGATGAGCTGACCCTTGGTCGAGAGGCGGACGGTGCGTTTTTCGGCGGTGGCCATGGTGGCGGGCTCAGGTGAAGAAGTTAAGACAGAGGTAAGATGGCACAAAACAGGTTGAAGGCAAGTGCAAGCGTTCATCCGTATACGGATATTTGCCCCTCTCCCCTGTGGGGAGAGGCATTCCATAGCGGGACGCGATGGAGAGGTGAGGGTACGCGGCGGTTCCACCGCCCTACCACATGCGAACGACACGCCGAGCAAACAATCAAACTGCTCGAATTAAATGCACTGTCATGTAATCCCAGAACTTACTCGCAGCTGTCAGGCGACTACCGTTCTTGTACATACTGTAGTTGTTGGCGAAAACAGCGCAACCGCAGCAGAGGTCACCAACGGACTCAAGATAATCAGAATGGAATAGTAATAGTCGCCTGGTTTCTCATGCGAAGATATTCGGCGGCGTATCGGCGGCAATCGAACTCCACTTTCTTCTGCTCTAATAAACTATCGTAGTTAGAAATTTCGAATTCAAATAGACAATGTGTTCTCTCAACGGTTTCAATATCTGCAATATGCTTTAACAAAGTTTTCAAACGTTCCGTGATCGCAAAGTGTACTCTAATCTTTTGAGCGGCTCCTGGATTTACGATGATCTGTCCTTCGTCATATTCTAGTACGTCGAGCCTAAGTGGTGCAGAAGTGCTGGTTTTGCCAGAACCAGCGAAATGGAATTGACCAGTAATACGCCCTATCGATGCAGGCTTGTTGCCGGAATTTTCCGCAAGAAACAGCAAATATGCCTTCGTTGATGCTAGCGGGCGTATTTCTATCGTAGATGATACGATGCCAACCAAATGTCTGTTCTGATAACCTGCGTAAATAGCTCCTACAGCGGCACCGATCAGAGCTATTATTCCGAGTAGTTTGACAACTGCCGCGAATAGATCCTTCCAACGCTCCAATGTGAACAAGGGAGGAAAAGGCACATTCTTGGGCATGGCAGGCTCTCCAAATCAGGCTGCCGATGGTTACCGTGAGGTGTTACCGTGGGTGTAACCGTGACAGTGTTACCGTGACATGACATCAATTGCACGAACTCTGCCGTCATCAAAGTTTCAGCTGCTTGATACGCGCGCTGCGGCCCGGCAGCTCGAACATGGCCCCGCCTTCAACGCGGGTGGCGAGGTCGATGATGCTGTCCCAGAGGATGAGGAGGCGGGCCATCTGGCGTGTCAGCGGGGCTTTGTAGATGCTGGTCGCCATGAAGAAGCCGATGAGCTTGGAGTTGCGAAAGGCGATGTATTCGGCGCGATTGCGGGTGATGCGGCGGTCGGCGGAGATGATGGCCCAACGGCCCTCGCCGCTCAGCGCCGCGATCCATTCCGTGTCCTTGACGGCGGGACCGAATTTGTCGCGCAGATGCACAACCTCATGCTCGCCGTGAAAAAGGGCGGCAAGGGCGCGGGCCAGTCGAGGCGAGAGATGTTCGTCGATGAGGATGTTCACGCGGCAAGGAGAGAGGCTTCGAAACTCACGGCGTCGCGGACCACCGTGGCAGGCACTTCGTAAGCCCATGCGGCGCGGGCCACCGAGCCTTCGGCCTTGACGGCATCGGCGAGCACGATCGTCGGCACGCCATGGCGCGCGGCGATCGGCTGGCCGAAGGCGCGGGTGGGGTCGATGACAATCGAGGCTTTGCTCTTGAAAGGCCGCCAGCGCGCGACCGCGTCGTTCTCGATGTCCAAATCCTTGAAGCTGCGCTCGATGATTTGCTTCATCACGAACTGGCGCTTCTTCAAATCCAGCATCTCGCTTTCGCCGGAAGCCTTCAGCGTGTCGAGGAAGATGGTGCGGCCGTCGGTCTGGAACTTTCGGGTCGAGAAGGGGCGCTCGTCGCCAACCTGTTG
>JBJXGL010000137.1:0-8883 GCA_046160365.1 Aestuariivirga sp. | reverse complement strand
GGTCGCCTTCCTTCACCTTCACATTGACGATGACGGTGTCGCCGGGCGCGAATTCCGGCACGGTACGCTTGGCGGCAACGGCAGCCACCTGCTCTTTCTCGAGCTGCTCGATGATATTCATGATCTCATTCCTTATGGGATGCGCGCCTATACCGGCTCGGACGGCAAGAATCAAATCATTCCTCTTCGCATGTGCGCCGGGGGCGAGAAATAGGAATTTTACTACTTGTAAGTGAAATCGTTTCTATGGGCCAGAAATAGCCCGCCAGCGGCCGGAAGGGGTTCCGGGCTGTTCGGTACCGGCCAAGCCCTGGACCGCCCTGTAGCTTCGTTTCTGTGCGATTTTGAGCCTATCTGGAATCTTTAGTCCTACTCCAGAGATCCGGACGGCGAGCCTTGGTGAGGGCTTCGCGCTGCTGTTTTTTCCATTGGGCGATGGCTTTGTGATCGCCAGACAGGAGAATTTGAGGAATTTCAATCCCTTCCCAGATATTCGGCTTGGTGTAGTGGGGATGTTCGAGCAATCCGTCCTCAAAACTTTCCTCAAGGGCGCTCTCGTTCTTGCCCATCACCCCCGGCAAAAGCCGGACAATGGCATCGAGCAGCACCAACGCCGCCGGCTCTCCGCCCGAAAGCACATAGTCGCCAACCGACACTTCCCGAAGCCCGCGCTTCTCGATCACGCGCTCGTCCACGCCTTCGAAACGGCCGCAGACGATGAGTAGGCCCGGCCCTAAGGCGAGCTCCTTCACAAGTTTCTGGGTCAGCGGTTCGCCGCGCGGACTCATGAGCAGGCGAGGACCTTCGTGAGGCGCGGCATCTATCGCTGCAGCGAGAACATCGGGCTTCAGGACCATGCCCGGCCCGCCGCCAGCGGGATGATCGTCGACTGTGCGGTGCCTGTCCGTTGCCGAGGCGCGGATATCGCGGATATCGAGCTGCCATGTGCCCAGCTCAAGCGCACGGCCCGCGAGCGAATGCCTAAGCGGCCCGGGGAACATCTCGGGGAAGAGCGTCAGGATGGTGGCGCGGAAGGGCATCGAAACTAATTCATCCGCCTACGGATCATTCAGTTGAACCACACGGCGTAACCCAGGAAGTTGCCGCGGAAGGCGCCCATCATGTTGTTCCAGGTGGTCTGATCGGACACGGGACCGTTCTCCAGCCACTGCACCGCGTCGGTGCCGGTCACCAGCAGCACGAAATCGAAGTTCTTTGACTCCTCGAACATGCGCTTCACGTTGAGTCCTTGTGAGAAGCGCCAGTGCGGCAGGAGCTTCTTGCCGTCCAGCACCGCTTCGAATTCGCCCATGACCGCGAGCCAGCCGTCGATCTGTTCGTCGGTGACCTCAAGGGGTGCTGCAACCGCCGTCTGCTTGGCATTGGGCAGCCACTCGCGGTCGTTGTCGGTTTCCTTCCGCGCGGCAGTCCAGCTCTTTCGGGAAAGCTCCGCCATGGATTTGAGACGTGTACGGACGTTTTTCAGTTTCTCTCTATTGGCAACCTCCCAGTCGATGAGATGAAGCATGGCGATGGCGTCGCCAATGGCGCCGTCAAGAAAAGGATCCGTCGCACCTTGTCGAACCAGTTTTTCGGCAAGCGGCAACCCCGCATTCGGGAAATAGACGTGGAAGGTCTTGTTGAAAGTGGCTTCGAAATCATGCGCGAGCAGAAACTCCGCGAAGGCGCCGATGAAATTGGCGTATCCCTGCATCCAGTAGATATCCGCCGTGTCGAAGGCGATGGCCAAGGAGGGCGGGGCATTGGGATCGGGCGCCATGCCCGAAAGGCCAACGAGGATTGGACCCAAGCCTTCATAGTCAGCCGCCTTGCCGTCGCCATCGAGATCGAAGCGGATGCGCAGGAGATCAACGGGCAGCTTGACATCGGTATCGGCCACGCCCGCGAGATCGGCTTGTGCCGCATCGAGATCGGCAACGAGGGTCTCGAGAATGGCGCGGAACTTGGCGTAGTCGAGCAGTTCGGGTTTGGGGTTAGGCGGCACTGGAATGCGCAGAACCGGAAGATTGAACATCGGCCCGCCACTGGTGGTTTGCAGTCCATGCTTGTGGAAGGATTGAGCCAGATGCTCGATGGCGATCAGGAACTTCACCGACCCGCGCGCGGCCTTGGTTTCCGCGTCATCGGCGGCGAGGGCGGTCACGCCGGAGGCGAGGTTTCCGGATTCGAGTATTTTGGGAAGCTGATCGGCGGCGGGTCCGGCGAGCGCCGAAGTCGTCAGCGAGAGACAGAAGGTGGCGGCAAGCGCGAGGCGCATGAAGGACTCCTTTGAATTGAGTCAGGTTAGCGGATGTAGGGTGCTTGGGATACTACCTCCCTCCCCCACTGCGTGCTTCGCGCCTTGGGGGAGGAGGATTGCCGCTCTCGTCCAGATAATCTTCCGGTAAGTTGACGACGATCCTGCCTTCTTCAATCGCGCTGACAAAATCGTCGGTCAACGGAATAAGTACCGTGTCCTCGCGGCCTTCGATACCGACATTGAGCAGGTCGCCGGCGCCATAGTTTTCGATGCTTGTGATCGTGCCCAATGGTTTTCCATCCGCGAGAACCACCGGCTTGCCGATGAGATCGGCGATATAGAGTTCGGATTCATCCGTAGGCGGAAGGTTTTCGCGCGGGATGAAGAGTTCAGTGCCGCGCAATGCCTCGGCCAGGCTTCTATCCGTGACGCCTTTCAACGCGGCGATGAAGTGATCCTTCTGCGGTTTGAGGCGGGCGATCTCCAAAGTTTCGCCGGACTTCGTTTGCAGCGGGCCGTAGCTGGCGATGGCTGCGGGATCGGCGGTGAAGCTCTTCAGCTTCACCTCGCCCCGGATGCCATGCGCGCCAGTGATCACGCCGAGCAGGATGAGCTTCACGACACACCCTCGCCTTTCCCATCGCGCAAGGGCGCGATGGGCCCCTGTCCTCTCCCGCAGGCGGGAGAGGACGCGATGCGAACGTTACGCGGCAGGTGCAGCTTCGGCGGGCGCCGGCGCAGCAGCAGCGGCTGCCTCAGCGGCTTTGGCGGCGGCATCCGCCGCGGCCTTTTCGCGCTCTGTGCGCTTCTTGCCGGGCAGCGCCTTCTGCGGATTGTTGCGCGCCTCGCGTTTGGCGAGGCCAGCGGCGTCGAGGAAACGCAGCACGCGGTCGGTCGCCTGGGCGCCCTTCTTGAGCCAGGCGGCAGCCTTCTCCTTGTCGAGCTGCACACGCTTCTCGTCGGTCTTGCCCAGCATCGGGTTGAACGAACCCACGACATCAATGAACTTGCCGTCGCGGGGAGCGCCCGCATCGGCGATCACGATGTGATAATAGGGACGCTTCTTCGAGCCCGCACGCGCGAGCCTCATCTTCACGGCCATGATTTACTCCTTTTGATCCGTGTGCTGATAATCATTTCTTGCGGCCTAGTCCGGGCAGGCCCTTGAAGCCGCCGCCGAGCCCCGGCAATCCGCCGAGGCCTGGAAGTTTCGCGCCGCCCAAGCCGGGCAAGCCCGGCGGCATTCCGCCGCCCTTCATCATCTGTTTCAGGTCTTCCGGCACCTCATCCGGATTCATCTTGGCGAGTTCGGCCTGCATCTTTTCCATCTCTGCCGCATCGGGCATGGCCTTGCCGCCGAACATCTTGCCGAGCATGCCTTTGCCCTGGCCCATCTGCTTCATCATGGCGGCCATCTGCAAATGCATCTTGAGCAGGCGGTTCACCTCTTCCACCTTGGTGCCGGAGCCGGCGGCCACGCGCTTCTTGCGTTTGCCGTCCATGATCTTGGGATTGCGGCGTTCCTTGCGCGTCATCGAATCGATGATCGCCATCTGGCGCGACAGCACCGACTTGTCGAGGTCGACGCCTTCGAGTTGTTTCTTGATCTTGCCCATGCCGGGCAGCATGTTCATCATGCCGCCCATGCCGCCCATCTTCTGCAGCTGCTTCAGCTGATCGCGCAGGTCCTCGAGATCGAAGGAACCCTTGCGCATGCGGTCGGCGATCTTCTTCGCCTTCTCGTGATCGATCTCCTGCGCGGCGCGTTCGACCAGCGAAACCACGTCGCCCATGCCGAGGATGCGCGACGCAATGCGCTCGGGATGGAAATCCTCCAGGCCATCGAGCTTTTCGCCCGTGCCCATGAGCTTGATCGGCTTGCCGGTGACGGCGCGCATGGAAAGGGCTGCGCCGCCGCGGCCATCACCATCGATTCGGGTCAACACGATTCCGGTGATTCCGATCTTCTGATCGAAGGCGCGCGCGAGGTTCACTGCGTCCTGGCCGGTCAAGGCGTCGGCGACGAGCAGGGTTTCGTTGGGCTTGGCGATATCGCGGACGGCGGCGGCTTCGGCCAGGAGTTCCTCATCGATGTGGAGGCGGCCCGCGGTATCGAGCATCACCACGTCGTAGCCACCCTTGCGGGCTTCCGACATGGCGCGCTTGGCGATCTGCGTCGGCGTTTCGCCCTTGACGATGGCAAGCGTGTCGACCTTCACCTGCTGGCCGAGAATGGCAAGCTGCTCCTGCGCGGCGGGGCGGCGCGTATCGAGCGAGGCCATCAGCACCTTGCGCTTATCGCGGTCAGTGAGGCGGCGGGCGATCTTGGCGGTGGTGGTGGTTTTGCCGGAGCCTTGGAGCCCGACCATCAGGATCGGCACTGGGGGTGCTGCGCGGAGATTAAGTGCCGAGCCTTCCGAGCCCAGGGTTTCGACCAGCACGTCGTTGACGATCTTGACCACCATCTGGCCGGGCTTGATCGACTTGACGATTTCGGCGCCAACGGCCCTGGCCTTCACCTTCTCGGTGAAGGTCTTGACGACTTCGAGCGCCACATCGGCTTCAAGCAGGGCGCGCCGGACCTCGCGCAGCGCCTCGTCCACGTCGGCATCGGACAGCGCGCCGCGGCCGGTGATCTTGTCCAATATGCCCGACAGGCGCTCGCTTAAGGTTTCGAACATCGAGAGTCCTTTATTCCGTTGCCCTCATCCGGCCTTCGGCCACCTTCTCCCATGCGCGAAACGCGCACGGGAGAAGGCGCTAAAACTCTGCCTTCTCCCGTTGCGAAGCAATGGGAGAAGGTGGCCGAAGGCCGGATGAGGGCCCTTACGCCCAAACGCACTTCACACCCGGGGGCGAAACTCGCTGCCGGATGTTGGCATCGTCACCTCCCGGGAATGTCGGAACCCCATGTGTGACGGCACCGCAAGACGTTCAAGCGTCGTGTGATGGTGGGGGGAATAGGGGAAAGGGGCGGGGAAGTCAAATTTGGGGCCATACGCAATCTTTGATTTCCAAGAGATTGTGTGATATGGCTAGCCATATGAAGACGACCGTACATATTCCCGATGCTTTGCTGGAAGATGCCCAAAGGCTGGCGCGACGGGATGGGACGACGCTCAAGGCGCTGGTGCAGGAAGGCCTGCGCCGGGTTGTCGACGAGCGCAAGCGGCAGAAAAGCTTCAAGCTCCGCGACGCCTCTTTCGAGGGCGAGGGTATTGACCCGGCATTGAATCAGGCGTCGTGGGACCGCATCCGCGACATGGCCTATGAGGGCCGCGGCGGGTGATTGCCGTCGACACGAATATCCTGATCTACGCACATCGCAAGGACTCGATCTGGCACGCCAACGCGAGGGCATGCGTGACCCGGCTCGCGGAGGGCAAGTCTGCCTGGGCAATCCCGTGGCCGTGCATTCATGAGTTCCTTGCGATTGTCACGCATCCTCGCATCTACAATCCGCCAACTCCGCTGGCTCTCGCGCTTGATCAGGTTGAAGCGTGGTTCGAGTCTCCAAGCCTTACGATGCTCGGCGAGTCGAATGATCATTGGGATTATCTGAAACGGCTGGCAACGAACGCGAAAATTTCCGGGCCTCAGTTTCATGACGCGCGCATCGCCGTGCTCTGTATGGCGCATGGTGTGAGCGAGTTGTGGACGGCAGATCGGGATTTTTCCCGCTACTCCGCGCTCAAGGCGCGAAATCCGCTGGTTGCGTGAAGGCACAGGGAGCTGTTCTGACGCGTGACGCTTCAAAACCCAGGAGTGGCTCAACCCGAGGGCCTTCCATAGTTTGTGTGATAGCGAGAGAGAACTGGGAACAGGGATGACATCGAATTGGGGATTGCCATCTCCAATAAATTGATCTTACGTAGGATCAAAATTGATGACAGTGGAGGTGACCTTGAACCATCACATTTATCAGATTGCCGAGAAATACTTTACTGACCGCCAACCCCTCGGTCCAATTCAAGCTCCAGCAAGGATGGACAGAGAATTCTTCGATCTTCTGTTTGAAACCGAGAATCGAATAATCAGTGAGTTGAATAGAGAAGCTCAGTTGTTTGTTGGGAGGCGCGGATCTGGAAAAACATCGTTCCTTAAATCAGTCCAGTTTCTGGATAACAAAGCTCTCGTGGTAGAGATTACATCAGTTGATGCATTTAGCATGATTGCAAACGCTATTGAAGCTGCCAAAGATCGCAAAGAGGTGATTTTTGTTGAACAAGTTGCAAGAGTTTGGATAACGATTTACTGGCTCGGCATGCTTTGGCAAGTTGGCAAAGAGGTGGGCAATGCCGGTCGCGCCAATGTCAGCGCAGCGCTTGAACAGTTCGGATACCGTCGAAGAAATCGCACTTATGACCTTGTGATGAAACTGCTGTCTGCTCTCGATATGAAGTTTTCGACAAGCGGGACCGTAGAGCTTTCAGTCAAAGGAGAAAAAATTGCAGAGGCCATTTCATCAATTTCGGATATCGGCACCGATCTGGACGGCGTAATTTTGTCAATTAAAAATTATCTGGTTGCTCAAAATAGGAATGCATACATATTGATAGATAGTTTGGAAGATTACAAATTGAATAATGACTCAATTCAACTAGCTCTTCAAGGATTTCTGAAAAGTATTAATCATTTTACGGAGCCAGGTGAAAGGTACTCCGCTCGCGCCTGTATACCCGCAGAATTGTATCACGTATTTAGGGGAATATCGTCAAATCCGACAAAAGACTTTGATTTGCAACAGATACTCCATTGGCATGCTGGTGAATTGCTTCAAATTTGCGCTGCCAGATATTCTCACTACTTAAGAGTGAAGGAGCCGGATTTATTTGCGAGAAAGTATTCACAGTATAATCTTTCTGAGCGTGGCCAGGTGGTTGAATTCTGGAGAAATTCCTTACCAGAATTTGTCATAAATGGGTTTCAGCTAAAGGAAGACCCATTGGCGTACATTCTCCATCATACGCAGTTGCTGCCAAGGCAACTTATTCAGTACTTTAATTCCATAATTGCGCTCAATCACAGAAAGTTTCGAAACAGGCGGGACTCGATTTGCCAGGAGGCGATAGTTCAGGGAGTACAAGAAGTTGAAGGCACTATGTGCAGAGAGATTTTCTCCGCTTACCGACACGTCCACCCTCTTGCGCAAAGTACTGTGGCGAAATCGCTTCCCTACCTAAAATATGAGTTCTCAGGTGGCGAATTGCACAAAGTGTTCAATCGCCACGCTAAGGCGGCATTTGAAGGGGGTGATTTTGAAGACTTCCGACGAATGATGATCGAAGTGGGTGTGGTCGGTCGAGTGGAAAAACATACTGAAAGATATGTGGTTGGCAAGTTTGACTACACTGTTCCAAACCAACTTGTAGTTACAACGGAAGACAATCTTTGCCTGCATCCTCTTTTTGTGAGAACCCACAGGGCGAGGATCAAAGATTCTGACAATCCAGTGTACCCTCATGGCACTGAGTTTGATAAAATAGACTACCGAGATGATATGTAGCCACTCTCGCTCACCCCCCAAAAATCTCCTCCAGTTTCTTCCGCATCGAGGCCGGGTCAACGTCCATGCCGGTCCAATATTTAACCCCGATCACGCCCTGGTTGACCAGCATGCCGAGACCGTCGATCACCGTGCAGCCTTGGGACTTGGCGTCGCGCAGGAAACGGGTGTCCGGGGGATCGACGATGACGTCGCAGACCACCATGCCGGGCTTCAGCGATTTGACTTCGATGTCGAGCCGCTGGTTGCCGTTGCCGAGGCCGATCGAAGTGGCGTTGACGATAATGTCCGTGCCTGGAGGAATTGTGTAGGTCGATGACCAGTTGACCAGAGCCGCCTTTGCCTTGGTCTTTTCGTTCAGCAGTTTCACTAACGGTTCGCCGCGGGAGGCAGAGCGGTTGACGACGGTGATCGCCTTTGCGCCCGCCAGCGCCAGTTCGACGCCGATGGCGCGGGCGGCGCCGCCGGCGCCGAACATGACCACGGATTTCCCTCGTGGGTCGGTCTTCTCCATCAGGGATTTGAGGAAGCCCTTGCCATCGGTGTTTTCGCCGATGAATTTGCCGTTGCGGTTCACGGCGCAATTGACCGCGCCCATGAGGCCCGCGGATTCGCCCAGGCCATCGAGAAGCGGAATCACCGCCACCTTATGCGGGATCGAGCAGTTGAAGCCGCGCCAGCCCATGGCGCGGGCGCCCTTCACCGCATCGGCCAGAAGCTCGGGTGGCACCTCGCAGTTGATGTAGCGCCAATCGAGGCCATGATGGTGGAATGCGGCTTCGATCATGGCGACGGTGGGGTTGCCGGCTGCGCCTTGCGAGAAGGAGCCGACGAGTTGACTAAGAAAATTGTTCTGGGTCATGGACCGACGCTATCATTAGCCCGTCCAGGCTCACAAGAGCTGCAGGTATCATCAAAAAAGACCGGAGCGTGCGAAACACGCCCCGGCTATTTCCACAACCTGAAACCCCCGGTCCTGGGTTATGGGATTTCAGTTTCGGTTGATCCGTGGCTTCAGGGCAATGAGGTAAATTTACCCTATCAGATCGTAGACGATGGCTTTGGCAACAGCCTCCATGGTGCTGACGGCGCCCATGGTATGACGTGCTCTTTCCAA
>JBJXGL010000136.1:0-10338 GCA_046160365.1 Aestuariivirga sp. | reverse complement strand
GCAAAGGCCGCCGCAGAAAAGGCAAATGACACGCAGCGGCAAGCAATTGCCCTCGAAACCCAGTGCAACAAAAAATCAAAATCAGAAATCAGGCCGGAATCTGGTCGTTTTTCATCAGCCTGCTAGGTCGTTATCGGCTACGCGCGACTTTTCGTTCGAGTGCCCGCGACCATGCCGTCAGTGGGTAGCACAACGCGAAATAGATGAGTGCCACCAAAGCGAAAATCAGGAATGGCTGGAAGGTCGCGTTGGTGAGAATTTGCGCGGTCTTGGTCAGTTCGCGGTAGCCCAGGATGGAAGCAAGCGCCGTGCTCTTCACCAGCTGCACGAGAAAACCAACAGTGGGCGGGATCGCCGCGGGCACCGCTTGCGGCAGGATCACCAAGCGCAACTGCCGCAAGTAGTGGAGACCAACGGCTGCGCTTGCATCCCATTGACCCTTGGGGATTGCTTCCACCGCGCCGCGCCAGATATCGCAGAGATAGGCGCTGGCGTAGAGCGTCAAGCAGAGTGCCGCGGCGAACCACGCGGCCACATCGAGCCCGAGCACCGGCAAGCCGAAGTAGACGAGGAAGAGTTGCATGAGGAGCGGCGTACTCTGGAACAGCGCGACATGCGCCTGCACCGCGCGGAGCGCCGCTTTTGAGCCGCTCTGGCGCGCCATCAGCAGGAAAAGACCGAGCACGCCGCCCCCAATGAAAGCGACAACCGAGAGAACAATGGTCCAGCGCGCGGCAAGCAGGAGATTGCGCAGGATATCCCATGTCGTGAAGTCGTTCATGCGGACCGCCCCGCGAAAAGCCGCCGCCCGAAACGTGCCATGAGCCGCCTGAGCATGAGCGCCAGCACCAGGTAAATGACGGTGATGGCCAGATAGGTTTCAAATGCCCGGAAGTTGCGCGACTGAATGTAGTCCGCGACATGGGTGAGATCGACCACCGCGATTTGCGAGACTACGGCGGATTCAAGCATGGTGATGGTGATCTGGCCCACGAGTGCTGGATAGACGTTGGCCAGGGCCTGCGGCAGCACGATAAGGCCAAATACCGCAACGGGCCGAAGACCCAGCCCCCTGCCCGCCTCGCCTTGGCTTTCCGGCACCGCCTCAATGCCGGCGCGGATGATTTCGATAGCATAGGCGGCGAGGTTGACCGTCATCGCCAGCGCTGCCGCGGCGAGTGCCGAGAGTCTGATCCCCAAACTCGGCAGGCCGAAGAACAGGAAGAACATCTGTACGATGAAAGGCGTGTTGCGAATGAGTTCGACGTAGGCGGCAATCGGCCATTTGCACATGCGGCAGCGGCCGGTAAGCACCGCGGCACCGGCAATGCCGAGCAACGTGCCGACGACTGCCGCAAGCGCGGTCAAGCCCAGTGTGGTTGCGGCGCCGCGCAGGAAGAGGCTGAAGTAAGGCAGCAGCGCTCCGAAATCGAGCGCGTAACCCATTGCCTCCTCAGAGGTCGGGCGGCATCGGCACGAACAGCCACTTCTTGGAGATACCGTCCAAGGTGCCGTCCTTCTTCATGGCCGTAATGATCTCGTCGAGCTTCGCCTGCAGCTTCGGCTCATTGAGATTGACCGCCATGGCCGAGGGCGAGTTCAGGAGCTGGAACTTCGATTCGGGCTCGCTTGCCGGCTGCTTCGCATAGACCGATGCCCCGACATCGTTGCCCACCACCATGAGCTGCACTTGCCCTGAGAGAAACGCGGAGATGACACCGTTATAGTCGTTGAAACGCTGGATGTCGGCATCGGCCGGGGCCACCTCCGTGACCGAAGTATCCTCGAGCGTGCCGCGGTTGACGGCGATGGATTTGCCCGCGAGGTCGGCGGGGCCTTTCACGGCGAGCGATTTCGGCCCGATCACGTCGATCGAGTAGGGCGCGTAGGGTTGCGTGAATGCAACCACCTTCTTGCGCTCGTCGCTGACGCCGACGCTGACCAGAAGATTAAGCTTATGCTCGGTGAGCGAGGGGATGCGGTTCTGTCCTGTGATGCCGATGAGTTCCGGTGTCACGCCCAGGCCTTTGGCAAGTGCGTTGATCACATCGATGTCATAGCCCTGCGATTTCAAATCGGGGCCGGCCGAGGAAAAGGGCGGGAAGTCTTCGAAGATCCCGACCTTGATGACGCCTGCCTTCATGATGTCGTCGAGTTCGTCGGCAAAACCGGGACCCGTGAGCGCCAGCAGAAGCCCAGAAACCAACAAGAACCGCTTCGAAATGTTGAGCTGCATCGCTGATTCCACCCCTTGTTTGCCTGCCCGACAGAGGCCGGACTAGGGAAATGCTAACAGCAATTGGCGAAGGCCACCAAGATTATTTCGGCGCGGCGGACTCCCGTCCTCAGGCCCGCCGCTCAACGTTGTCTGGGGGCTCCGCCTTTGCCGCCACTGCCCAGCTGACACCGCTTCATTGGCAGCATCAATCTCAACTCCGTCTCAGCGCTTGCACCTGCCCCCCACAGAAGCTATCTAGGCGCGGCTTAGCGAACCCGTTGGGGGATCGTCTAACGGTAGGACCGCGGACTCTGACTCCGCTAGTCTAGGTTCGAATCCTAGTCCCCCAGCCAGTTGATTTTAAACGATAAAACCTTTTCTAGCGTGCTTCTGAAAAGCGCTCCAGGCTCTCCATAGGCTCTTTCGAAGTTGGCGCAACAGCGTCCAGGATGCTAAACTATGTGCATATGAACGATTGGACCTATGAGGCGATCAGGCCGGAGCTATGGCCTTGGTTCGCGGGCGATCAGGACAACTCTTTGCATGTGATCTGGTTCTGATTTGCGCTCCGAACCGTGTCTTCACTCCAAAGCTACACAAAACTTTTTCCATTAGGAAAACGACCCCGATTTTGTGGCTTTGTTGAGCCGTATTCTGGCGAAGCGCCGCGAAACCTTTATTGCACTAAACCGCTCCGCGGTAGTGGAGCCCGCAACTAGGGCCTCGGATTAATCCGAACGTTTATCGCTGCTTCTTGATCTTCTTCACGCGATGCCGCTGGTAGTCGATGGCCGCGACAGCGAACGGCAGCGCCCTGGGGATGCGCAGATGCGTGAGCGAGACGATGAAGGTGTTGGCCTCATCGTCTGAACCGATGCGGCATGTGATGCCGCCAATGTCTCCGGCATAGAACACATCGGTCACGGTCTGACGGAGGTTCTTAGACTTGAGTCCGTGCTTGGTGGTGAGCGTTGCCGCGAGTTCGGGCGTCATGTCGGCCTCGAACGGCAGCGCATCCTTCATCTGCTGGAACAGCGCCATTGCCTTCACAGGATTGTCGATCATCGTCATGGGGAGGGCAAATATGGCTCAACTGAGCCATTCCGGATAGGTCCCGCAATATCGAGGTTTCTGTGACGGCGATCCCATTCCGCGCCATCCTTCAACGCCGTGCCAGCGCCATCACAGAAACCTCAATATTGTGCGACGCTTGATGTCCTCCCTCTTCGATGTGCCCCAGCGTGTCGATGCAAAAAGTTGACCCGAATAAGGCCTGTGCTCTCCAGCCCAGTTTTGAGGTAAGAGGGGCCGGAAGCTTGGGGGGTTGGCTGGGCCTTTGCAAACAGCTATGACGCGCTCGATTTGCGGAGAGGTGGCAGAGCTGGTCGATCACGTGGCACTCGAAATGCGAAGTACGGGTAACCGTACCGGGGCTTCGAATCCCTCCCTCTCCGCCATATTTTTCCTGGGGGTTCGAAAACACGAAGCTGGGCCACACGTAGTTGAGCTTACCGTTTGACAAAGCCTGCCTCGACTTCTGTAGTTGACAGCGCTCACTGGCAATTGCTGATTGTCGGTGCAGGCCTCGCGGGCGCACTGATTGCGCAACGACTCGCACAATCGCATGAGGCACCCCGGATACTCATCGTGGATGCTGCAGATCAACCTTTCGGCAACCACACATGGTCATTTCACATTCCAGATCTTGATCCCGGCGATCTGCAGTGGATTTCCGCGCTGGTTGCCCACCGCTGGCAGGCACAGTCGGTGAAGTTCAGAGACTTTGAGCGCAATCTGAGTGCGGGCTACGCCTCATTGACTTCGGACTCGGTCTCCCGCGCCCTGGCTGACCATGACACAATTGCCATCATGCGCAATTCGCCGGTTGTGGAACTTGATCCTGGCGGTGTTCGGCTCGGCGACGGGCGCCGGCTGACAGCTGATTGTGTGATTGATGCACGCGGATTTCTGCCAGACCCTGCGCTTGTGCTGGGCTATCAGAAGTTTTTCGGTCTCGAGATCGAAACAACAAGACCGCATGGCTTGAACGATCCGATAATCATGGATGCATCGGTTGCCCAGAAGGATGGTTATCGTTTCATCTATGTGCTACCCCTGTCAGCGACCAGCCTGCTGATTGAAGACACGCGATACTCCGATGGTGAAGCGCTCAATGTGCAGGAGCTTGCTGCGGACATTTCGGACTATGCGCAAGCCCGCGGATGGTCGATTGCCAATGTCACGCGCAGTGAAGAGGGCGTTCTGCCAATTTCACTCGCCTTTGACGCACCAGCCTTCTGGCGAAACAGGCCAGCCGATGTGCCTCAGGTTGGCATGCGGGCCGGACTGTTTCATCCGACGACAGGCTACAGTCTCCCGGACGCGGTTCGGGTCGCAAATCTTGTTGGAGGGGCATGGCCCATTGGGAGCAAGGAATTAGCAAAGCGCGTGCGCGACCATGCCCTGTCCCGTGCGCGCCACCAGCGCTTCTACAGATTGCTCAATCGCATGCTGTTTCGCGCGGCCAAGCCTGACCAGCGTCATCTTGTCCTGCAGCGCTTTTACACTTTGCCACAATCCCTGATCGAAAGATTCTATGCTGGGCGCACAACCACCGGCGATATCATCCGTATACTAACAGGCAAACCACCAGTCCCGATCCTGCGGGCGCTTGCGTGTTTGCGGGAGACTGAATTGCTAAAGAGAAATAGACCGTGACTGCGACCAACAAAACCGCGGCAGTGATCGGCGCGGGCTTTGGTGGCCTCGCGCTCGCCATGCGTTTGCAAAGCGCGGGCATCAAAACAACCATTTTCGAAAAACGCGACAAACCAGGTGGCCGGGCCTATGTCTATGCCGACGACGGATTTACCTTTGATGCGGGGCCGACCGTAATTACCGATCCTGATTGCCTTGAGCAGCTATGGGCGCTGTCCGGGCATACAATGTCAAGCGACGTCACGCTCTTGCCTGTCACGCCATTCTACCAGCTCTGCTGGGAAGACGGATACCGTTTCGACTATCTCAATGATCAAGCAGAACTTGACCGCCAGATTGCAGCCAAATCGCCAGCCGATGTTGAGGGATACAAAAGGTTCCTCGCTTACTCCTACGACATCTATCGTAAGGGTTACGAAAAACTCGGCACAGTCCCGTTCCTGAATTTCTGGTCGATGATCAAAGCGGCGCCGCAACTCATACGGCTTGAAAGTCACCGCAGCGTTTATTCGAAAGTCTCCCAATTCATCAAAGACGATCACCTGCGCCAGGCCTTCAGTTTTCATTCCCTGCTTGTTGGCGGAAATCCCTTCGAAACGTCATCGATCTATGCCTTGATCCACGCGCTCGAACGCAAGGGCGGCGTGTGGTTTGCGAAAGGCGGCACTGGCGCATTGGTCAAGGGCATGGTGAAGCACTTCGAAAGGCTGGGTGGCAAACTGGTGCTCAATGCTGAAGTCGACCGGCTTGAGATGCAGGAAGGTCGCATCAAAGGTCTTGTGCTGAAAGACGGAACGCGCCACGAGTTCGATCAGCTCGCTTCGAATGCTGACGTCGTTCACACATATAAGACATTGATGCGTGGCACGACCCGCGGTGAATCACACGGACGCGCGCTTGAGAAGAAGCGCTTCTCGATATCGCTCTTCGTGATCTATTTTGGGCTCAAGACCAAGCGCCCGGACCTCAAGCATCACATGGTGCTGTTCGGGCCGCGATACCGCGAACTGATCATGGACATATTCAAGAAGGACGGGCTCGCGGATGATTTTTCGCTTTATCTGCACGCGCCGTCCGTCACCGACGACAGCCTGGCACCAGACGGTGGCAGCGCATATTACGTGTTGTCTCCCGTTCCGCATCTCGGCACGGCAAATATTGACTGGAATGAAGTTGGACCCAAATACCGCGCCCGGATCCTGAAATACCTGAACGACCGCTACATCCCGGACCTGCTGAAGGACCTCGTGACCGTGCGGCACTTCACGCCATTTGACTTCCGGGACGAGCTCAATGCGCATCTGGGTTCCGCTTTCTCCGTTGAACCAATCCTCACACAGAGTGCGTGGTTCCGTCCGCACAATCGCGACGACAAGATCGGCAATCTCTATATTGTTGGCGCTGGCACGCATCCAGGTGCGGGTGTTCCCGGCGTGGTGGGTTCCGCCAAGGCGACCGCAGAGCTGATGATCGCGGACGCAAAGATGTGAGCGATAGGATCGTTGCACAAAGCCAGGCGGCGATCACGCAGGGTTCCAAGAGCTTTGCAGCAGCGGCTCGCCTGTTTGACCGGCAAACTCGCGAAGATGCCGTGATGCTTTATGCCTGGTGCAGGCATTGTGACGATGTCATCGATGGCCAGACGCTGGGTCATGGTCAGAAAGCCACATTTCGCGCCGGCCAACGTGCACGCCTCGACGATCTCCGGAAGAAGACAGCCGGCGTCCTGTCGGGAGCAAGGCTGGCCGATCCGGAGTTCGAAGCCATCCGGCGTGTCGTGCACAAACATCAGATTCCGGTGCGCCATCTTGAAGAGCTGCTGGACGGCTTTGCCATGGATGTGGACGAAAGACGCTATGCGACCCTCAACGATACACTGGAGTATTGCTATGGCGTGGCAGGTGTTGTTGGCGTCATGATGTCGATGATCATGGGCGCACGTGATTCCGCTGTGCTGGACCGTGCCGCCGATCTCGGTCTTGCATTTCAGCTCACGAATATCGCCCGCGATGTCATTGAAGATGCGCGCGTCGGGCGGGTCTATGTGCCTGACGAGATACTTGCGCGCCATGGCATTGGCGTTGTTGACGCCGATGATCTCTCGCAGCGCCCGGCTCTTCATGCAGCAGCCGTTGATTTACTCGATGTTGCCGAGCGTTATTATGACTCATCCAAGGCCGGCATCGCTGTGTTGCCGCTGCGGTCGGCGTGGGCCATTGCCGCCGCCCGGAGGGTCTATCGGGACATTGGCGCGAAGCTGCGAAAGCGCGGTCCGGCGGCCTGGGAAAAGCGTGTTTCGACGGGGAAGTTGCGAAAGATGTATCTGCTCGCACTTTCACTTGCTGATGTTGTGGTCTATCGCGTGATATCACCAGAGCAATCGCGCCAGGGTTTGTGGCAGCGCCCTTCGTAGCCGGCCCTTATGACAGGGCCCGCCCCTTGGGCTCGATGGCGTCAGTATCAAGGCCAGCGTTCCTTAATTGCAACTGCTTCACCAGTTTGTCGACAGGTTGCGCATAGACAAAGCCGAATGATACGCAGCCGTCTCGTCCATGCACAGCATGGTGCAGCCGATGGGCCTGATAGACCCGCTTTAGGTAGCCGCGCCGCGGCACGTACCGGAAAGGCCAGCGCTGATGCACCAACCCGTCATGGAAAAAGAAATAGAGTACGCCATAGATGCTGACACCCAGTGCGATCCACCAGACGGGCCAATAGTAGCTAGCGCCGAACCAGAACATGACGATCGAAACGCATGCAAACACCACGGCATAGAGATCGTTTTTTTCAAGCGCGTCATCATGCGATTCATGATGCGACTTGTGCCACGCCCAGCCCCAGCCATGCATGATGTGTTTGTGCGACCAAGCTGCAAACCACTCCATGAACACGACAGTTCCGACGACGAGCAACACCGGAACGAGGAACGAGGAAGCGATGGACATAACCCACCTTACGCCGTTTCTGCGGGCCTAGACAACGCCCTCACATGGGGCAATCGCCACCACGGCACCCAGGGCTTGTCGTGGTGTTCATGGTGATAACCGAAGTGAAAACAGGTGAGCAGAGACACCGGCCATGAGAAATCGTTGCTCCGGGCGCGGTGCTGGTCGGTAAACAGAGTTCCCCCAGCTCGGTGCGGTAGAAACGTGCCGAAATAGAAAAGTTGAATCGAGGACAGAATTGCGGGGATAGCCCAGAATGCAATGATCACAGGGGTGCGCTCGCCCAGGATGATCGCATAGACAATGACAGCGGCAGTCAAAAAGCCAAACTCACGCCAGCCAAAATAATGGCGAAAAAACTTGAAGTACCAGGGCCAAAAGCTCGTGTTGTGCTCGGCGTCGAAATCCGGGTCATCCGGCGTGCCAGCGTGGCGATGATGGTCGTGATGGCTGACATAGAGCTTCGCGTAGGAAAAGCCGGCATAGAGTCTAACGCAGATCTGGCCGATCAGCCGGTTGAGCCGCAGCCAACCCGGTGCAAGCGATCCGTGCATGGAATCGTGAGCTATAATGAACAGCCCGACACTGAGCCATGTCTGGAGAGCAATCAACGCAATCGCCAACGGCCATTGGCCGGGCGCAGACCAGTCGATCAGAAAAATTGCTCCAATATGATTGGCAGTCCAGGCGGCAAGCACAAGTGCCGCCAACGTCAGGCTCACAGCAGTGTCGCCCGCTTTCCGCTTACGAGAAGCATCGATTGTCGTCATCACAGTTTCAGCCGTATCCGAGACACTACAATTGCCGTCGCCAAGCCAAGCAATCCAACCACGACCATGCGCAGTAAAGGTGACCAAATGACGTCAAGTCCCTCACCACGCCACAATACGCCATGATAAGACTCGATCGCCCAGGCGTTGGGCGTGAACCACCCAATGTCTTGCAACCACGGCGGCATCAGGAAACGTGGCACCATCGAGCCGCCGACGGCAGAACTCACAAGAACAACGAAGCTGGAGATGGTTTGTGCCTGCTGTTTGCTCGTGCACAGGGATGCGACAGCAAGTCCTAGTCCTGCAACTGTGATGGCCGCTGCAATCGTGGTCAACCCCCACAGCGGGAATTGGTCTGTGAAATTCAGTCCGTAAACCATCGCGGCAACGGCGAAGATCAGGCCTGCCTGCATGATCCCCAGCAGCATGATAAACAGAAACTTCCCGACCACAATCACATCCGTACCGGCGCGCCCCACGGCAATACGATCGATGATGCCAGAGCTCCGCTCTTCTATGAGAGTGGCGGCTGTCTGCATGGCGGAGAACAGAAGAAATAGAATGGCCACCGCTCCAGCATAGTAGGTGACCGTCGGGTCAGACTTGCCGCTACCGCGGAGTTGCGTTGTTTCAACAAGTTCCGCGGAGTCATTTTCCGTGTTTTCACCTTTTGCCAGCGTGTCAATCGCGGCGGCAAGTCGTGCGGATTGTTCTGGAGTAAAACCACCGGCCAGGCTTTCGATTGCGGGTACTGTGCGCGCCAACCCGACGTCCGGTAACTCAAGCCCAATGACACGCTGGACCTGGCCCGATAGGATTGCGCCGGCCATCAGCTTGCCGGGATCCACCAATACAGTTACGGGAGACGTTTCGGAGCTGCCAAGGTCACCGCGGATGAAGAGCCCAACATCTGCGCTGCCGCTCTCAACCTGAAGTGAAACGTCCTGTTCTTTCCCAAACGTCTCCGTCAATAACCGTAGCGAAGGTTCTGCACGTAGGGCGGTTTCAAGACGACTTGCCGTATCGCTCGGCGTCCCGACTCCCAGCGCCACCTTCAAACGCAACTCATCCCCACTGGTGCTTGAGAAAATCGCCGCAAAGATCAAGAAGATGAGCGGCGGCAGGACAAAAGCCATCGCCAACGCTCCCCTGTCACGGATGAGTTGCAGCAACATCACGCGGACCGCGGCCAGAATCACGCCGCCCAGTCCATGGTGGTGCGTGCTGTTTGTTTGTTGAGTTGGATGAACAGACTGTCTAGCCCAGGTTGCCTCACGCGCAGTTCGCGGACTGCAAGGCCCGCTTTTTCAAGTTCTGCCGAGATACTCTCTGCGTCTGCGCTGCTGTAGTGGCCGAAACTGCTCCAGGTTCGGCCAGCATTTGCGGCTCCGAACCCCCAGCTTACAAACCTAGCACTTATACTCGGCGGTAGCGGTTCGCGCAGGTCAATGATGATTTCCTTTTGCCCATGATAAAAGCGCTCGATCAATTCTCGGGGATTTCCCTGAAGATCGATGCGACCGTTCTGCAGGAACCCGACCTTTTCACACAGTGCCTCTGCCTGCTCCATGTCGTGGGTCGTGAGCAATACGCCCATGCCGGTCCGGCTCAGTTCCGTGATGAGTTCATGCAAGCCTTCCCGGGCTTCAACATCAACGCCAACAGTCGGTTCATCGAGGATGAG
>JBJXGL010000135.1:0-6191 GCA_046160365.1 Aestuariivirga sp. | reverse complement strand
TCCTTGCCCCAGGTCGAGCGGGTCTGGAACTTCGAGCCGTCGGTCATCACCACATTGATCATGTGGTAGTCCGGATGAATGCTGTCCTTCATAGCTAAATCCTTGATATGGCGCGATTTGTCGCGCGCGAGGCTTTCATGTTGTGTGGTTTCGGAGGGGGCTATACAGGATGGCTTAGGGCGAGGCAAGTAGCGGGCGATGGCTGACAATTTCGAGGACGAGGCGCGGCGCAGGCCGAAAAGCAGGAACCTGAGGCCGCTCGTCCGGCTGGCGCCCTATCTCATGCGCTACAAGCCTCGCGTGGCAATGGCGCTGGTGGCTTTGCTTGCGGCTGCAATTGCGACGCTTGCCGTGCCTCTGGCCGTGCGCCGGGTGATCGATCATGGCTTCACCGAAGAGAGTGCCGCACTCGTCAACCAGTACTTCCTCGCGATGCTGGCCGTGGTCGCGATCCTGGCGGTGAGTTCCGCGATCCGCTTCTATTTCGTCATGTGGCTCGGCGAGAAAGTGGTTGCCGATCTGAGGAGCGATCTGTTCTCGCACCTTCTGAAACTCAGCCCCGGCTTCTATGAAAACCAGAGGACTGGCGAAGTCGTCTCGCGCCTCACGGCGGATACGACTCAAATCAAATCGGCCTTCTCGTCGACCGCGTCGATCCTCCTGCGCAATGTCGTGATGTTCATCGGCGCTGCCTTCATGATGGTGGCGACGAGCCCGAGACTTGCGGGGCTCGGCCTCCTGGCTGTGCCGCTCGCCGTGCTGCCGCTAGTGATCTATGGCCGCCGCGTGCGCTCGCTCTCCCGCGCCGCACAGGACACGCTCGCATCCTCGGCTGCCTTCGCTCAGGAGCGGCTCTCCGCCATCACCGCTGTGCAATCGAACGTTCAGGAATCCCACATGTCCGGCGCATTCTCGAGCGAGACCGATGCGGCTTTTTCCGCCGCCGCTTCCCGGACCGTGGCGCGCTCCATACTGACGGCGGCAATCATCTTCGTTGCCATGGGCGCCATCGTGGGGCTGCTCTGGTTCGGCGCGCGCGAAGTGATCATGGGGCGGCTCACCGGCGGCACGCTCAGCCAGTTCGTGATTTACGCAGTGCTGATGGCAAGCTCGCTTGGACAGCTTTCGGAAGTGTGGGGAGAGACACAGCTTGCGGCGGGCGCTGCCGAACGCATTTCCGAGCTTCTTGATGAACAGCCAGCCATCGCCTCGCCCCCTGTCCCGCTGCCGCTTCCGTCTCCGCCCAAAGGCGAAGTGGGTTTTGAAGATGTGAGTTTTGCCTATGCGGGGCGGCCCGATGCACCGGTGCTGCATAACGTGAGTTTTGCCGTCACGCCCGGAGAAACGGTTGCCGTGGTCGGTCCATCGGGTGCTGGCAAGACAACCATCTTCGCGCTGATCGAGCGCTTCTACGATCCGCAGAAGGGCCGCATAATGATTGACGGCCTCGATGTCCGGCAAGCCGATCTCACCGAGCTCCGCCGCCGCATCGCCGTGGTGCCGCAAGACCCGGTGTTGTTCTCGGGAACCATCCAAGACAACATCCGTTTCGGAAGGCCCGAGGCGAGCGAAAACGAGGTCGCGGCGGCAGCACGTGCGGCGCGTGTCGATGAGTTCGCGGAGAAACTGCCGCAAGCCTACGGAACCGCGGTTGGCGAACGCGGCATCACGCTCTCGGGCGGGCAGCGCCAGCGCATCGCCATCGCCCGCGCCGTGTTGCGCGATGCGCCGATCCTGCTGCTCGACGAAGCAACCAGCGCGCTTGACGCGGAGAGCGAGGCCTTCATTCAGGAGGCGCTGTCATCGCTCACGAAAAATCGGACGACACTGGTAATCGCGCATCGGCTGGCGACCGTGCGCAACGCGGATCGCATCGTTGTTCTGGACGGCGGACGCATCGCCGCCATCGGAAAGCACGCCGAGTTGATGAAGAAGAGCCCGCTCTACGCCAAGCTCGCGAAGCTGCAGTTCACCGCTCCGTCAGCTTGAGCTCGATGCGGCGGTTCTGAGATTTGGCGTCTTCGGTCGAGCCCTGCTCCAGTGGCTGAAACTCTCCGAATCCCGCGGCCACCAGATGCTTGGGTGAAACGCCCTTTGCGATGAGAAAGTTCACCACCGCAATGGCGCGGCCCGATGACAGCTCCCAGTTTGACTTGAACTGCGCTGAGAGAATGGGGTCGCTGTCCGTGTGTCCATCGACTCGCAACACCCAGGCAATATCGGCGGGGATTTCCGTTTCAAGCTGCTTCAGAGCATCGGCGAGCTTGGTCATCTCCGCTTGTCCGGCCGCATTGAGATCGGCCGCGCCCTTGGGGAACAGCACTTCCGACTGGAATACGAAGCGGTCGCCGACCACCAGAATGTCCGAGCGCTGCGAGAGAATCTGCCGGAGCCGCCCAAAGAACTCCGAGCGGTAGCGCGACAGTTCCTGTACCCGCTGTGCGAGCGCCGAGTTAAGCCGCTTGCCGAGATCGGCGATCTGCGCTTCCGACGATTTATTGCGCTTTTCCGCATCCGTCAGGATATCATTGAGTTGCCCGATCTGGCGGCGCAGCGCCGCGATCTGCTGGTTCAACAGTTCGACTTTTGAGAGCGCTTCGGCGGAGAGCGTTTTCTCCTTGTCGAGTGCCGTCTGCAAACCGCTGATCGTAGTTCCAGCCGCTGTTCCCCTCTGGTTTTCGGATGAAAGAGATGCAAGCAAATCTGCATTCTTGGCCTTCTCGGCATTGAAATCGTCGCTAAGCGCCACGAGGGTCGCTTCGATGTCCTTCTTGGCGGATTTCTCAAGCGCCAGAAGTTCGGTCAATTCCGCGATCTGCGAGCGAAGCTGGCCGAGTGCCGAGTCCTGCCCGGAGATTTCGCGCGCCAAGAGAAACTGCGCCACCATGAATACGGAAAGCAAGAACGTGATGACCAGCAGAAGCTGTGCCATCGCATCGACGAAGCCCGGCCAGTAAGGAGCATCCTCATTGCGCCTTCTCCGCGACAATGCGCCTGCCATGCTTACTCCTCGCTCTCGGCGCGCATGCGCCCGCGAAGAGATGGCGGCGGCGGCACTTGCTGCCCCGTAGCGCGGATCAACAGGCGCTGAATTTCATTCTGCTGCACCTGCTGCGTCTGCGCCCACTGGCGCACCATCTTCTGCTCCTCGCGCATCTGCTGCACCAGGCTTGCAACGGCGCCGGCGAGCTGCTCCATCGACTCGGGCGCAGCGCCGCCGTTCGCCGCATTGGCGTCGATCTGCTTGCCGAGTTTGTCGAGGCCCTTCTGTATCGTCTGGATGTCGTGCTTGATGTAACTGGAAAGATTGGCGCCCTGCCCATCGCCCTGACGGATATCGGTGATGGTCGAGAGCCAGTCTTCGAGATCGGTATAGAAGCGGTTCTGCGCCTGCGACGCCTTCAGGTCCATGAAACCCAGGATCAGCGATCCGGCAAGGCCGAAGAGCGATGACGAAAACGAAAGCCCCATGCCGGCCAGCGGCCGTTCGAGGCCGGTTTTCAGTTCCTCGAACACGGTGCTGGATTGCGCGGAGGTGACATCGAGCGCACGGATGGCATCGCCAACCGAGGTGACGGTTTCGAGCAGACCCCAGAACGTGCCGAGCAGGCCGAGAAAAATCAGAAGCCCCACGAGGTAGCGCAGCAGATCGCGCGATTCATCGAGCCGCGAGGCCAGCGAATCCAGCATCGAGCGCATCGAAAGCGGCGACAGCACCGTGCCGCCGGGTCTGGAGCCCAGAAGCGTCGCCATGGGTGCCAGAAGCTTGGGCTGCACCAGGAGGTCGGCGCCGGGCTCTGCTTTGCGGAAGTCGTTGACCCAGCGGATTTCCGGAAACAGCCGCCAGACCATGCGGTAGGCATACACCATGCCGAACGCCAGCGTGGCCAGGATCACCGCGTTGAGCCCGGGATTGGAAAAGAACGCCTTCTGCATGCCGGGGAAGAGCACCGCGGCCAGGATCGCGACCACCAGTGTGAATACGATCATATGCACCAAGTGAACGCGCGGCTGTTCGAGGCCAGAAGTGTCGTCCGAATATGCCATAATCAATGCCGCTCGCTTTCCGGTCCCCTGCCAGATGGCGACAAACTTAGACGAATGCGTGGCGAATGCAAAAGGGCGGAAATTATTGCCTATCCGGGTGCGGTTAGGTCACTTGTACCAGCGGCGTCCTGAGCTGACACTTGCAGATAGCGTTTGGATGCGGAGAGCCGTCGAACGTCTTCCATGCAAGACTTCTCGGAAGACATTCGACGGCGGACTTCGCCCTGAAAATCAGCCCTGCAGGGCCTCAATTCAGCCGGGACTTGTCACCGGACCAAGGTCATGAGTCAATTCTGCGAGCCGTTGGTATTAGACGTCGCAAGCAAGCGGCGCGGATTGTCGACCCCCGCAATCTCCAGAATCAGTTTCCGCCTGACCGCCATGCTGAAACTCTGCGGATTCTCGGCGGTCACCACGAAACTTTCGTCTCCGCCGATGATCGTCTCCTCGAAGGCCTTTTCAAGATCGTAGGACACCGGCCTGCCGCTGGCGCAGGTGCGGCAGAGAATGGCAAGGCCGTTGATGGTGATGCCCATGTCGAGAACCATCTGCCGTGTCGAAGGCAGCGGCAGCCCGTTCCAGCTATTGGCGCTGTCGGCCGAAAAGTCGATCACCTTGCGCGCGCCCTCGAATGCATTGGTGTCGATCTCCTTCGCCCCATAGGCAAGCGCGCTCCCAATCGCATTCCGACCCCGCGCCAGCCGCGGCTCGTCCATCAGCGTGAGGCCAAAGGCTTCGGCGTCGGCCTTCGAGGAAATGATGGTCCAGGGGACGACGGTGACCTGTGATGTCATGTCGCCCCATTCGACATAGGTGACGGCAATTCTCTGATGGCGTCCGGTCTCGATGGCATCGAGCACATCCGAATGCGCCAGCGCGTCGGCATAACCTTTGCGCTGGAAGTAAATCTCGTCGTCGCCGATGGAGCCGGTGGAGTCGGCGAGCAGAACGAGTTCGAGATCGACAGGCTCGGCGCTGTGGGCCGACTGTGCAGCGAGGCATACAAAGATCAGAGAGAGAACGGCGAGAACATTTCGCACGGGACACCTCGAACCAACTGACGATCCTTGCAATCTAAACGAAGCCAAAAGCACCGCGCCAGTGAGAATTTCGTGAATTGTGGATGAACGCGCCTCCCGTTTCGCAACTGTCCGCCGTTGATAGATCTGCGCATGCGGCCGTCCTTCGAGGCCGCCTTCGGCGGCGCCTCAGGACGAGGATTGTGCAGAGATGTCATCCTGAGATAGCTGTCAAACAGTGCCTCCTACCGCCTAACCCTCGTCCTGAGGCGCGCGGCGATAGCCGCGCCTCGAAGGACGGCAGCGAGTCAGGTCTCCCATCAAGACCTCACCGCGCCTGACGAACCGCGAATTGATCGTGAGTTGGTAATGGCATAGGATCAGCTTCATGCCATCACGAATGAAATTCAGTGACCGGGTGGGCCTTGACGGCGACCCGCTGCGAGCAACTGTCTCCGAGCTGTTCGATCTAGGACGGTCGAAGAAGCCCACCGATATATCCCGGCACAAGCACCAGATGATCGCTGACTCCATCGCCCGCGCCAAGCAGACAGTTGAGGGTCAAGGAATTCCGGGATGAAATCTGATATCGAACCCTTCCGCTCGGAGCGCGACTATGAAAAGGCTTTGGCGGAAGTTGAAAAGCTTTGGGGAGCCGCAAGCGGAACTGCGAAAGGGGACAGGCTGGACGTGCTTGCTACACTGATCGACGCGTATGAAGCCGAGCACTACCCCATGGACCCTCCCGACCCCGCCGAAGCCATCAAGTTCTGCAGGGAACGGCAAATCGCCCGCCAGCGGGTCAAGGAGGTTCGATGAAAAAATTGTCGGCGATGCACAAGAGCTGGATGAAAGACAAAGCTTACCGGAAGGAGTACGAAGCTCTTGAGGAAGAATTCGCGCTGGCATCCGCCATGATTGCCGCGAGGGCAAGGGCTGGGCTTACCCAAGTCCAACTCGCCAAGCGCATGAAGACAACCCAGAGCACCATTGCAAGACTGGAAAGCGGTAGAGTGTTTCCATCAGGCAAGACATTGCAACGCCTCGCCGAAGCGACAGGCAGCCGGCTGAAGATTGTGTTTGCAGCCCCAGCCGCGCCGCGAAGGGCAAGGCGGCCCTAAATGC
>JBJXGL010000134.1:0-3095 GCA_046160365.1 Aestuariivirga sp. | reverse complement strand
CGTTCCTCATCGGCTATGTCTGGCCGTGGAACGCCTTCCACATGGCGGTCACGCTGCTCTACTGGCGCTACGTGCTTCCCGATTGGGAGACCATGAAGACGCTCTCCTGGGACTGGGCGCTGTGGCTCTATGGCGTGAACAGCGTCGGCATCTTTCTCATGTACGGCTCGATCGAGCTCTTCTACTACTGGAAGCGCAAACAGGGCACGCGCTTCAAGTTCAACGGCAAGTTCCCCTCCGAGCAGCCCTCCGACGTGTTCTGGTTCAAGAGCCAGAACCTCGACAATTTCCTCCGCACATATCTTTCCGGCATTCCGATGTGGACGCTCGTCGAAGTCCTCATGCTCTGGTGCTTCGCCAACGGATACGCAACCTGGCTCGACTGGTCGGAGCATCCCTACTGGCTGGCGTTCATGCTCTTCATGACGCCGATGATCCATGAGGTGAACTTCTTCTTCATTCACCGCGCCATTCACTGGCCGCCGCTCTACAAGTGGGTCCACTCGGTACACCACAATTCGGTGAACCCGTCGCCGTGGTCGTCACTGTCGATGCACCCGGTCGAGACGTTCCTCTATCACGGCGTGGTCTGGTGGCATCTGGTGCTGCCGTCCAACCCGCTCATCGCGTTGTTCCAGCTTCACATGGCGGGCTACGGCGCCGTCAATGGACATATCGGCTTCGACAAGCTCGAACTGACGGACGGAACCGCGCTCGATAGCCACGCCTACCTGCATTACCTGCATCACAAGCATTTCGAGGTGAACTACGGCGGCGACGGTTTGATCCCGCTCGATCAGTGGTTCGGCACCTGGCACGACGGCTCGAAGGAAGCGCAAGCGCTGATGGACGCGCGCTACCGGAAAAAAGTGGCCCGGCTGAACGCCCGGCAACAACAGAATTCATGAGCACATGAATCCGTCATGACGACGGCAATTTGAGGGAGGGAATGAAAATGAGGAAGTTTTTGACGGTGATCGCGGCGGCGGCGGCGCTCGCCATCGGCGCGCCGGCGACAATGGCTGCCAAGATCGCGGTCGTTGGCGGCAAGGCTGACGACCTGTTCTGGAACAAGATCAAGAAAGGCATGGACGATGCTTGCCTTGCCGTCACGGCCAACGGCGGTAGCTGTAACTATCTGCAGCTCCAGACCTACGACAACCTCGGCGCGGATGCAGCCCAGCTTGTCCGCACCGCGATCAGCCAGGGCGTCGACGGCATCGTTGTTCCCAACTGGGTCCCCGAAGCCGAAGATCCGGCGATCAAGGAGGCTATTGAAAAGGGCATCAAGGTCATTCTGATCAACGCCGGCAACGCCGCGAAGGCAAAGGAACTCGGCGCCATCAACTATGTCGGCAATGACGAGTATGAGGCAGGTCTGGCCGCCGGCGCCTATTATGCCAAGAACGGGCAGAAGAACATCATCTGCATCAACACGGTTCCGGGTGCTGCCAACCTCGAAGCGCGATGCAAGGGCGTCGCCGATGGCGCTGCCAAAGCGGGTTCCAAGGCAACCCAGCTGCCACTGCCGGCTTCGAGCTTCGGCGATCCGACCGCCGTCGCGGAAGCGATCAAGGCGACGCTTCTGAAGGATGAAACGATCGACGGCGCCATCACGATCTCCGCCGGCGACGCCGACAGCGCCGCCACCGGCATCGAACAGGCCGCCAAGACCGGCAAAGTGATCCTCGGTTCCTTCGACTTCAACCAGTCGGGCCTCGATCGCATCAAGGCCGGCACGCAGGGCTTCGCCGTCGACCAACAGCCTTATCTGCAGTCGAACATCGGCGTGAACCTGCTTGCCGCTCACATCGATTTCGGCAATCTGCTGCCGACGAACCCTGTGCTCACGGGCCCTGGCATTGTGGACAAGTCGAACATCGACCCGACACTGAGGGGTGTGGAAAAGGGCGCTCGCTAGCCTAGCGCAACAATCTGTCTGGCCCGATCCCAAAGCGATTGGGCCGGACAAGACTTGTTGAAAGTTCGAATGGCGGAGGGGAATGCAATGAGTACTGATAGCGCTGCGCGCGTGGCCGGGTTTTCATTCGGCGGTTTGCTGAGGCGCCCGGAATCGGGAGCGTTTCTTGGCCTCGCGGCCATGTTTGTTTTTTTCACGATCTTCGGCGGCCTGAGTTTTCTTACCGTGGGCAGCGTGGCGGCGTGGATGAACATCGCCGCCGGCCTTGGCATCATCGCCATCCCCATCGGCCTTTTGATGATCGCGGGCGAACTGGACATATCCGTCGGCTCGATGGTTCCCGCCGGTTCAATGACGGTGGCGATCATTTCGGGCCACTATGACTTGCCCATTTGGCTCGGGATCGCGGCGGTTTTCCTGCTCGGGATTGTCGTTGGCCTCGTCAACGGAACCTTGGTCGTGCGCACCGCCGTGCCCTCGTTCATCGTCACGCTCGGAACTCTCTTCGCGGTGGCGGGCTTCGTCCTCGGCCTTTCCGTCATCATAACAGGCACGACCAGCGTCGCCTTGACGGCGCCTCCACTCGCCAAGGCCATCTTCGGCGACTTGTACATCGGCAAGCAATTCCAAGTCATCATCGCCTGGTGGCTGACCGCGCTCGCCGCTTACATCTTCTTCGTGCATTATTCCCGCTATGGAAATTGGCTCTTCGCGAGGGGTGGCGACAAGGAAAGCGCCCGCAACGCCGGAATCCCGACCCGGAAGATGACGATCACGCTCTTTGTCCTGCCGGCGACAAGCGCCGCCTTCGTCGGAATGTGCCAGGCGATCTTGTTCAATTCCGCCCAAGTATCGGGCGGGCAGTCGTTCATCTTCAATTCCATCATCGCGGTCGTCGTCGGCGGCGTGCTGCTGACCGGGGGCTTCGGCTCGGTGATCGGCATTTTCTTCGGCACCCTCACCTTCGCCATCGTGACGCAAGGCATCTACTACACCGACTTCGACCGCAACTGGTCGAGCCTCATCATCGGCGTGCTGCTGCTCGCCGCCGTGTTGGCGAACAACACGTTCCGGCGGATGGCGCTGACCTACACGCCAAAGAAGACAACGAGGCCAGGATCATGACCGCTCCCATTCTGGAACTCCAGGGAATCAACAAGTCGTTCGGACCCAT
>JBJXGL010000133.1:0-2803 GCA_046160365.1 Aestuariivirga sp. | reverse complement strand
CCAACCTTTCCAACAACCTCTGCTATTGCCTCGGCGTTGAAAAACTCCTGCAACTCGAGGTTCCCGCGCGCGCTCAATGGACGCGTGTGATGCTCACCGAACTCACCCGCATCAATAGCCACCTGGTCTGGCTAGGTACCCACGCCCTCGATATCGGCGCCATGTCGATGTTCATGTATTGCCTGCAAGAGCGCGAAGAAGTTCTGAAAATCTTCGAAATGTTCTCCGGCCAGCGCATGATGACTTCGTATTTCCGCATTGGCGGGCTGGCACTGGAGCTGCCGCGAGGTTGGCAGAAGGTCATCG
Source organism: Aestuariivirga sp. (assembly GCA_046160365.1). Classification (GTDB taxonomy): domain Bacteria; phylum Pseudomonadota; class Alphaproteobacteria; order Rhizobiales; family Aestuariivirgaceae; genus Aestuariivirga. Next base: position 2,497 of record JBJXGL010000133.1, on the reverse strand, counting down.
CCAAATTCGTGAAGACGATGGCCGAGCGTATCGATTTCTACGAAAACCTCTTGACCGGCAACCCCATCTGGGGCGTCCGCACCAAAGGCGTCGGAACGATGTCGCTCGAAGACCTATTGGACTGGGGCGCCACGGGTCCGATGATCCGCGCGGCTGGTCTCGCCCTCGACCTTCGCAAGGACGCGCCCTACTCCAGCTACGAAAAATTCGATTTCAACGTCCCCACCTTCACCGAAAGCGACGTCTATTCGCGCTACCTGGTGCGTATCGCCGAAATGCGCGAAAGCTGCAAGATCATGAAGCAGGCTCTGGAAGGCATGCCCGAAGGCGCCTGGCAGGCCGACGCGCCGCATGTGGTGCTGCCGGAGCGCGAAAAGATGAAGACGCAGATGGAAGCGCTCATCTACCACTTCAAGATTGTCACCGAAGGGTTTGCTGTACCGGCCGGTGAAGTCTACCAGGCGATTGAAGCGCCCCGCGGTGAACTGGGCTACTACATCGTGAGCGATGGCACCACCAAGCCTTACCGCATTCACATGCGCACGCCCAGTTTCGCCAACTTGATGGTGCTCTCGCCGATGCTTGAGAACCGGCTGCTGGCCGACTCGATTTCCTCCCTCGGCAGCATGGACTTTGTGCTCGGAGATACGGACCGATGAAATTTTCTCCGCAATTGGAACAGCGCCTTTCCGGCCTGGTTCAAAACTATCCGCCCGGCCGCCTGAAGGGCGCCGTCATCCCGATGCTGATGTATTGCCAGGATGAGGTGGGCCATGTCAGCACAGAGCTGGCCGAGGAAGTAGCTTCACGCTGCGGCGTGTCAACGCTTGAAGTGGAAGAAGTCGTCGGCTTCTACACGATGCTCCGCAAGAAGCAGATGGGCAAGACGCATCTGCAGATCTGCACCAATATCTCCTGCCTGCTCGTGGGCGGCGAAGAGTTGTGGGAACATGCCTGCAAGACTCTCCACATCGGCCACAATCAGGTGACTCCAGACGGATTGATTTCGCTCGAAGAAGTGGAATGCATGGGCGCCTGCTCCTGGGCCCCGGCCGTGCAGACCAACTACGATTTCCACCACCACATCACCATCGAGAAGCTTGACCAGATCATCGCCAGCCTGAGGAAGACGCAATAACCGAGATGGAACAGCTGCTCAGTCCCCAACCGCACCCGGCCGAAACCGTCCTGCTCAGCAAGCGCTTCCGGCTTGCCAACTCGCACTCGCTCGAGACGTTCTTGGCCACCAACGGCTACATGAATTTCATGAAGGCCATGTCGATGACGCCCGAAGCGATCATTGAGGAGCTCAAAGCCTCCAGCCTCCGCGGCCGCGGCGGCGCGGGTTTCCCGGTGGGCATGAAGTGGAGCTTCGTGCCGCGCACCGGCGTCAAGCCCCGTTATATCGTGGTCAATGCGGACGAGTCTGAGCCCGGTACCTGCAAAGATCGCGTCATCATGCAGTACGATCCGCACCGGCTGATCGAAGGCTGCCTCATTGCCGCCCGCGTGATCGATTCGCGCCGCGGCTGGATCTACATTCGCGGCGAGTATCGCTACCTCATCGACATTGTGGACAAGGCCCTCGCCGAGGCCTATCAGGCTGGTTGGCTAGGCAAGAACATCAAAGGCACCAATTTCGATTTCGATCTCACCACGCACTCCGGCGCTGGCGCCTACGAGTGCGGCGAAGAGTCTGCACTGTTGGAGTCGCTCGAAGGCAAGCGTGGCAATCCACGCATCAAGCCGCCGTTTCCGGCCACGTCCGGCGCCTTCCAGTCTCCTACTATCCTGAACAACGTGGAAAGCTTCGCCGCGGTTCCCGATATTCTTGAAATGGGCGGTGCGGCCTATGCGGCGCTCGGCATCCCCAAGGCGGGAGGCACGAAGCTCACCTGCCTCACTGGCCACGTCAACAAGCCCGGTGTCTATGAACTTCCGCTCGGGTTTCCTGTCCGCAAGATGCTGGAAGATGTGGGCGGCGGCATTCGTGGCGGGCGCAAACTGAAAGCGTTCATACCCGGCGGCTCCTCCTGTCCGGTCCTCACGGGCGAAGAAGCCTGGGAAGCCAACATGGACTACGATTCCATGGCCAAGCTCAAATCCATGCTCGGTTCCGGTGGCGTCGTCATTATGGACGAAACCACGGATATGGTCCGGGCCGCCCTGCGCATCATGCGTTTCTATCAGCACGAAAGTTGCGGCTGGTGCATCCCTTGCCGGGAAGGCACCATGTGGCTGAAGAAGCTGCTCACGCGCCTTGATGGAGGCGATGGCACCGCGCACGATATCGATCTGGTGGGTGAACTCGCCGAAAACATGTTGGGCCGTACCTTCTGCGCGCTGGGCGACGCCGCTGCGCTCCCCACCATTTCCATCGTCAAGAAGTTTAGAAAAGAATTCGAGGCCAAGCTCGCTCACAAGAGTGTGCAGGGCATCGACGCCAGTCTGGTTCAATTACACAGCTAGCAGGAGAACCCGGAAAACAACCGTATGG
>JBJXGL010000132.1:0-35229 GCA_046160365.1 Aestuariivirga sp. | reverse complement strand
CCGGTGTGCATCATTTGACCCGCTCGCTCGCCGCCGAATGGGCCACCCGCAAGGTGCGCGTCAATGCCGTCGCCCCCACCTACATCGAAACCGATCTCACTCGCGAGGTCGCCATGGATCCTGAAATCCGCAAGCACTGGATTGGAGGCACCCCAATGGAGCGCATGGGCCAGCCCTCGGAGATTGCTTCGGTGATCCTCTTCCTCGCCAGCGACGCCGCGAGCTTGATGACGGGCTCCATTGTGCTGGCGGATGGGGGCTATACCTGCTGGTAGTTGACATTTTTTAGTTTTCTGCCAAATTTAACAATTATGGCAGAAGATCGAAAAATGACAACTCATGGTTTCGCTGAGGAGCCAACGCGCTTCAAACTTGATGTTCCCAAGCCTGAGCAGAAGTGGCGGCTCACCGTCGGAAAGGACGGTCGCGTGGTCATCCCCGCCGCCGCGCGGGAACAGATGGCATTGGGCACGAGCGGCGTCGTCGTCGCCAGGATCGTCGATGGTGAGCTACGGCTGATGTCGCCCCTCGCTGGAATGCGCAGGATCCAAACAATATCGGCCAAGTATAAGAAGCCCGGAGAATCTGTCGTCGATGAGTTCATCGCGGAACGCCGCGCCGAAGCGGCGCGCGAAAACGATTGATGCCGCATATCATCGATACTTCTGCGATCCTCGCTTACCTGTTCAAGGAAAAGGGGCATCCGCTGGTCGAAGATCTGTTGGCCGAGTGTTCGGAGGGCTCCGTAAATCTGGGCGAGGTCGTCGCCAAGTATCACGACAAGGGCTACAGCCGCGAGGATGTCGAAGCAACGCTTGCCTCGGTCGAACTTGACACCGTACCTTTCGACGCGGATCAAGCAATTTTCGCTGGCCATCTTCACCCCTTAACGCGACATCTCGGCCTCTCGTTGGGCGACCGCGCTTGCCTGGCCTTGGCAATCCCGCACCGCATGCCGGTGCTAACCGCCGACCGCAGTTGGGCCACGCTCGATGTCGGCGTGGAGATCAAGTTTATCCGTTGACATTCGGGCAGTTTCCGCACCGGACATACGCCGGGATCGCCTTCGCTGGACTTTTCCTCGCAGGTCCAACCTTCCGGCTTACTGCGGGTTTCTGTGTAGGTAGTTCGCGGATATGCTTGTTGGCGAATGGATGTCACTTATTGATTAAATTGACAGTTTCCAATGAAACTGGCTAAAATCTTTCAATCGGATGGAGGTCGCAATGCTCACACATCAAATGAGGCCGACCAAAGGCACGCAAACTGGGCGTGTCTGGGAGATCGCCGACAGCTTGTCGCGCTCCGCCGGCCGGCGCGCGAAAAGACAGGAAGTGATCGAGGCTTATGTAAGAGAGGGCGGCAATCCCAATACCGCCTCGACACAATATTCGTCGTGGAAAAAAAGCTTTGTCGAGCCGCGCGGAGCGAAGCCTGCTCTGCCGCTGGACGTGAAGGCCACGAAACTGCAAATCGCGAGTGACGGCAGGCTGCTTCTGCCGCTCGAAGTCCGTGACGCCTTGCGCCTTGGCGACAATCAGCTTGTAACCGTGGAGGTCAAGGACGGCGTTCTCACCCTGATGTCGCCGGCGACGGCACTGATCAAGATTCGAAATATAATTAAACAGCACGACACGAGTAAGGGATCGGTGGTGGACGAACTGATCGCCGAGCGGCGCGCGGAAGCGCGGCGCGAATGAGTATTGTCCTCGACGCCTCCGCGCTCTTGGCAATGCTGTGGGACGAGCCCGGCGGGGACCAAGTGGAAAAGGCGAGCCAAGGGGCTGCGATCAGCGCGGTAAACCTTGCGGAGGTCGTGGGCAAACTTGCGGATCGCGGTATTGACGAGGATTCAGCGAAAACTTATCTCTCTCGATTTGCCTTGAATGTCGCCGAATTTTCGGAAAAGCAGGCTTATGCAACTGGTTCGCTTCGTGGTGTAACGCGCGAGGCAGGATTGTCGCTCGGCGACAGAGCTTGCCTGTCACTGGCTCGAACGCTTGGCTTGCCTGTACTTACTGCCGACAGGGCGTGGAAGAATCTCCAGCATGGCGTGGAGATCAAGCTTATCCGTTGACAATCCGGTCGCCCTTGCGCCAATGCCGCCTCTCAAATCGGGGAGGCATTCGATGACCAAACACAAGATCGCGATGTTGACCGCGGGCGGGCTCGCTCCCTGCCTTTCGGCTTCAGTCGGCTTCCTGATCGACGAGTATTCGAAGAAGCTGCCCAAGGCGCCGATCATCGGCTACCGCAATGGCTATATGGGCCTGCTCAAGGGCTGGTCTATCCCCGTCACCAAGGAAGTGCGGAAACATGCGCTCGTTCTCACCCGGCATGGCGGCAGCCCGATCGGCAATTCCCGCGTGAAGCTCACCAATGTAAAGGACTGCGTGAAGCGCGGCCTTGTCAAGGAAGGCCAGAACCCGCTGCATGTGGCGGCCGAACAATTGGTGAAGGACGGCATCACCATTCTCCATACGATCGGCGGCGACGACACCAATATCACAGCCGCCGATCTCGCCGCCTACCTTGCCAGCAGCAATTATGATCTCACAGTCGTGGGCCTGCCCAAGACAATCGACAATGACGTCGTGCCGATCAAGCAGACGCTGGGGGCGGCGACCGCGGCGGAGCAGGGCGCCATCTTCTGGGAGAATTCCGTCAACGAACAAAGCACCAATCCGCGCATGCTCTTGATCCACGAAGTCATGGGCCGCCACTGCGGCTGGCTCACCGCGGCAACCGCCGAGGTTTATCGCAAGCGCCTCAGGAAGCTGAAATTCGTGCCCGGCTTCGGCCTACCCATGGCCTTTAAGGACATCGACGCCATCTACGTTCCCGAACTCGCCATCGACCTCGAAGCCGAAGCGGCGCGCTTGAAGAAAGTGATGGACGAAGAAGACTGCGTCACCATCTTCCTGTCCGAAGGCGCGGGCGTCGAAGACATCGTCGCCGAAATGCGCGAGCGCGGCGAAGAACCCGAACGCGACGCCTTCGGCCACGTGAAGATCGACAAGATCAACCCCGGCGCCTGGTTCGCCAAACGCTTCGCCGACATGGTGAAGGCGGAAAAGGTACTGGTGCAGAAGAGCGGCTACTTCGCGCGGTCGTCGAAAGCCAACAAAGAGGACCTGGCGCTCATCAACATGATGTGCAAGGAGGCCGTAAAGTGTGGCCTCAAGGGCGTGTCCGGCGTCATCGGCCATGACGAGGAAAAGAAAGGAGCGCCGCTGCGCGCTATCGAATTCCCGCGCATCAAGGGCGGCAAAGCGTTCGATGTGAAGCAGAAGTGGTTCGGCGCTTTGCTCAGCGACATCGGCCAACCGGCGGGAAAGAAGATGGAAGGGAAGGGGCATTGAATCTGCATCGCGCGCCGCAGTCCGGTACCAACTGCAGCGATCCGGCTTCGACGACGGGCAAATATAGAGTGGAGGGCTCCCGGCGTTGGATATCGACTCGTTGAGACACCCCTTCGCCGCCTTCGGCGGCACTTCCCCAACAAGTTGGGGAAGAGAGGTGACTCTTAACGCCGCCGTCTCGTCCAGGCCTTCCAGGCCTTTGTGCCGTAAATCTTTTCGAGGATGGCGGAGCCGGCTTCGACATTGAGTCTGCCGGCGGCTTCATGGTGTTGAGTATTGGCGGCAATCGCGGTGCCGATGATGCCATTTAGACAAACGTCGGTCGAAACCCTGACCGTGAACGTGCCGAGCGAGCCGCCGTTATCGGGATGGAGAACCTCGCCCGACACGGTCATGTTGTTGCTGTCGCCCACGAGAAACGACATGCCGGGGTTCTTCTGGTGGAACTTCGCGATGCGCAAGCGAAGCAGGCGCGGATTGCCGGTCTCGGGCACAAGACCGGCAAGCGCTTGAGTCTGCCGGCCGAGATCGTCCAGTTGCCATTCGGAAACACCCTGAGGGAGGGGACCCACGGCTTCGACTTGGGCGATATGGAATGGTTCCGCCGTGCGCACTGCCGGCTTTTCCGTGCCGCAACCCGCGAGCAGGCCCGCTACAAGAACAAGAACCAGCCGCCGTTTCAAGAATCACCCCCGTGATGCCCACTCAAGCGGTAGGCGTTTATGGTTAACGAAGGTTTTATTCTGTGCAAAAGGTGTATTGAACGTCAGCTTTACTTATTTTGTCACGTCATCCAAGCAATGCGCAACATCGCGCGGCCCACCCTTGACTGGCCCCGGCTTTCTGACAATCCGCTGACGAACCGCTGACGAGCCGCGTCATGGGACTGTCAGGCCATTTCTGTCAGAAGGCCTCCATGCGCCGGCGAATCGAAAGCGCCGGAGCCCCGACGAAACCGATCTTGTCCGTTTTCACCCGCTGAAAGCAGCCAAGATCGGACAATCAGCCACAGACCAGGAGACCAGACATGACCAACACTTCCAACATCCGCAGAAGCGGCTTCATCGCATCCACAATCGCCGGAACATTTGTGCTCGCCGGCACGGCTTTGTCCAGCCCGCTCCCGGCAGCCCTGAGCAACGTGAACGCGGACGAAGCCGTTGTAGGCGCCGCTTCGCCCGAGTTGATCCTTGCCTCCACCCACGGCGACGGCAACGAGGGCAACGACATCCTCGATGGCGGCGACGGCAACGACGGTAATGAAGGCAGCCACGGCGGCGGCGGCGAAGGCAGCCACGGCGGTGAAGGCGGTGAAGGTGGCCACGGCGGCGGCGAAGGTGGCCACGGCGGCGGCGAAGGTGGCGAGAGTGGTGGCGGCGGCAGCGGCGGCGGGGAAGGCGGCGAGAGCGGCGAGTAAGACCGAAAATGCTTGCGTCAGGGCGGCGTTAGTAACCACTGCCTCGCCGCAAGCTTAAGTGCCGGGGGCATGTCCCCCGGCACGCCAATCAGCCAGACGCCACTTGCATCGAGGCGCCAGGGCTTGCGAATATCCGGCCGCCGGATTCATCTGGTGACCGGCCGATAAATTGGGATGGGTGAAAACATGAGCGGCAGCATTCAAGTCACCGAGGAATATCTGTTTCCTTCCTTGGTGTGGTATGCGGATATTTCCGGCGCCGCCAAGATCAACAAGAAGCTGATCGCCGATATTGCAGCGCTCCGGGCCTCGAGCAAGTCGGTCAAGAAATCCAACGAACTCGGCTGGCACAGTCCGACCAATATGCACAAGCGCGGAGAATTCAAACCCTTGTGCGATGTCATCGATGGCATGGCCGGGACGATCAAGGATTCAATGAAAGTGGGCAGCGACAGGCGTCTCATCATCGAGACGTTCTGGGTGAACGTAAACCCGAAACATGCCTACAACGCGCTTCACGATCATCCCAACAGTGCAATATCCGGCGTCTACTACGTGCAGGTGGACGAAAAATCAGGCCAGCTCCGGTTCCGCGATCCGCGCGGCGCCAAGAGAATGAACCCCTGGCCCGTAGCCTCGGACCAGAAGTCCGACATGCGCCACTGGGACCGGGTGAACTACAAGCCCGTCTCTGGAAGGCTGATCATGTTTCCGAGCTGGCTTGAGCACGACGTCGAGCCCAATCTGTCGGACAACGAACGCATCTCCATCAGCTTCAACATGGTGTTCCGAAAATCCGCCGGTTAAGTTGCAAAGCGGCGCTTTGACAGCATTTTTCCAAATGCTAGCATCACGCCATGACCACACTCATCATCCGCAATCTTTCCGAAGCCACCCGGCGCGCGCTCAGAGCCCGCGCCAAACGCCACGCGCGCTCGACCGAGGCCGAGGTGCGCGCGATCATCGAGGATGCGGTGCGGCCGCCGAAGCGCATCAACGTGGGCACTCTGCTCAAGGAGTTCGGTCAGAAGCACGGTGAGTTTCGATACCAGCGTGATGATTTTCCGGCGACTGCCGCCGAGTTCAAGTGATCATCCTTGGCACGAATGTTGTTTCCGAGCCGACGAAGCCCAAAGATTCGCCGCCGTTCTCACTTGGCTTGGTGCCCAAATCGCCGCGATTGCCAGGGCGCGTGGCTTCGCCGTGGCCACGAGGGATGTCGCGGCGTTTGAGGCGGCTGGCGTCGAGGTCATCAATCCGTGGATAGCCTGAGCACCGAAATCCTCACGCCCGAACAGATGTACCGCGCCGATGCGCTGGCGGCGGAGAGCGGGGTGCCGTCGCTGCGGCTAATGGAGAATGCGGGCGCCGCGGTCGCGCGGGAAATCCTCAAGCGATACAAGAAATGCAAAGTTGCCGTGTTGTGTGGGCCGGGGAACAACGGAGGCGATGGCTTCGTCGTCGCGCGGGTTCTGAAGAACAAGGTTTGGCCGGTCAGCGTCCATCTGCTGGGAGCGCAGCGGGCATTGCGGGGCGATGCCGCAGCGATGGCGCGCAAGTGGAAGGGCGCGGTCAAGCCGGTCGGTGACTTTGGAAAGCCTGGCCTCATCGTCGACGCGCTCTTCGGCGCCGGCCTGTCGCGCGATTTCCCGGAGGAGCTTGCCGCGCGCATCAATGGCGCAGGCGCGCCCATCGTTGCCATCGACGTTCCCTCCGGCCTCGATGGCCTGACCGGACGCCCGCGCGGCGCCTGCGTGAGAGCCGATTTGACCATCACCTTCTTTCGCAAGAAACCCGCCCATGTGATTCATCCAGGCCGGAATTTCTGTGGCGAGATCGTCGTTGCGGAGATTGGAATTCCGGATGGGGTTTTGAAGGAGACTGGGTGGACGGCGAGCGAAAACACCAAGCCGGTTCTGCCACCCCTCGAAACCGGCACGCACAAATACCGGCGCGGCGCGGCGCTGATCTGGTCCGGCGGCGAGTTCGCAACCGGAGCCGCGCGTCTCGCTGCTCTCGCCGCAGCGCGTGTGGGCGCGGGAGTGGTGAGCATCGCGGGATCGCGTGAAGCATTGCGCATTCAAGCCGCGCATGTCTCTTCGGTCATGCTGAAACCGGTGGATCAACTCCGCGATCTGATGGGGCTGCTCGATGACGACCGTCTGCGCGCCTTCTGCATCGGCCCCGCGGCGGGCGCGAACGAAGCAACGCGCCGTACGGTGCAAGCCACTCTCGAAGCCCCAGGTGCATTCGCCGCCGTTCTCGATGCCGACGCACTGACGTCCTTCCAGAGTCATCCGTCGCTTCTTTTCGACTGCATCCGCCAGCGTCCTTGCGTGATGACCCCGCATGAGGGCGAGTTCGCGCGGCTTTTCCCCGATCTCGCGAATAGCGGCGCAAACAAGATCGAGCGCACCAGAGAAGCCGCGAAACGCTCCGGCGCCGTCGTCCTCCTCAAAGGTCCCGATACAGCGATCGCCGCACCCGATGGCCGCGCCATCGTCAACACCAAGGGCTCGCCCAAACTGGCAACCGCGGGCTCGGGCGATGTATTGGCGGGTCTCATCACCGGCCTCATCGCGCAGGGTTTGGAAGCCTTCGAGGCAGCGGCAGCTGGCGCTTGGCTTCACGCCGATGCCGCCAATCGAAACCCGCGCCGCACGCTGATCGCCGAAGACCTGATCGAGGCAATTGGCCTCTGATGCACCTCTTCGAGAGCCGCCTTTTCCTGCTGCTGACAACAGGCCTTCTGCTCGGCCTCTATTTCCCCATTGGCAAACTCGCGATGGCCGGCGGTGCCGATCCCGTCATGTGGGCCGCGATGATTTCCATCGTGCCTGGCGCGCTGCTTCTCGTGGCGAACTTCATCGGAGACAAATCGCCTTGGAAAATTAGCCACATTCCCTTCGGCATCGCAGCCGGGATTCTCGCTTATGTTCTGCCCAACACGCTGGTGTTCGCCTCGATCCCGCATATTGGCAGCGGGCTTGTTTCGCTCTCGTTTGCTTTCTCCCCGGTATTCACAGCGGCACTCTCCATGGTGTTGAAGGTGCGCCCGCCGGATCGCGCGCTGCTGATTGGTGTGGCGCTTGGCTTTGCTGGCTTTGTGATCATAGCACTCGGGCGAAACGCGCTCTCGCCGGATAAGTTAAGTCTGTTCTGGCTCCTTGCAGCCGCGTTCATTCCGGTATCGCTTGCCGCAGGGAATGTGTTTCGCACCGCGGCCTGGCCCGCAGACATGACTCCGCTCCGCATGGCCGCCGTCGCCAACATGGGCGCAACAGTCCTCTTCCTTCCGCTCCTCGCTTTCGCCGCGAGAGACAACTGGCGCGAAACGCTCTCCGCCAACTTCGGTCTCGCGGCCCTTCAATGCCTCGTCTCCGCCGCGATGTTCGCCGTCTTCTTCCGCCTCCAGAAAGTCGGCGGCCCCACTTACCTCAGCCAGATCGGCTACGTCTCGGCGGCGGTCGGCCTCGCGGCGGGCGCCATCTTTCTGGGCGAGCGCTACGGCTGGCCCGTCTGGGCCGGCGCTGCACTTATCGCCTTGGGCGTCGCCGCCTCCAATTGGCCCGGCCAATCAAAGGCTTGAACCGCCGCGTTTCTTCTCTGGCATCCCTAAAACCCCTCTGCTATAGACCGCGCCCATTGTGACGGCCCGGGGCCTTTGGCAGCGCGCGGGCGTGGTGAAATTGGCAGACACGCAGGATTTAGGTTCCTGTGGGGAAACCCGTGGGGGTTCAAATCCCTCCGCCCGCACCAGCGCGCCATAACCTGAAGCCAGCCTTCAATCCTGAAACCTGAAGAGACCCAATATGCAAGTGACCGAAACCCTGAGCACCGGCTTGAAGCGCGAATACAAGGTGGTGATGGCTGCCTCCGAACTGGGCCAGGAGCTCGATGCCAAGCTCGTCGAAATGGCGGGCCGCGCCAACATCAAGGGCTTCCGCCCGGGCAAGGTGCCGGTGCCGCACCTGAAGCGCGTCTACGGCAAGTCGGTCATGGCCGAGGTGGTGCAGAAGGCGATCGACGATCAGAGCAAGAAGGTTCTCGAAGACCGCAAGCTCAAGCCCGCCTATCAGCCGCAGGTGAAGTTGCCCGAGGATGAGAAGGAAGTGAACGCCATCATGGATGGCAAGGGCGATCTCGCCTTCTCGATGGAATTCGAGGTGCTGCCCGAGTTCGAAGTGAAGGACGTGAGCGGCGTCGAGTTAACTAAACATGTGTCCGAAGTCACCGACGCGCAACTCGGCGAAACGCTGGACCGGCTCGCTTCGCAGAACAAGTCGTGGGAAACGAAGGACGAAGCCGCCGAGAAGGGCGACCGCGTTACCATCGGTTTCGCCGGCAGGATCGACGGCAAGGTTTTCGACGGCGGCACCGCCGGGGACATTCCGCTGGAACTGGGCTCGGGCCAGTTCATTCCCGGCTTCGAGGACCAGTTGACGGGCGTGAAGTCAGGCGATGAGAAGGCCATCAACGTCACCTTCCCGGAAACCTATGGCGTCAAGGAACTTGCCGGCAAGCCCGCGACCTTCGATGTGAAAGTCGCGAAGGTCGAGAAGCCGAAGGTCTCCGCCGTCGACGACGAACTCGCGAAGACCATGGGCTACAAGGAACTCGGCGAACTGAAGGAGTTCATCAAGACCCGCCTTGGCAGCGAATATGGCCGCATGACCTCGCTCAAGCTCAAGCGCGACGTGCTCGATGCGCTCGATCAACTCTACAGCTTCGAACTGCCGGAGAAGCTCGTCGAGTCGGAATTCAACGCCATCTGGCATGCGCTGACCACCGAGATGCAGCGCGCCAAAAAGTCCTTCGAGGACGAGAAGACAACCGAAGACGAAGCCCGCAAGGAATACGGCAAGATCGCCGAGCGCCGTGTCCGCCTTGGCCTCGTGCTCGGCACCATGGGCGAAAAGGAAGGCATCACCGTCACCGACCAGGAATTGCAGCAAGCGCTGATCTCCCGCGCCCGCCAGTTTCCCGGCCGCGAGAAGGAGGTGTTCGAATTCTACCGCAAGAACCCCAGCAGGCTGATCGAACTGCGCGGCCCCATCTTCGAGCAAAAAGTCGTCGATCACATCGTCTCGAAAGCCAAGATCACCGACAAGACAGTGTCCCGCGAAGAACTCCAGGCGATGGTCGCCGACGAGGAGGAAGAGACTCCGGCGGCGGAACATGATCACGAAGGTCACGATCACGAGGGTCATGAACACTAAACTTCTCTCCCTCACGCGAAGCGCGGGGGAGTACCGCCGAAGGCGGGGAGGGGCTGTCCGGCACACAACGACTCCCAATCATTCTGTGCCTAACACCCCCTCGGCCCGTTGGGCCACTCCCCCATCCGCCTTTGGCTGATGAGGGAGAAATGTTTACCGCAACAGCGTGACGTGGCCGACGTATTTTTCTTTGGTGCCCTTAACAACCACCTTGATGCCGCCGCCACCTTGGCCGATGGTGAAACTCTGCGGGCGGTTTTTGCCCACGGTAACAGTGTATTCACCCGCTTCAAGCCGTTCAAAAACCATTTCGCCATTGTCGTCGGAAGCGCCTTTGGCAATTGGTGCGTTGCCCGGCTTCTTTTTGATGACGATCCCAACGCCCGGAAGAGTGGTTGAAGCCATCGCCTCGCCTGCCAGCACAACCATGCCGCCGGCACTGAGTGCTGCCAGTTGCAAACCTGTGCCACTGAAACCTGCCACGACAAGCGAAGACGCCAAAGCCAGCCCCCGAACCGATTGAATGACTTTCATTTTCTGCCGTCTCCTTGTTTGGATTGATAGTGCAACCGAAGTTAGAAGAGGGGAGATGAACGGTCAATGAACGGAAATTGACATGAAGCCCACTGCGATATATAAGTATTTATATGTTGAAGCCTTTGAAGTTCGTCGGCAGCAGCAAGCAGAATCTGTCATCGTTTCCTGATCCGGTGAAACAAGATGTGGGGCACAGTCTTTTCATTGCGCAACAGGGCGGCCGAGACCGACATATCAAAACGCTCAGCGGCTTTCATGGCGGCGGCGTGGTTGAGATTATTGAGGATCACGATGGCGATACGTTTCGCTGCGTCTACACAACGAAGCTCGCTGATGTTGTTGTTGTGCTGCACGCGTTTCAGAAGAAATCGAAACGCGGCATATCAACGCCCAAACACGAAATGGACCTGATCCAAAGCCGCCTGCGCGATGCGTTGGCCAGACACTGGAGAGATTGAGATGACCAAATCTGCATTCCATGAACTCGGGTTGGACAGACCCGATGAACTTGTTGCTAAGTCGCGGTTGATGACGCTGATCGCTGATGAAATCCGCAAGCGCGGACTGACGCAGGCCGCAGCGGGTGAAATTCTCGGCCTCGATCAACCCAATGTGTCCGCGCTGATGAACGAAAAGATCAGCCGGTTCTCTTTGGAAAAGCTGATGTCTTATGCGGGGAAGTTGGGATTTATGGTTTCGATCCATGTGGAGGGTCATGGTGTGCAAGTTGATGTGCCACTTCCAACCGCTGCTTGATGCTTGCTATGGCGAGAAAGCTGGGTGAAGGTTCACGGGTTCCGAGCCGGATCAAATACAAGAAGTTCAAGCGCCAACCTTCTCCCTCACGCGAAGCGTGGGGGAGTACCGCCGAAGGCGGGGAGGGGGTGTTTCCACGCGCTCCACTCTTCCTTTAACTTCCAAGACCATTACCTTGATCCACACCCCCTCGGCGTGTTCCGCGCCACTCCCCCACGCTTCGCGTGAGGGAGAAAATCATGGGGGCTTTTGCGCAGGCCCACTCTCACCTATCTATGGTGGCTGACACACAGTTTGATTCTTCCCAAAGGACCCCCATGCGCGATCCCATCGATACCCACGCCTCCTTCTGGCCCCAAGTCATCGTTCAGGAGTCGCGTGGCGAGCGAGTCTACGATCTTCCCTCGCGATTGCTCCGCGAGCGCATTATCTTCATTACCGGCGGCATCGACGATGCGGTGTCCGCGTCCGTCTGCATGCAGCTGCTCTTCCTCGAGGCCGACAATCCCAAGAAAGAGATTTCGATCTACATCAACTCTCCAGGCGGCGTTGTGACAGCGGGCCTGGCGATCTACGACACCATGCAATTCATCCGGCCCGCCATCTCGACCACCGTGATCGGCCAGGCGGCCTCCATGGGTTCGCTCCTGCTCGCGGCGGGCGACAAGGACATGCGGTTTTCCCTTCCCAATGCGCGGATCATGGTGCACCAGCCCTCGGGCGGCTATCAGGGCCAGGTCACCGACATTATGATACATGCCAAGGAGGTCGAAAGCCCCAAGCGCCGTCTGAACGAGATTTACGAGAGGCACACGGGCCGCAGCTATAAGGATATCGAAGTCGCGCTGGAACGCGACAATTTCATGACGGCGGAGATGGCGAAAGACTTCGGCATCATCGATAAGATCATGGATAAGCGCGCAGTTCCAAGCGATTCCAAGTAGTTGCGCGCAAGCAACGAAGAGCCGGAACCGCCGTCCGGTCAATTTTTGATTAACTATCGCGGCCCATGCTGGATTGAGTCGGCTATTCCGGGGTAGTCTCCGCCAGCTTGTGGCAAAGTTCGTGCTTTGGTGGTGAAATCCCGTTAAGGTATACCCAGCTAAGCTGGGAGATGTTCAGGTTCGAGGAGACCAAATGAGTAAGGCAAGTGGAGGCGACGGCAAGAACACGCTCTACTGCTCGTTCTGCGGAAAGAGCCAGCACGAGGTGCGGAAGCTCATTGCCGGCCCAACCGTCTTCATCTGCGATGAATGCGTCGAACTGTGCATGGACATCATCCGCGAGGAGAACAAGTCCTCGCTGGTGAAGTCGAAGGATGGCGTGCCGACTCCGCATGAGATCCGCAACGTGCTCGATGACTATGTGATCGACCAGGACTATGCGAAAAAGGTGCTCTCAGTTGCCGTTCACAACCACTACAAGCGGCTCAATCACGCCGCCAAGAACAACGACGTCGAACTGGCGAAGTCGAACATCCTGCTCGTCGGCCCCACGGGTTCGGGCAAGACGCTGCTCGCGCAAACGCTGGCCCGCATCCTCGATGTGCCCTTCACTATGGCTGACGCCACAACCCTCACCGAAGCGGGTTACGTCGGCGAGGACGTCGAGAACATCATCCTGAAACTGCTGCAGTCCGCCGACTATAATGTCGAGCGCGCCCAGCGCGGCATCGTCTACATCGACGAAGTCGACAAGATTTCCCGCAAGTCGGACAACCCATCGATCACCCGCGATGTCTCGGGCGAGGGCGTGCAGCAGGCGCTCTTGAAAATCATGGAAGGCACCGTTGCATCGGTTCCGCCGCAGGGCGGCCGCAAGCATCCGCAGCAGGAGTTCCTGCAGGTCGATACCACCAACATTCTCTTCATCTGCGGCGGCGCCTTCGCCGGACTCGAGCGCATCATTGCCCAGCGCGGCAAGGGCTCGGGCATGGGCTTCGGCGCCGAAGTCAAATCGATTGATGACCGCCGCACCGGCGCGGTGCTCCGCGAACTCGAGCCGGAAGACCTTCTGCGTTTCGGCCTCATTCCGGAATTCGTCGGCCGCCTGCCGGTCATCGCGACGCTCGAGGATCTCGACGAGGCCGCCCTCATCCAGATTCTGACGATCCCGAAGAACGCACTGGTCAAGCAATATCAGCGGCTGTTCGAAATGGAGGGCGTCAAGCTGACCATTCCGGAAGATGCGATGCGTTCAATTTCCCGCCGCGCCATCGAGCGCAAGACGGGCGCCCGTGGACTCCGCTCGATCATGGAGGCTATTCTGCTCGAGACGATGTTCGACCTTCCGGGCATGGATGGCGTCGAGGAAGTCGTGATCTCCAAGGAAGTGGTCGATGGCGATGCCAAGCCGCTCTTGATCTACGCCGACCGCGACAAGCAGGGTGGGGTGAAGCTGGCTCCGGCGGCTTCGGCTTAGAGCTCAAAATCGTCATCCCGGACAAGCGAAATGCGCGCCGCGCAATCGGGGATCCATTTCTCGGCTCTGATTGAGCGTGACGAAGGGGTTTTGAAGATGACGGCACGAACACCGGTCCATCAGGTGAGGCATCGCGTCTGCCTTTCCATTGGTCCCATCCGGCGCGCTTGCTTGGCGTAACCGCTTCCCAAAGCAAAAAACCAGCTGCTTGCTTCCGGCCTCACTTTGTATGCAGAAGATGATCGCCAAATGGATTGTCAATCACCATCAACCAGCGTCCATCGGGCTGTTTGCGAAGAACGATCACTGAAAGCCCGCTTTGCTCCACGGCCGTGCCGTCGGGCGCTTTCCCCGACATTTTCCACGTATAGGAATGCAGGGCGATATCGCCCGCCTGGTGCACCTCCTGGTTTGTTATCGCGATCTTGGGTTCGAGCGCCAAAAAGTACTTGAAAGCTTCACGCAGCGCCGGAGTGCCCATGGCAGGCTTTCCGGGCTGGCCGACAAGGACGGCGCCCGGCTCGTAGGTCGCGAGAACGCCTTCGATATCCTGAGCCGAAACGGCGGCGGCGTTCGCGTCGATTGTCGATTGAATTTGAGACTGGTTCACTGTCTGGCTTCCTTGATTTGCATCTGATTGCGCATGAATTGGCTGAGCGCCAAACGCCAAAATAACGAGGCAGGTCAGCCGCGGGATTGTCTTTGATCGCATGTCCATTCCTCTTGTTTCAGAGGAACGTTAGTTCGGCCGCATGCCAAAAAATGGCAGTGGTCATTTGTGCTCGTACGTATCCGTCTCTCGCCAAAGTTTTATGAGATCGTGGCGGCGGCGTGGGTAACGTTTTGAAATCTCGGAAAGCGAGTGAATACGGTCCGTGCGAAAATGCCTGATGCCTTCTCTCAATTCGCACCATGCCGAAATGAGCCGCCCGCCATCATAATAGCCAAGCATGAACGGCCATATGACACGTGTGGAACTGTTGCCTTTGCTGTCCGTGTAGTGAATGTGCAATTTGCGCTCGAGATGAATGGCGCGTCGCACGGCTGCCATGTCAATCGTCTCTTGCTGTGAAAGTTCTCCCGGCCCGACCGCGAGATACTGGGCCTCGACACGATCGACAAGTTCGTTCGGCATGACCGCCGTCAACCGCGCCATCGCTTTGCGCGCGGCCTCCGCCAGAGGTTTGTCGGCCCTGTCCGCCACCCAACGCGAGCCCAGAACAAGCGCGTCCACTTCCTCCGCCGAAAACATGATCGGCGGCAGGAGAAATCCGGAGCGCAACACAAATCCGACGCCTGGCTCTCCTTCAATGTCGGCGCCAAGCGCCCTCAACGATGAAATGTCGCGATACAGTGTGCGAATCGAGACGCCCAATGTCTGCGCAAGATCGTCCCCCGAAACAGGACGGCGGCGGCGCCTGAACTCCTCGATCAAATTCAAAAGACGTTCGGCCCGAGAAATGGCGGCCTCCGAAGTATTGGCAACTTCGTTCGCTAGCATTGTTAGGCCGTTTTGCCAAAAGGGATTCCCTGCTGGTGGCCCTAGACGGGGCTGGCCCGCAAGGGTCAACGCCTTCGCTAGCGCCGCCGCTGGGGGTTTGAACGCCGCACGCTACTGGTCCCTTAAAACGAAAACCGGGGCACGAAGGCCCCGGTCCCCGCCTTGCCTCATGCCCCCTTAGTGCATGGCGGATACGCCAAATGAGGCAAAGAATTCGCGATAGGGTGTGGTCGAAGGCGACTCGGGCCGGATGCGCAGCATCTCGGCGGCGATGCCATAGAGAATGTGTTCGGCTTCGCGCACGATGCCATGAGGCGCGAGCACCACAAGGCCGGCGCGGCCCGCAAAAATCTCGCAATGGCCTTCATCGTCGACGAAATCGGCGAGATCTACGCTCTGCCATTCCTTGGGGCGGCCAGTCCGGTCGATCAGCGCCACCTTTGGGTTGGCGCGGTCGGTGGCATTGACGAGCCAAAGATGCCATGCCGGGCGCGGCCACTCGGAGAGTGCTGGATAGAGCCAGCGGAGCAGGGCGTCGGCTTCCGCCGGAGTGGCGGTCGCAGCCATGAGTATGTCGTCGGCGATTGGCGTCATCACGATTGCTGTTTCCTGAGATTGATGGGCGGAGGCACGGCTTGGCGTTGCGGACTCACGCACCGGACTGATCGCAAAATAGGTGCGAGTTGACGCCTTGGGCAGGTTACGGGGTGTAAGTAACATGTTAAATGGAACCTCCGGGACGGTCCGCGGCCCGCCCAGAGGGCAGGGGTAATGGCTTCAATCGAGGCTGCAGAAAAATTGGAATCCGGTGCGGTTCTGGCGCATGTGCAAAGGATTCTGGCGACGCCTGAGTTCACCGGTTCGCCGCAGCTTGCGGCCTTTCTGAACTACATCGTGAAGCGGAAACTCGCCGGCGATACCGGGGGCATCAAGGCGTATTCGATTGCCACGGAAGCTTTGGGCCGCCCGCCCGATTTTGATCCGCAGAACGATCCCATCGTGCGCGTGCAAGCGGGAAGGCTGCGTCAGGCGTTGCTCATCTACTACGCCAATCCACAGGCCGACGACTCGATGCGCATCTCCTTGCCAGTCGGCAGTTACATTCCGGACATCGTGCCTGGCGCGGTGGCTCCGGTTATCGCTCAACCAGCGCAGCCACTCGAGCTGCCCAAGGCATCGAAAAAGTCTCCGTGGCCGATGGCGATTGCCAGTCTCGTCTTCCTGACCATTGCCGGACTGGGAACCTTGTTCGCTTTCAACCAGGGCTGGCTCGGCCGCCACGCTGATCCGAACCCGCTCGGCATGCCCTCGCTTTCGATCCACCTCGCATCGGAACGCCAAATCCCGTCCTGGTTCTCGCCGCAACTCTTCGAGTCTTCGCTGGCCGCGAACCTTTCCCGCTTCGACGAGTTCGCCATCATCCAATCGTCGGAGGAAAAGGGAACCAACAGCAGCGCCTTCCGCCTCGATCTGGAATTCACTGGAATTCCAAATGCCATCATCATGACATCAAGACTCGTGCGCCAGCCGAGCCGCGAGATCGTATGGAGCAACCGCTCGACCATCCCGGAAGACGCAATTGGCAGCTACGAGTTGCTCGACGCCAACCGCAAGCTCGCCTCGGCCCTTGGCCAGCCCTATGGCGTGCTCTATTCGGAGCTGCTGCGCGATCCCGCCAAGACCCCAACGCAACGCTGCCTGCTCGATGGCTACGAATATTTCCAGGACCCGCGCCCCCATACCGCGCCCGGAATTGCGCAGTGTCTCGAACGCATCGTCGCCGACCAACCCGGCAATTACATCGCTCATATTCTGCTCGGCTACATGTATGCCGAGCAGGTCCGCGATGGAAAAGGCGGCGCCGTCCTTACCGGAAATGTGGTCAAAGCCGCCCAGCGCGCCGTGGCCCTGAAGCCCGACAGCGCGGGCAGCCAGCAAATCCTCATGGAAGCAAATCTCCTGCGCGGCCTTTATGCCGAAGCATTGCAGGCGGGCGCGCTTGCGGTTCAGCTCAATCCCAATGACAGCGATGTTCTGGCGGACTACGGCTGTGCCCTCATCTACCGCGGCCGCTATTCAGAAGGCGAGACCTATGCGGCGCGCGCCGCCCAGCTCAACATCCTGCCGCCGCCCTGGCATTTGTTCTGCCTTTTCCTCGCCGCCAACAACAGCGGCCGCCTCGAAGCTGCCGATGCGGTCGCCCGCCGCTTGACAGGCGAACACTCCGCCCAGGCGCTTATCCCGGTCGCCATCGCGGCTTCTCGCGCCGGCAACCAAGAAGCCGCAAAATCCGCCATTTCCGCTCTTCTCAAGACTGCTCCGGGTTATTCCAAGGACCCTTTGGCGGAACTCATGGCCTTGGGCCTTTCCAAGGATGCCGCCACGATTCTCTTGGAAAACCTGACTGCCGCAGGACTGAAATCCGCGTCCTGACGGCAACATATTGAAATTCGTTAACCTCGCATCCATTTTCCACTGTCAGGCTCGGGCTGTATTCGTGTCGAGTTGTGCGTATGATGCGCGTGATTCAGGCTTGCAGCTCCTGACGTTAGTGACTGCGGCGGGCCACACGGCGGCCTTGCCTCCCGAAAGGACAAAAGAATGACAAACAAGCCAGCCAAGGCCACCTCGACCGGCGGAGCGCCGGAACTGATCCCCGTCCTTCCTCTCCGCGACATCGTCGTCTTCCCGCACATGATCGTGCCGCTGTTCGTGGGGCGCGAGAAGTCCATCAAGGCGCTGGAAGAGGTGATGCGCGAGGACAAGCGCATTCTGCTCGTCGCCCAGCGCAATCCGGCCGATGACGATCCGGCGCCGGATGCCATCTTCAACACCGGTACGCTCGCGCAAGTTCTGCAACTCCTGAAACTCCCCGACGGCACCGTGAAGGTCCTCGTCGAAGGCATCGAGCGCGCCCGCATCGACAGCTTCAGCGCCAGGCCCGATTTCTTCGAAGCCAACGTCGTCACCGTCCCGAGCGTGGTCGAGAACGAACGCGACACGGCGGCACTCGCCCGCACCGCGGTCTCCCAGTTCGAAAGCTACGTGAAGCTCAACAAGAAGGTGCCGCAGGAAATACTCGCCACCCTTGGCCAGATTTCCGACTACGCCAAGCTCTCCGACACCATCTCCGCCCATCTCGCCATCAAGATTGCCGAGAAGCAGGAGCTTCTCGAAATGCAATCGGTGCAGGCGCGCCTCGAAAAGGCCTTCGCGCTGATGGAAGGCGAGATTTCGGTGTTGCAGGTCGAAAAGCGCATCCGCAGCCGCGTCAAGCGCCAGATGGAGAAGACCCAACGCGAGTACTATCTGAATGAGCAGATGAAGGCCATTCAGAAGGAGCTGGGCGACGGCGAAGAGCGCGACGAAATGTCCGAGCTCGAGAACCGCATCAAGAATACCAAGTTCTCCAAGGAAGCCCGCGAGCGCGCCGACGCCGAAGTGAAGAAGCTCCGCCAGATGTCGCCCATGTCGGCGGAAGCAACGGTGGTGCGCAATTATCTGGACTGGTTGCTCTCCATCCCCTGGGGCCAGAAGAGCAAGATCAAGCGCGATCTCAACTTTGCCCAGAACGTTCTCGATTCCGATCATTTCGGTCTCGACAAGGTGAAGGAGCGGATCGTCGAATATCTCGCGGTGCAAAGCCGCACCAACAAGATGAGAGGCCCCATCCTCTGCCTCGTCGGCCCTCCAGGCGTCGGCAAGACGTCGCTTGGCAAATCCATCGCCAAGGCGACGGGCCGCGAGTTCATCCGCATGTCCTTGGGCGGCGTGCGTGACGAAGCCGAAATCCGCGGCCACCGCCGCACCTATATCGGCTCGATGCCCGGCAAGGTCATCCAGTCGATGAAGAAGGCGAAGAAGTCCAATCCGCTCTTCCTATTGGACGAGATCGACAAGATGGGCATGGATTTCCGCGGCGATCCGTCGGCCGCACTTCTCGAGGTCCTCGATCCCGAGCAGAACGCCACGTTCATGGACCACTATCTCGAGGTCGAATACGATCTCTCGAACGTGATGTTCGTGACCACGGCGAACACGCTCAATATCCCGCCAGCGCTTCTCGATCGCATGGAGATCATCCGCATCGCCGGTTACACCGAGCAGGAGAAGATCGAGATCGCCAAGCGCCATCTGCTGCCCAAGGTCATGGAGCATCACGGCCTGCAGAAGAAGGAGTTCGAGGTCACCAGCGAAGCGATGTACGAAGCCGTGCGCCGCTACACTCGTGAGGCGGGCGTCCGCAATCTCGAGCGTGAGATCAACACGCTCGCGCGCAAAGCCGTCCGTGATCTGATGATCGGCAAGAAGAAGAAGATCAAGGTGACCCCCGAGATCGTCAATCAGTATCTCGGCGTGCCGAAGTTCAAGCACGGCGAGATCGACGCCGAGGATCAGGTGGGCGTAGTGACAGGCCTCGCCTGGACCGAAGTCGGCGGCGAGCTTCTCACCATCGAAGCGCTGATGATGCCGGGCAAGGGCAAGATGACGGTCACCGGAAACTTGCGCGATGTGATGAAGGAGTCGATTTCCGCCGCTTCATCCTATGTGCGATCGCGCGCGACGTTGATCGGCGTTAAACCGCCCGTCTTCGACAAGAAGGACATCCATGTCCATGTGCCGGAAGGCGCCACGCCAAAGGATGGCCCGTCCGCCGGCGTCGCCATGGTGACCGCCATCGTTTCGGTGATGACGGGTATTCCGGTCCACAAGGACGTGGCGATGACCGGAGAGATCACGCTCCGCGGCCGCGTGCTGCCCATCGGCGGCTTGAAGGAGAAGCTACTCGCGGCTCTGCGCGGCGGCATCAAGAAGGTCATGATCCCCGAGGATAACGCGAAGGACTTGGCCGAGATTCCGGACAACGTAAAGTCAGGCATGGAAATCATCCCCGTCGCCCGCATGGACGATGTCCTGAAACACGCTCTGGTGCGCCTGCCGGAGGCGATCGCCTGGGACGAGGAAGCCGAAGAAGCCGCCGCCGCCGCAAGAGCGCAGGCGGAAAAAGCTTCGGAAGGCGCAAGGGCGCACTAAGCGCTAGACGATGAAACATGCCGCCGGTCTCTCGCGAGACCGGCACCTTTTCGCCTTCTCCCGTGGCGAAGCCATGGGAGAAGGTGGCCGAAGGCCGGATGAGGGCCCGCGGTCACCGGGCCCGCACTTGCCATCTCCCGCCCTTCGGGCACCCTATCCCGCGCAAGCGCAGGAGAGGGCACAAGCGACGCATCATCCCACCCAAGCCCAGCCAGAAGCCCTGCGTCATATGCGTGCCCCCGCCCTCCCACCGTCATTCCATCCAAGCGGCACGAGAGTGCCGCGCGAGATGCGCTGTGACGCACACCTCCTCGCCGCCTCCGGCTCCGATGACATCGCCGCGCTCGCGAGGGCTCGCCCTCCAACAAGTTGGGGGAGAGAATTTATCCGTATACTGACAATATCTCTCCCTCACGCCGAAGGCGTGGAGGAGTACCGCCGAAGGCGGGGAAGGGGTGTCTCCGCTTGCATCACCCTTTTCCCCCGTCATCCCGTCCAGAGATGGCGGTGATAGGTTGTTCAAGCCTAGTGAGATCACACAACGTTAAGGTAGTAAAATCATTACCTAACGCTAGGATACTTTCATCAAATAATATCCCGAAATCAGCCGTTTGAACACTATTCCGGCTTTTGGAATCTTAATCGATTGGGGTTAACGTCAGAGATGAATTGCAACCAGACAAGACTAAACGACGCTACGGTACGTGCTCTAGCGTAAGTCCCGGTGTTGGGATGACAACAAAACTTATCGTTCTGAAGGATGGCGATGTCGTCGAGGGTGACGAAAAGAGGCTGAGTGACCTTCAGCTCTTGGAGTTCATCAAGGACGTGACCAAGGTCCTCGGAATCATGGCGAGCGAGAGAAGCCTGAAGGCGGTTGCGCCGTCCTTGAAGGCATGTGCCATGGCGGCGGATCACAGCCTGAAGCGGCGCGAGAAGTTTCGTCTCACGCGCGCCGAACGTCTCGAAATTGCGCGGCAGTTCGTGCAGCTGGTGGCTGAAGGGGATGGACGTCCCCTTGAGCTCTCGACCCGCACGGAGCCTTGAGACGGCCAGCTGCTCTTACCCGAACATTTTCTGAATATGTCGGCTAACGATGGCTTCGGCGACGCCCTGATTCCTCAACGCGCAACTGTTCAAGCGGCCCGCGTTGCACTCTTGAAGCGTTGCGTCAATGGCGCAGATCATGTCGCGCAGCGGCTTTTCAACTTTCTTCATCTTGCGCCTCGCACAGATCTCCAGAAATTCGGTTCCCCACTTGTGAACGAAAAACAGAAATTCCGCGTCAGTCAATTTGCCGGTTGGATCGCGTCTCGGCGAATTCATGTGGCGCCTCCTGGTTATTTGACGGCACCAATCAATCAGTGCCGGAGACGCCTCACCACTCACTCGCGGTTGGTGATCTTAGGTGCAAGGTGAAACTAATTGCCGATTTCCGCGTGTGGCGTGCTCGGGCGCGCGAGACGGGACCCATTCCTCCGCCTACGGATGATCTGGCCCTTTGCGCGTTCTCCCGTCCGCAGGACGGGAGAAGAGCCTGCCCCGGACTTGATCCGGGGTGGCCGAAGGCCGGAAGAGGGCCCTTCGTCACCAAGCCCGCACTTACCCTCTCCCGCCCATCGGGCACAACCAACGCACCATCGCGCCCATGCCCAGCCATAAGCCCCACGCCAAGCGCACACCTCCAACCCTCCCACCGTCATTCCATCCAAGCGGCACGCAGTGCCGCGCGAGATGGAACCCAGCTTTCTTTCACACGGCACGAAAGCGGGTTTCCAGCTTGCGCGCCGCTCCGCGGCGCTTGCTGGAATGACGAAATGGGATGAAGCACGCATTTCCGAAGCAAAAATTCTCTCCCTCACGCCGAAGGCGGGGAGGGGGTGTCTCCGCTTGTACCGACCTGCTTTCCTTCGTCATTCCAAACCCGCGCCCAGCGCGGGACTTGGAAACCCGCTTTGCGTGGCTTGCTCAGCCATTCCGTCATTTGCTCCAAAGTGAGAACGGCTTGCGATGCACGTCAAGCGCATGGCAACCTTTCTCGATGATCGAATCTTTCGAAAAACTGGAAGCTGTATACCGCTCTCTTCCCGGCGGACCCGAGTTGTTTGCATGGTTCGGCAAGGTGCCGAGTTTCCATGATGCCGAAATCGTCTCGTGTCATCTCAATCGCCGCGCTCCAAGCCATTTGCGCATTTACACTTGGGTGGGAGATGGAAGTGTTGATGAGAAAATGTACTTCAAGCAGCTGCACAAAGCGGTCGTCACCTTCGAACTACACGAGATCGTTTTCCTTCAACTCGATGGTTTCAGCCAACAAAACGTAATCGGTGACCTCGACATCCGGCGCGCAGCAGGAGATCCGAGGGTTTTATCGTACTACGATTTCAACACAACCGACGATGACTTCGAATTGCACCTTGATCCGTGCTACGGCATGGATGGAATGATCCGTTGCAGGGGTGTGGTGATCACTTATGTTCCCGGAGAACCGGAAGACAAATTGATCCGTCATAAATGAAGCAACCAGTTCATCCTCGCAAAGCTTGGGGCAGGGGTCTTTGCGCAATCTCCGACCCATCATCCCGTCCAAACGCCCCAGCGAAGCGGGCGCGCGAGACCGGATCCATTGCTCCGCCTACGGATGAATGCTCTCCACTGTCCCCCGCCCTGTCATTCGCCGCTTCATGCGGCGAAACTATGTGCGGCAAGGCATAATGCAGGGCGGCTTGAGTTTTAGCCACATTCCCATAGCGATGGGTTCGCCGCATGAAGCGGCGAATGACAGGGTTGGGGATTGCAAAACGGACGGCAGCGAACAACAGCGCCCGCGCGCGAGACGGCGTGGCCGAAGGCCGGATAAGGGCAATGTCACTCCGCCCCCGCTTGCCCTGCGGATACCGCACCCGCGCAACTGCGGGAGCAGCACAAGGCCGTGGAAGTAAGCCAGCAGGGAAAGTGGTGGACAGGGCGGGACAAGGCCCTTATAGACCCGCCCCGTTGCCCCGGACGCCCGGGCGCACGGGCGATTAGCTCAGGTGGTAGAGCAGCTGACTCTTAATCAGCGGGTCGTAGGTTCGAGTCCTACATCGCCCACCAACAAAATCAAATAGTTAGACAAAAACAAGCAAACCTCTTAGTCTCTTTCTAGTCTCTTTTGGGGGGGTGTTCACCCATGCGAGCTTACGTGCTGGTGGGAGCAACCAAGAGGCAGGCCTTTGGGACGGCAAAGCCATCTCTCTTCGATCCTCGCCGGACGCGTTATGGAGATATTACTTGGCCCGTTGCTCATGGATCAAAGGCGACTGGGTCACGTTTCGGAGGGCTTCACCAAGAACAAGTGGGAGCGCCGGATACCTAAGGTGCCGATGACCAAAGAGGTCATCTGGCCTGCTGCCGGTTCCGTGGACACCGAGATAGGGTGTTTAATGGAACTAAAGGGTTCACATGCAGAGGCGGACATTCGGTTGCGAGTTCAAGCTTGGAGCGGCAAATCTGGTCGGGGGGCGGGGCCTAAAGATCTTCCAAGCATCGTTAAGCAATCGCTGTCATGGCTGGCCGCGCGGGCCTGCCCCGGCCCAGTTTGTGCATGCAGATGATTTGGCCGAGGCCCAGCCACGCATGCAACGGTGAGAGGACCCACGGAATGCAGCTTTGCCTTCTGGAGTTCGATGACGCTTTCGATGCACAGCCAGATTTCGTGCGGGTTTGCGATAAGTCCTGCGCGCGCCATGTCGATGTGCGGCGTGACGGCAGCGCGGTCAGAGTTTGGGGA
The DNA here is from genome assembly GCA_046160365.1 of Aestuariivirga sp. Taxonomy (GTDB): domain Bacteria; phylum Pseudomonadota; class Alphaproteobacteria; order Rhizobiales; family Aestuariivirgaceae; genus Aestuariivirga. The sequence goes on along the minus strand of JBJXGL010000132.1, from coordinate 11,210 downwards.
TCTCACGACCAGCTTCGGGCTCTCCGGGAGAAATTGGCGCTGGCGTTGAACGGCAGTTCCAAACCGCGGCTCATGTTCGTCGGCTCTGGCGATTTTCACCATGTCACCACGCTGCTGCAGGCCTCGTCGTTGGAACACCATGAGGGGCCGGTCACGGTGATCCATGTCGACAATCACCCGGACTGGGTCCGGTTCGAAAAGGGTACCCATTGCGGCTCATGGGTCAACCGCGCGCTTGAGGATGCGAAAGTCGAGAAAGTCATCACGCTCGGCGTGTGCAGCCGCGATCTCGTGTTGCCCGAACCGCGGCTCGCCAATCTGCGACTGCTTTCCGAGGGCAAGCTCGAACTCTATCCCTACGATCATCCGCCGAGCAGCGTCAGCCATCACTACGGTGTGGGGCCAAGCTTCGAGCAGATCGGCCGCCATCTGCACTGGAAGACCATCAAGGCCATGGGTGAGCAGAATTTTCTCGACTACCTGCTCACCCGCATCAAGACCGATGCGGTGTATCTCACCATCGACAAGGATGTCCTCGTCCGCGACGAGGCCATTACCAATTGGAGCCAGGGCCTCATGCGGCTGCCTTACCTCTTGTCGCTGATCGGAGAGATCGGCGCGCGCCACGCCGTCATTGGTGCGGATGTCATCGGTGATTATTCCAAGCGACGGTTTTCCGGCAACCCTAGAACGATACTCTCCAAGCACTACGAGTTCATCAAGAAGCGGCGGATGGAAATGCCCACCGCGGAGCAAACGGCACGCATCAATAGCACGGCTAACCATGCCCTCCTGAACGCCTTGTCAGCAGTGATGGCGTAAGTGTGGCGTCAGAGGGCGGAACTTGCCGATGAGCCGTTAATCAGCGTTAACGAAACCGCCCCTGGCATCGTCCTTGCTTCCACAGTACTTCAACCGTAAATGGTTGTTTGAATGTGGCAGGCGGAAAGGTGATCCGTCGGGAGCCGAGTTCGGGCGGCAGTGTCCCGAGGCTGGAAACTTGGAAATAGGACTCCGCCATGGCGTGGCTGGTGTGTCTCTAACGCGTTTCGCCGCACCGACGTCCTTAACCAAAACCTGTTATTTCGACGGCCGTCATGAACTCTGAGCCACGATCCGCCGCCACACTTGATGTTTCCAAACTCCCGGGTGCGGCTGAGGCCACGCCCGGAACCTTGATCGGATGTGGCGGTCTGGACCGGATTGATGTCTATACCGGTCCGTTGTCTGTGGAGCTCAGAGCCACAATTGCCCGTCTGGAGGAGAGATGGGTTATGACCGCCTTCCAGAGCCAAGCCTGGCTCGACTGCTGGCAGCGCAGCGCCGCCTCAGCAAAGGCCGAGATGCCGATAACCGTACTGGTTTATCGCGCCGGAGAACTCGGGTTGGTGCTGCCGCTGAGCCTTTCCGTGAAGCACGGTGTCCGTTTTCTCAGATGGCGCGGAGATAGCTTCAACGACTATTGCGGTCCTATAATAGATCCCGCACTGCTCCCTGTGCTGACACCGGCCGGGGTCGGCGTGCTGTTAACTAAGTCAGTTGAAAAACTCGGCCTTGTGGACGTCGTCTACCTGCAGAAACAGCCCGGTTCCTATGGAGCTGTAGCCAATCCCTTCGTTGGCGAAGCTGCATTGCCCCATCACGTTCAGTCCCATGCAACGGAACTCGGGCCTTCCTGGGATGACTACTACCGCTCGAAACGCAGTTCCAAGACGCGGCGGCGGCTGAAAGAGAAGCTCAATGCGCTCTCCCGGCTCGGCACCGTCGAGATCGGACTGTGCGAAGACCCCGACGAGGCGCGCCGTCTCGTCGCCCGCGAGCTCGAATTCAAATCTGTACAATTGGCAAGACGCCGCAATGCGAACCCACTTTCATCCACTGAGGCCGCGGCTTTTCTCACCGACTATTTTGGCACTCACTGTGCCGGCAGAGCATGGGTGGCTGCGCTGCGCCTCGATCAAGACCCTATCGCCATCGCCTACGGGTTCCGCAATGCGGATGTATGGGTTCTTTACCAGATCGCCATCAAAGAAGGCCCTTATGCCGCCCATTCGCCAGGGCTACACCTATTCATGCATTTGCTCAAAACCTGCTGTTCTCAAGGCGTCAGGTACTTCGACCTGTCGCTTGGCGATGAGTCTTACAAGCGCGATTGGTGCGAAATGGCAACCACGCTTTTTACGACCATGCTACCTGTCTCAGGTCGCGGCAGGCTGGTTGTGCCGAGCCTCAAAAAGGCGATCGCGTTCAAAAACTTCATCGCCAAGCGGCAAACACTCCTGCATCGTGCACGCCAGTTCAGGTATTGGGCGGCGCCAGCGCTCAAGGCGCGATGACGCCAATGTGTGGAACACCATGGACACCTTGATGCTGCATAAACACCGCTTGCTGCCGGTGGCCGGTTCGACCGCTGCGGGGAACACTGCGGCCGCAGTCTTAACCTTCAAGGACATGCGAAACCGTCTTGCAGACTGGAATGAACTTGCGGCGCACAGCATTGAGGACAACGTTTACTATTCGCCAAAATACGCGCTGGCGCTGCTCGATACGGTAGAGGCAAAGTCTGACGTTCACTTTGCGACGGTTTGGAGAAATGACCGGCTTATCGGCTTGCTTCCTGTACAGATTTCCAATCTTGCAGTGCCGGGGCTCCAAGCCGCTGGCAAGGCCTGGCAGAGTGATTACACTTACAGCACCACGCCGCTTCTCGACCGTGACCATGCTGTCGCGGCGGCTCAGGGCTTGATCGAAGTGCTTGGCATGCTCAGACGCGGCGAGTGGGTGTTGTCTGTCCTCAATCGGGACGGCCCGGCCTGCGCCGCGCTCGGCGCGGCGCTTGCCCGGCTGGAAATCCCGTCCACATGGCTCGGCGGCTTCGACCGCGCCAGCCTTTCCCAAGGCGATACATTCGACGCGCACATGAAGTTGCACCTGACTTCCGATCTCCGGCGCAAGCTGGCGCGTCGGCGTCGGCGTCTTGAGGAAAAGGGCCGTGTCAGCGTCGAGTCCTGCAAATCGGGCGCGAGCCTCGCCGAGGCCCTTGAGACGTTTCTGCGGCTCGAAGCGAAGGGATGGAAGGGCAAGCGCGGCACCGCGCTCGATTGCAACGACGACAGCCGAGCCTTCGCGCGGAGGGCGTTCACCAGCAACACACCGGGTGAATGCCGTATCGACTTGCTCAAGCTCGATGACCGTTCCGTCGCCGCCGCCGTCACCGTGTTTGCAGGCCAAACCGGTTTCTCGGTGAAGACCGCTTATGACGAGGAGTTTGCTTCGTTTGGCGCAAGCCATCTGCTCGACGTGGAGCTGCTGAAAAGCTACCTGACCGAGGGCTGGAGCGGGCGGCTCGACTCCGCCACGAACGGCCCGCACGTCATCGATGATCTTTGGCCCGGTCGGGTCCGGGTCAGCGACCTCGCATTTTCGACAGCCGGGCGGGGCGGCGCGCAACGGCTCACGCTTTTCGCGGCTGGTGACCGCTTCAAGCGCGACGCGAAGCGGCGGGTGAAGTCGTGGCTGGGGCGCAAGTAGGGTTCGCCGCCGCCGCTTTCTCCGGAAAGACGATGCCGTAGATGTCGTGCATAACCCCATTGAAAGATTGCGCCGCGTTAACGGTGTGGCCGCGGGTCTGCAACCGGACAAGTTCCAGATAGTCGCGGCATTGCCGTGCCGTTTCTTCGAGCGGCAATTCCTTCTTGCGCACGTGGATGACTTCGGGGGGACCGTTCAAGAGTACGAAAGCATCAGGTTCAGGCGCCGCCATCCCGGCTAAGCGCAATAGCCAGGCCGGGCCGCCATAGCGGTAACGCACCGGATCGACGAGAATGTCCAGGTAGTGCCGGTCGTTCAAAATCAAAACTCCGCGCGCTTTCGCCAAGCGCAACGTCACGTGGCTCGCGAGATTGTAGGCGAGCCAGAACAGGGCGCGCAGAGACGAGATGGCTGCGCCGCGCTTCGTAAGATTGTGTGGCGTCGAGGTGTTCCGGGATCCGCGCTTCCAAAGGTTCGAGATCGCCGGGAACCCAAGCACCTCGACGTGCGAGAAGGCCGTAGCCGCCGTGGCTTCGAGTTCGGCGATCACGGATGATTTTCCAGCGCCGTCGGTGCCAAGCAAGACGAGATGATATCCCCGGGACCCCGATAGTTTCTCGATCCGGCGGCCTAGCGCCCCTAGCCAGTGTGCGAGAAACGGACCGCGCGAGGGTGCACATCGGCCATAGAGTTCGCCGTGCAGAGAAGAAAGCGCCCTCAGCACAGGCTGCCAATCTCCGGTTTCGGCCGCGGCGATGAGCATGTCGCGAGAATCCGCTTCCCAGATGCCGTTCAGCGACGCTGAACAGGCTGTGCGATCTTCCTGTAACAGCGCATGCAGCCGGTCGGCATTGGCAGGAGTTAACGTGTGTTTGCTGATGCCACGGGCGAGGCGGAAGGAAAACTCGGTGCCCGGTTCAGGAATCCAGAAACTCTTGAACCGCCGGCGCGTCTGCAAGATCACATCCGCATGGAGGAACGGAACGCCCAGCACGTCGAAAGACGAATCGAAATCGAGAGTGAGAAATTTTGGCAGTCTGCCCGCCGCCTCGCACAGGAGCACGAAGTGCTGCCCGTTTTGGCGCACGATACGGGCCCCGGCCTTCGCCCCGCACTCCGCGAGGAGGCGATTGAGTTTTTCTGCCGACACGTTCTCTGCGACGATCAAATCGACATCCCGGCCAATGCACTCAGGGTAGCCCTCGAAACCGTGGGTGACGCAGTAAGCAATTCCGGCGCGGTCCAGCGCTTCGAAGATGGCGGTGAGTGTCAAACTGTGCGGTTGCTGCATGACGGGTCCTTAAGGGGTCAGTCCGGCGAGCCCTTGGGTACGTGCGGTTTCTCGAAGCCGATGCGCACGAACAGGGCCCAGCGCCCGATAGCGCCGATGACTTCAGTGACAAGCAAGCCCCATGCCGCACCGATGAGCCCAGCCCGAGCGATGAGCATCCACGAGATGGCGATTCCCGCAATACAGGTGAAGGTGGCGATGGCCGCGGTAGCCTTGCCGCGTTCTGCGCTCTGCAGCGCAATCGCCGCGGGCGCGCCGAAAGAGCCAATCGCACCAGCAACCGATGCGAGCGAGAGAACCGTCAAAACTTCACCCTGGTTGGCGTAGGCGCCACCACCGTAGATGAGTACCATCACGGTCTCGCCGGCGAAATAGATGAAGATGGTGAACAGCGCCATCATGCCGCCGAGCATCAGCGAATCGCGTAACACTTCCCGGCGCAATTCGCGTGGCCCCCGGTGCTTTAGCGTGCGCACGGATTTAGGTGTTAGCAGGTTGAGAAAGCCGAAAACGAACGGATTGGCGAGGCCAATGATACTCAGGCATGCCGCATAGGTGCCGGTTACCGCCGCACCGGCTGCTGCCAGGGTGATCCAGTGGATGGCATACCCTTGGAGCTGCATGGCGATCTGACCGAAAAGCAGCCATTTCCCTAGGCCGAAGCTGCGCCGGGCAGTTTGGTTGAGCGCTGGGCGGCTGTAGCGGAAAGCGCTCCGCCGCCTCAGGAACCACAGCGTACCGGAAAGTCCCGCGCCAAACCCGATGATCAAAATTGCCTTTGCAGCGTCGAGCCTGCCCATCCACCCGAGGTAGGCCATCGGCATAAGCGTTGCGCCTGCGGCCACGGCATCGACCATAAAGGCGCGGTATGTCTTGAGATTGGCATAAGAATAGCGCCGTCCAAACTCGCGAAAAAGCGCCAAAGGCAGGGCGCAAGCGATGGCAAGCGCAAGTATGGCCTCTGCCGGGTCCCGGCCCGAGAGCGAAACTGCGAATGCAACCGACAGAGCGACGAGAAGTGCGGCGATAGCGAGCCCCCAACTCAGCAATAGCGCGCTGAACCCATGTTCTTCCGGTGTTCCCGAGGGAGAGAGGATCTGGATCGAGTACGGCCGGGTGACGAGGGAATCCTGCACCGTCAGCGCCATCACGAGCACCGACACGGCGATGGAATAGAGGCCAAGTTGCGCCACATCGGTAGCACGCGCGATCACGATCATGGTGACAAAGCTCGTCATGCTGACCACAAGTTGATCGGCCAGCCCAAAGATCTGGTTCTTCGCCTTGAGCCAGGCGATGAGGTGCATGACCCGGACTACCGGGCCATCGTGCGGGGCTTCGGACGGCGACGAGTGTTCCAGAACGGCGATCCTTGTTCAATAAGCGGTAAGTTTCGATGAGTATGCATTGGGAATGCTTGATGCATTCTCAACCGCAAGCGGATCGCCCGGAGGCTCAGGCCGATGACGCTGTCCGGCAACGTACTCGTCTTCGGCGACGATATGCGGGTGTTTCTGACGATGGTCCGAGCGCTGGGCCACCGTGGTCTCACGGTCCATGCCGTTCCCTTCGATCGCCAAGCGCCAGCGCTTACCTCACGTTATATTGCGGCTATCCATTCCGTGCCTCGTTATGACGCGGGCGCCGAAGCGTGGGTAGACGCGGTTCTAGGACTCTTCGACCGTCATCGCATCGACCTCGCTATACCCTGTACCGATCCCACGATCCTGATGATGGACCGGCACCGGGCCCGGTTTTCCGGGCATCGTCTCGCTATACCGGCCGCGGATACGATGGACCGGTTCTTCGACAAGGCGGCGACACAGCGGATGTGCGTTGAACTCGGAATCTCGACCCCGCCCGCGCGGTTGCTCACTGCGTCGGATGGCGCGGTGGGGTTGGCCGCGGAGTTCGGCCTGCCGCTCGTCATCAAGGCTAGGCGCTCCTATTGGATCGACCGCCTCGACAGCGCCGGTGACGTTGTGATTGCTGACACCGCCAGCGATATAGAACGGGCGCTCAAGGGAATTGGCGAGCGGGAGCGCTGGCTCGTACAGGGCTACTTCGCGGGCGACGGCGGCGGCCTCTCAGTACTCGCGGCGGATGGCGAAATCCTTCAGGCGTTCCAGCACCGGCGGTTGCGTGAGGGTCGTGGACGCGCGAGTTCTTTCCGGGTGAGCGAAGCGCTCAATCCCGGCTTGCTGGCCGACTGCGCGAAAATCTGCGCTCATACGCGCCACACCGGCCTTTGTATGTTCGAGTTCCGGCACAACGGAGCGAGTGGCCGCTGGACGCTTCTTGAAATCAACGCGCGGGCTTGGGGTTCGATCGGCCTGCCGGCGTTCGCCGGTGTCGACTTTCCGAATCTTCTCTACGACCTCATGACGAAGGATCTCCGCCATCCCGCAATAGCCTATACGGCAGGACTAAAAAGCCGCAATCTGCTCCTTGACGGATTCAACCTCCTGAACGCACTGAAGCGATCAGGCCTCAGGGGCGTTCCGTTTGCGCTTGCAGAAGCAGCGGGGCTTGGTCTCCATCCGCTCAGCGCCGCTCTCGGCCGGGAAGCGTCCGACAGCTTCATCCGTGACGACATGCGCCCCGGCTTCAAGGAAATCGCACGCCTCTTGTGGAGCGGCTAACAGTGTTTGGCTGGTTGTTTAGTCTCGTTGTTTCCTTGGGACTTCAGTTATAGGCATGGGCTAGTAAAGGCCAGCGGCAGAGGCTTCCTGGACACGAAAAGCGGACTCGTCGGAAAACAGACGGCAATGCCCTCTACCATGGGCCTTGACCTCATATAGCGCAAGGTCGGCGCGTTTCATGATTTCGGTGGCTGTTCGCGCATTGCTTCTTATGGGTGCAGCCCCGATGCTGACGCCCGGGTTGATCTGAATGGCGCCAATGTGCATCGCTCCTGCAATCGATTTTCCCATAGCGCTCAGAAGCTTGAAGGCCTCACTGTTATCCCGCACATTTCTAAGAATAACAGCAAATTCATCCCCACCAAGCCGCGCCACGGAATTCTGAGGTCCAAGAGCAGCAACGGCTCGCATCGCGATCATTTCCAGGAGCATGTCTCCAACATCATGTCCATGCGTGTCATTGACCGACTTGAAATAGTCAACATCGAAAACGGCGACATAGCAGAGCTTGCCGTTGGACGTATCAGCGACGGCCTGAGCCAGCAAATCCTGAAAATGGGTCCGGTTCGGCAATCCGGTGAGTTCGTCGTGCAGCGCCATGTGCCGCATGCGGGTTTCACTGGCCAGCAAAGTAGCCCGCGACCTCTCAATGCGGGTGAGGAAGTAGCCGATCAACAGGAGTACGGCCACCGACGGCAACACGATGGGCGGTGCAAAGCGCAACAGCTGGTCGCGGAACGCATGAGATGCTGTCCAAACTACAGCCATGGCCTGGCCATGGTTTCCGCCGCCAATGGGCAGGCTGACGTTTGATCGCTCGCCATCCGCGCGTGCGAGACGCAACTCGCCAGTTCCAAGTCGCTCATCAAGCTCCCTCAACATATTGCGCATACCGGCGAACCCGAAAACAATGGCGGGCCGATAGGCGGCAGGCATAGCGCGTTTGCTTTCGGGAGCAGAGACTGCCGCGCCGATCAGATAGTGACGGCCTGCAACGTCCGCATACAACTCGGTGAATTGAAACTCTGGCAAGATAGAACGGTAGCTGTTCTGCTCACCAAGAAAGCCATCGAATTCCTGCTGCAAGAGTTTCCGGGGTAGTTCGAAGACATAGTCATTCTCACCCGGGTATTTGACCTGACCGCTTTCACACAGGAACAGGGCTTGCCCAGAAAACGACATAACGCCGATTGTTGAAAAGCGGCCGCTTGAATCGGTATGGTCGCAGAGTAGCTTCGTGAGTTGCGCGCTGTTGTTGCTTTGCGCCGCCGCAAAGACAGCATCTGAAACCGCCAAGGCTTCAAGTGACTCCCGTGTGTCAATGCGGTGGGACTCAAGCTCGCCCGCAATCAGGGCCCGATTGCGGCTGTCTTGTGTGGCATCGGCTTCAACAGCTCCCGCATAAAGCACCGCGCCATAGGCCCCAACCAAAGCGAAGATCGCTGCCCCGATAAGCGCTAAAAGGACCTGAATGCGATTGAACATGCATTCTGATACCCTTCAACCTATCAATATCCGGTTGACCGCGCGCAATCTGCCTAAGCTTTTCCTAAAAATTTAGTGATTGCAGTGAGTTAAAGGTTTTCTTGCTCTTACGGAAACCGAAAATTCACCAGAATCTTCTAAGACCGGCAAATGTCGATCTGGCAGAAGTTCTTAATCTCCGCATCCGGCAATGTCGGCTTAATGTTTGGCCTCAGTGCCCCCGTCTTGATTTTGGCGGCTGGCGGAAGCATCGACTACCTGACCTTCTCCACGAAGCGTGCCGCTGTTCAAAACGAAATCGACGCGGCAGCGCTTGGAGCTGCCAAAACACTGGTTGAAAACGCATCCCTATCGATAGCAGCAAAGGAAAAAATGGTCCGCAAGCACGTGGCTGATTCCCTGCGTTATGCCGGCGTTTCCACGGATGTGTCTTGGAATGCATCCATTGACACCGTCTCAAACTCTGTTGCGGTGGAGGCTGACCTTGTGGTTCCCACGGTTTTTTTGAAACTGGCGGGGATTTCAGACTTCCAAAGCCCGGTGCGCGCGGTGGCTGTGGCAGAAACAGACGAGCAGCCGGTGTGCATTCTGTCTCTCGATCCGTCGGAGACAACAGGCATCAGGTTTAGAGGTAATGGTGCCATGAAAGCCAAAGACTGCGTTGTCTGGTCCAATGCGTCCGGCGCACAGTCAATCACCTTCGACGGCAATGGAAAAGTTTCGGCCTCGAAAATCTGTGCAGTGGGGCGAGCAAGTTCCGCCAGCGTATTTGAAGTCAACCCGACGCCGGAAAGCAACTGCAACCCCGTGGAAGACCCTCTCGCAGATTGGACTCCCCCTGCATCCTCCGCTTGCACTCACAACTCCAACGACTGGATAGACCAAACGACGGCTCAACTCGATCCGGGCGTGTATTGTGGCGGTTTACGGGTTAGTGCCAAGAACATCTTCTTGAGCGCGGGTGTCTACATGGTGCGCGACGGCCCCCTGATACTGCGGGGAGAGTCGAAAATTTCAGGAAAAGGCGTTGGAATTTTCCTGGAAGGAGCGGGGGCGAAACTGGAAATTGACGGCAAGAGCACCGTTGGACTCGAGTCAGCCACATCTGGCCCCATGGCTGGGATCGTAATTGCCTCATCCGCCGTCGAACCCATACAGAATTCCACAATATCTGGCCGCGCCGATCTCAAGATTGGCGGCGTGATCTATCTGCCGAACCACGTTCTGACGTATTGGGGCGAGTCGGACACCCGTGCCGCATCGCCCGTCACAACCATTATCGCCAAGTCCATCGACATTGGCGGCGATGCCTATCTGGAAGTGAAGAACGACAAGTCAAAAGCCAAATATGCGCCCGTGGTTTCGACGAGCCAATCGGTGGTGCGGCTGATCGACTGACTTGGGCGCAAGCACAGCCAGAGTATCGTTCTTCCGCGTGGAGACGGATTGGTTGGGCACGTCGCCGCCAGAAAAGCATCAGCCAGACAACTTATTGCGCCAAGAGCCCCATCCTTTGATCTCGGAAAGGCTAGAATTTTCAAGGGTGAAGTGCGGCCTCTTAATCAGCGGGTCGTAGGTTCGAGTCCTACATCGCCCACCAATAATATCAATGATTTAGCTGAAGTTACGCATTTCCGGGAATTCACCAACAACCACTCAGCAACCACGAGAAACAGGACATGCTGTTAGTGGCTAGATCGCGAAACTCCTCAAGTCGTGTCTAGAAGTGCAGGGTGCATTGCTCGGTAGCCCATGCAATCGACAAGTGAAAAGCCATATATTTCAATATTTTGACATGGTCTACATGATTCGCTGGAATTTTGTTGCTGGGACTTTCGGCCTCCAATTTGGCCCCCTCGCACTCCCACAAGACACCACAAAATGGGGACAGTCATGAAAGGACAACCTGCAAAGGTCCTCCACTCCAGTGACGTGCGCCGTGCGTTGGCATCGGTTGCTAGGCATCGTCACGGAGCGAGGAACAAAGTTATGATCATGCTGAGCGTCAAGGCTGGCTTGCGAGCCGGTGAGATCACCCAGCTCACATGGTCCATGGTCACCGATAGCAATGGCGATATCGGTCAGTTTATCCAGTTGCCGGGAGCGATAGCGAACAACTCTCCGGTCAGACCCTTAGCACTACTTTGGCAGATTTACTGGATTGAGTTTACGCCTGCAGTGCGGACATCGCATCGGAGACGGTTGTGCGATTGCGTTGAGGATTTCTTGCCTGATGGCGGGAAGGCTTGGCTGCGGGGGCG
>JBJXGL010000131.1:0-12147 GCA_046160365.1 Aestuariivirga sp. | reverse complement strand
CCCAGCAGCATCAGCCAGGCGAAAGAGCGCACCAGAACAGAAATCCAGAACGAGATGAGGAGGATCGCCATCATGCGGCGCTGCACATGGGCGAGTGCATGCGACAGCGCATAGGCGACGATATAGCCGAGTGTGACTGCAAAAACTGTCGTGATCAAACAAAGCCGGATGGTCGTCCAGATCAGACGCGCTACGGTCTCTCCCTCAAAAATTTTGGCATAGTTGGCGAGACCTGGCTTCGGGTCCGTTACGCTCAAGAACAGAATATTGAGGACGGGAGCCACATACAGAGCGAGCAACACGAGCACTGCCGGCGCAATGAGCAGCCAATAGGGGCTGAAGCGTGGACCAAAGTAGGTTGATGTCACTTATGCGAACCCAAAATGGTTGCCGCATGTCGGCAGGGAGGAGCGGACATGCGGCTTTGTCAATAATTGGCTGTTAGCCAACTGCATCGAGGAATGCGTTCAATGCGTCGCCGCCTTTTTCAGCCCACCAGACCGGGTCGTTGAATACGACCTTGTCGATGTTTGCGGCTGAATTGATGGCATAGGGCTGCATGTCCTCCGGGATCTTGCCAAAGGCTTCCGGGTTAGACGGTGTCATGCCCAGGCAGCTGAGAATTGAAAGCTGCGAGTCCACCTGCAGGGCCTGCTGGATGAATTTCATCACATTCTCTCGGCCACCCGGATTGCCCTTCGGCACAATGTAGGCGCCTGGCATGGCAATGGCTTCGTTCATGACCATCTTGTAGCGGCCTTTGGACTCGTCTTCGATATTCTTGCCGCGGTTCTGCCAGATCATACCCATCACGACTTCGCCGTTGATGAGCATGTCATGGGCTTCAGCACCCGAGCCCCAGTAGAGGCTATCGGCCTTGATCGCCTTGATCTTCTCCAATGCCTTGGGAACGTCGCACGGATAGACCTTGTCCTTGGCAACACCTGAAGCGAGCAACGCGCTTTCGATGGAACCGTTGGCCCATTTGTAGAGCGAGCGCTTTCCGGGGAACTTGGCTGTGTCGTAGAAGTCCGCCCAGGACGCAGGCGGATTGGCGCCAAAGGCCTGCGTGTCATACATGAAAGCATAACCGTAGAAGATCACGCCAACGCCGTGATCCCAGGCTACACCTTCTTTGATTTGCGCTTTGTTGACGATGTTGTAATCGATGGGTTCGAGATGGCCGGACGTGCCGAGTGCGATGGCGTCAAAGCCATCAGCATCGCAGACATCCGCCGTCACTTTGCCGGAATCGACCATTTCCTTGATCTTGCCCTGAAGCGGACCAGACGTATCGAACTTGAGGGGAATACCGGTTGCTGCAGTGAAGGGCTTGCCGATTGCATCGCCATGGCATTGCTCGGACTGACCGCCCCAGTTCCACATGACAATTTCGTTTGCCGCTGCTTCTGCATCGCCTGCTGCAACAGCCATGGATGCAATACCGGTCATGGCCGTGAAAGCCAGGAAAGTGCGTCGGTCCATTTTCCCTGATTTGAAAGACTTGGCCGCGTCGAGCGCCATTTCTTTCATGAACATCTTGTCTTGCATTTCATTTCCTCCGTTTTGTGCGCGTGATGCGCGGTTGCATGCTCTCCGGTTTGCGTCCGGCCTTGTTGATTGCGGGTCTTCCGCCCGTTTCGAGTTCAGTTGAACCTTCCACCAGCACGGCAGCTTCATCTGACCAACTCAGACGCACTTCTGCACCGGGGGTGAAATTCATACGGTTGCGCCAGGCGTCGGCGTGGACTTCAAGCTCGTTCGCGTCAGCTGTTGCGACAGAGAGTTTGATCAGGGAGCCCATATAAGTCACATTGCTGATGCGGCCCGAGACGATGTTTTGGCCGCTGCCTTTACCCCTGGGAAAGACATCAATCTTCTCGGGCCGCAAAGCGTAGGTCCTGCCATCCCTTGAAATGAAGTTGCTCTTGCCAAGGAAGCTTGCGGAAAATCTGGAGTTTGGCTGCTCGTAAAGTTCGCTTGGTGTGCCGACTTGGACAATACGGCCGTGGTCCATGATGACTACGCGATCCGACATGGTCAGCGCTTCTTCCTGGTCGTGCGTCACATAGATGAATGTGGTGCCGACGCGGCGATGGATGTCTTTCAATTGTTCCTGCACATCCACGCGAAGTTTCCGGTCAAGCGCGCCGAGTGGCTCATCAAGCAGAAGCGCCTTGGGCGAAAAACTCAAGGCACGGGCCAGGGCCACTCGTTGCTGCTGACCCCCCGAAAGCTCGCGTGGATAGCGCTGCTCCAGGCCCTTGAGCTGTACGAGATCAAGCATTGCGCCGACGCGCGCCGCAGCCTTTTCTTTATCCCAGCGGCGGATGTTGAGTGGATAGGTGATATTGCCTGCAACTGTCATGTGGGGAAACAGCGCATAACCTTGAAACACCATGCCAAAGTTGCGCTTCTCCGGTGGCACGCCGGAGATACTGGCGCCTTCAACCCTTATGTCACCTTCACTGATGTCCTGGAAACCTGCAATCATCATCAGGAGCGTGGTCTTGCCTGAACCTGATGGACCCAGAAGCGTCAGAAACTCACCAGCTTTGATGTCGAGCGAAATGCCGTCGACGGCAGTGACTGCGCCGAAGCGCTTTGTCACGCGCTCAATCGCAAGCCCTATGCCGGACGGAGTGCCGTTCACGCCCCTATCTTCCCGATTGCTTTTTAAGGCCCAGGCGCTGGCGGGCTTCCTCTGGCCTCAGGACTCTTGCGCCCATGCGTTCAATGATGCCGACAACGCGTTCGACAAGCTGTGCGTTGGAAGCGAGCACACCCCTGTCGAGATAAAGGTTGTCTTCAAGGCCCACGCGCACGTTGCCGCCCATGGCCACGGCGGCGGCGGCCATCGGCATCTGCATGCGCGAGATGCCAAAGCTCGCCCAGCTCGCGCCTGCCGGCAACTGGTCTTTCATGGCTTTCATGTTGTCGACAGACTGGTCCGCGCCCCATGGTATGCCAAGGCAGATCTGAAACATGGGCGGATCGTTGATCAGGCCTTCCTTGATCAGCTGTTTGGCAAGGCGGATATGTCCGAGGTCGAATACCTCCAACTCGGGTTTCACGCCCCATTCCTTCGCCAAGGCCGCCATCCGGCGAAGATAAGGTGGTGTTGACATGTAGACGTAGTTGCCATCGCCGAAGTTCATGGAGCCGCAATCGAGGCTGCAGATCTCCGGACTCAGAAGTTCAACGTGTTTCAGCCGTTCTTCCGGGCCAATCATGTCGGTGCCAGGGCCGAACTTCGTGGGGTCCTTTTCGTCGATCATCCAGTCGCCGCCCATGCCAGCGGTGAGGTTGATGACCACATCGGTTCCGCTGTCGCGCACAAGACCCACGGCCCGCTTGAAGAGTTCGGGATCGCGCGAGCCCTTGCCCGTCTTGGGATCGCGAACATGCAGATGGGCAGCCGTAGCGCCTGCCTTGGCGGCCTCGATGGCAGCCTGGGCAATCTGCTCAGGTGTCACGGGCACGCCCGCATGTTTGCCGAGGGTATCGCCTGCACCTGTTACGGCACAGGTGACGATGACTTCAAAGTTCACGCTTCCAACTCCCTGGCCATTCTTATTTTACCGAAATGATTTGCCGGAACACCCGAAGTGCCTATAAATAATTCGCCAAGATTGTATTTTTTCCGCCAACTGGAAGATCGGTTGAACTTTTGAGTGCCATGAGTAGCGAGCGCGCCGTTGTCAGTTTTGTCTTGCTGCAGCGCTTCAACATGATGACGCTGACGATGCTCATGGAGCCTATGCGGATTGCCAATTACCTTTTGCCGCAACCCCTCTATGAGTGGGAGTTCCTCGCACCCGGTGGTGGGCAAGTCACAGCAAGCAACGGACTTCCCATTGCGTGCAAGGATCTCGATCAAGGCTTGAACAATTCCGAACTGGTGCTGGTGTGTGGCAGCTGGGGTGCTGAGCACTTTGAGAACCGGCAACTCTTCCGATGGCTGCGCAAGAAGGTACGCGCTGGCGCGAAAATGGTTGCGGTGGAAATGGGCGTTTATCCCCTGGCCCGTGCGGGGCTTCTCAGCCATCAACGGGTCACAACCCACTGGTCCATGATGGCGGGGCTTGCCGAAGCATTTCCGCAGCTGGATGTGACAGAACAGCTTTACACGATCGATGGTCATTTCATGTCGTGCGCTGGTGGCACGGCTGGTCTTGATCTCATGCTCCATCTTGTGAGCCGCCGTCTTGGTGATCAACTGGCCGCGGAAGTCGCGAACCAAGTGCTGCATCACCCGCGCCGCCCGCCGGAAGGATTGCAGCGCCACGCCACCGGAGGCAAGCATGATGATGTGCATCCGGATGTGCGCGCTGCCATGGTGCTGCTTGAAAAACGGATCGAAGAGCCAACGTCTGTGCCACGCGTGTGCCGCGAAATCGGAGTATCGCAACGCAAGCTGGAACGATTGTTCAAGCGTGACACCGGTCTTACGATTGTCCAATACTCGAAGTTGCTGCGCCTGCAATATGCCCGGGTCATTCTAAGCAGCACACGCATGTCGATCCGCGAGGTGTCTGCGGCCTGTGGTTTCAACTCCATGTCCTATTTTTCACAGAGCTTCGTTGCCATGTTTGGCAAGAAGCCGAGCGAGTACCGCCAGGCATGGCCAGAGAGCGATCCGGCACCTTCTTGGCC
This sequence comes from Aestuariivirga sp., assembly GCA_046160365.1. Classification (GTDB taxonomy): domain Bacteria; phylum Pseudomonadota; class Alphaproteobacteria; order Rhizobiales; family Aestuariivirgaceae; genus Aestuariivirga. Next base: position 7,491 of record JBJXGL010000131.1, on the reverse strand, counting down.
GGGAACAGTCTACTCCTTCATTCAGGCCCATCAGGGGAAGAACCTGAAGGTGGATTGACCGACACTCTCTGGAACACTGCATCAAGGGCATCTGCCCAGCTGCCACCAGCGTCCAACGTCTTGCGGCCCAATTCCGTGATACCGCCTGGTGTGACAACACCTCTGGCGATGTCATCCATGCTCAGGCAGCTTTCAAGCAATGTGTGGCTATTGCCCTCGAGTGTTTCAGCGACAAGGCGGCGCGCATCATTCTGGTTCAGACCCTGGGCCTCAAACCAATTGATGGCATCGCGCATCATCAACACGCTCATGCCGGAAAAGGCGCCCATCACGCTTGCGGCGGTGAATTGCCTTTCGGTGCTGTAGCTGTGTATGGGGCCAAGCCATGCAAGAAAATCCATGGCAACCTTGTTTTCTGGAAACATGACCGATGGGCCGACATTGAAGACATTGGCCATGCCCGGCATCAAGGAAAGTACAGGTGTTGCAGGAGTTGTCAGCGCTTTCAGCTGGGCCAACCCAACGCCCGCCATGACGGAGAGGACGGTTTGTCCCTCTCTGAATCTCAAAGGTTCAAGCACCTTAATTGCATCCTGGGGCAGCACGCTGACGACGACGAGATCGGATTGATCGACGACAGTTTGATTGTCGGGAGCGATTGCAACGCCAAAATCCCTCGCCAAATCTGCTGATTTGGCGGCATTTCTGGGGGATACCACGATTTTATAGGGTGCTCTCACGCGGCTCAGGCCTTCGACAAAGAACCCAGCGAGATGACCAGTACCAATGAAGCCAACGCAGCTCACGCCAATTCGTCCAGCGCTTCGCCAATGGCCCTGGCGGTGAAATCGATATCCTCGTCGGTGTGCACAATGGAGGAAAGCGAGTGCAAGGTTGCCGATGGTGACATGTAGACGCCCTTGTCCATCAGTTTGAGCGTGAAGTCCCTGAACTTCACGCGGTTCACATGGGTGCTGAAGTCTCGGTAGTCGTTGATCTCTTCCTTGTCGGTGAAGAAGATCTGGAACATGGAGTTGACGCCCTGCACCACCAGGCGGTGGCGGTTGTGCCCTTTGGAAACTTTGCGGATTTCATCTGCCATTCTCAGACCAAGCTTCGCGAGCTTCTTGTAGTTGGCGGCGCTATCGGCAAACATGACTTCCAGCATGGTCTTGGTCACGGAAAGCGCCAAGCGCCCCGCATTGTGCGTGCCGAAATGCAAAACCTTGCCAGCCTCCAAACCCGACATGATTTCGCTTGAACCCGTGATCGCCGCCATGGGGAGGCCAGCGCCAAGGGCTTTTCCGTAAGTGACAATATCGGGTTTCAGCCCATAGATTTCGGCACAACCGCCAGGGGCGACGCGAAAGCCGGTCACCGTTTCATCAAGATAGAAAAGCGCGCCATATTGTTTGCAGAGTTCCTGCATGCGGTTGAGGTAGCCTGGTTTTGGTGGAATGACGCCCATGTTTGCCATGATGCCTTCCGTCACAACGCAAGCCGCATCGCGGCCATGGGTTTCCATGGCGCGTTCCAGCATCTCAACGTCATTCCAGGGCACAACCACCGTATCAAGCCATGTCTCTTCGAGAATGCCTGCAGAATCCACGATGCGGATGGGCGATGATTTGGGTCCCATCATGCTGGGCGGCATCGGGTTTGAGTTCACGATGACGCTGTCCCACCAACCGTGATAATGGCCTTCAAACTTGATGATCTTGCGTCGGCCGGTCAGGCCGCGTGCAAGCCGGAATGCAGCCATTGCTGCTTCAGTTCCAGTGTTGGCAAAGCGCACCTTGTCCGCGTGCGGCAGGAGTTTCACCAGCATTTCCGCCACTTCAACTTCGACTTCCAGAGCGGTGGCAAAATGCGAACCGCGGGCGATTTCACGGGTCACGGTTTCGACAATCCGGGGATGACCGTGACCGAGCGGCAGGGCACCGAAGGCCATCATCCAATCAATGTAGGAATTGCCGTCGACGTCATAGAGCCTCGCACCTTCACCATGCGACATGTACCGCGGTGCGCCGCCAAAGGTGGCTGGCCCGCGCGAGGATGAAGACACGCCCTCTACAAGTACCTTGAGGCCGCGCTGAAACAGCGCTTCAGAAGCAGTTTGATTGTGGGGCATGAGGGGTCTCAACTCTGATGAAGCCACTGATGCTAGCAGAATAAATCCGTGCCTCAACCCGTCGGCGATCACCTTGAGTCGTGGCGGGCGAGGAATTCCGTCAGGGGCTGCAAACTTTCGGGGTGAGCTGATGTTTCGCGCTCTGCGAAGGCAATCGCGGCCACTTCATGATCAAGGAGAACTAACAATCCAACTTCGTCCTCAGCTGGTGCGAGGTCAGCGACCTGCTTCATCTCAACGACAAATGCAGGAAAATCACGCTCCCAGCTGGAAATCAGATTATTCCAGGGCATGCCTCGCAACTTCGCCGCCTCAATCTCTCCTTCGGCGAGAAGATCTGCACGTTCCGCCGTCCGTAATCCTCTGCGCTCGACCAGGGGAAGCAGGGCCTTGGCCGTGACAGCTTCCATTTCGGACAGAAGTTGCAATGCCTGTTTTGCGCGACCCGTGTGAAAGTCAGCCAGTTTCCCGAAGTAACTCTCGCCTGAAATTTCTTCCTCGTAGCAGAGCAGCAGCCCTTCGTCGTAGTTGGCGAAGATACGCGGCTTAAGGGTCATGCAGTTTGTCCTCGCGCCTTGCGAACCGCCTTCAGAATACCAACGATGGCGCTGTCGCGCTCGGCAGCCATGTCTTCGAAATGGCGTCCCTTTGCCATTTCATTGCAGCCATTGACCATCCGGTCGCGCAATTCCTTTGTAAGCTCTGGTGCCTTCAGGCGTGTCCACGGAAATTTGAGAGCAGGACCAAACTGATCGAGATTGGTAGCCATGCCGCCTTCACCACAGGCCACATGAAAGGCCATGCATTGCCCCTGAATGGCAAGGCGGGGTGCTGGGCCATTCATCAGCGCGATGTCGATATCCTCCGGGGTTGCTTCACCATTGGCCACCATGTGCAAGGCCTCTCGCCACACGGCTTCTTGTAGGCGTGTGGCAACAAACCCCGGTATTTCCTTTTTCATCACCAATGGCGCTTTGCCGGCATGAGCATAAAAATCACGTGCCCAGCTCACGGCAGCGGGATCGGTTTTCTTACCGCCGATGATTTCCACAAGCGGCAAGAGATAGGGCGGGTTGAAAGGGTGGCCGATGACCGTGCGTTCCGGCGTTGGGCAAAGCGACTGAATGTCCGTCATCATCAGGCCTGATGTGCTGGAGGCGATGACAACATCCTTCGGCACCAAGCGGCCAAGCGTTTCGTAAAGTTTTTGTTTGATCTCTAGCCGCTCTGGCGCGCTTTCCTGCACAAAGCCCGCATCGCTGACGGCTTGCTCCAGATTGTCCGTGAGTGTCAGGCGGTCGCGAGAGGCACCAGGAGCCAGACCCAGTTCAGTCAGGTTGACCCAGGCCGTATCCAGAATCTTGCGATACATCGGTTCTTCTGACTTGGCGTGGATGTAACCAACGACGTCGTAACCGCGCGCCAGAAAATGCGCAGTCCACCCTGCACCGATGGGGCCCCCGCCCAGGCTTGCCACACGTTTGACCTTGGTCACTTCAAGTAGTGACATACCTATCTCCCCTTGAACACCGGTTCGCGTTTCTCGACAAAGGCGCGAACACCTTCGGCGGCATCTTCGGACTTGAGCATGGAGCGATAGACCGGAAGGTCGCCGGTGCGCATGGTGTTGAACGTCTCGCGCAACGGCTTGCATTCGATTGCGCGCAGCACTTCCTTCACCGTTTGCATGGCAAGGGGTGCCGCTTTCGCCAATTGCGTGGCCCATTCGCGCGCGGCACCCATCAATTGCTCGTATGGAACAACCCTGTTCACCAGGCCATAGCGCGCCGCTTCCTCAGCCCCCATGCGACGACCCAGGAGCAACATCTCCATGGCAATGTTGTGTGGAATGCGGCGCGGCAAGCGTTGGATGGCACCCGCATCCGGCACAATGCCCAGCGGCATTTCCGGCAGTGCGAACTGCACGTGACCGGCGGCAATGATGAGATCACACGACAATGCCAGTTCAAATCCGCCACCAACAGCAAGTCCGTTCAGCGCACAGATAACGGGCTTGTTGAGGTTCCAGTTTTCGGTGAGACCCGCAAAACCACCGTCACCGTAATCACCGTCCTCCCACCAATTGTCGAGTTTGGTTTCTCCAGAGTTCAGGGATTTGAGATCCCAGCCTGCCGAGAAAATTTTGCTGCCTTCCGCGGTGATGATACCGACTCGTAGTTCGGGATCGTCACGCAGTCGAGCAAAGGCCTGGCCCAATTCCCGGCTCATAGCATGATCGATGGCGTTGACCTTGGGCTTGTTGAGTTTGACCTCAAGCACGTGGCCGTTGCGGGTGACTTCGACGTGGGCCATGATTGCTCAACTGTACGCGGGGATGACGTGCTTGCAGAACAGTTCCAGCGAACGCTTCTGTTCCTTGTGGCCGAGACCAAGGCTTGCGTAATAGATGAACTGATCAACACCTAGCGCCTGATAGGGTTTGAGTTTGGCGATCACTTCATCAGGTGTGCCGAACATCAAGTTGGTTGAAAGCATGTTTGGTTCAAATTCTGCCCGGTTCGAAATCTCTCCCAGTTCGATTTCCTTGGGGAAGCCGTTTTTCACATCGCCCAAATTCTTGTACAGGTTCTCGAACTGGCCAAGTTGGCGCTGGGCTGCCCTGACCGGCATCATCCAGTCTTCCTTGCAATCATAGAGTGCTGCGTGGCGCATCATGGCGAAGATGGGCCGTGGTTTTCCGGGGTGATTGGCCATAGCCTCATCAAGGCGCTGCTTGTAGAGTTCTGCTTCTGCCATCGGCCTCGTGAACGGCCAGGATGTAATGTTGAGACTGTGCTTAACCGCAAAATCGTAGGTGACAGGCGCGCGCGCGGAAACCCAGATCGGCGGGTGGGGTTTCTGCAAGGGCTTGGGCACCGAAGTTGACGTCGGAAACTGCCAATACTCGCCATTGTGCTCGTAATCGCCTTCCCAAAGTTTGAGAATGGCTGGCAGCATTTCCTGCATGTATTTCCAACCATCGGTCTGCTTGAGGCCGGGGCGCATGCGGTCGAACTCGCGTTGATAAGCGCCAGAGCCAACCCCAAACTCAAGACGGCCACCCGTAATGAGGTCGGTGAAAGCCGCCTCACCCGCAAGCTTGATGGGGTGCCAATAAGGCGCAACCGCTACCGCTGTTCCCAACCTGATTTTGTTCGTGTGGGCCGCCCACCAGGTGAGAATCTGAAACGGATCGGGCGCTATCGTCATTTCAAGCGCGTGATGCTCGGCGGCCCAGACAATATGGAAGCCGCCTTCCTCCGCCATTTGCACCATCTCCAGCGTATGGCGGGCGACGTCGCGCATGTTCATGCTGTCGTCCATACGCTCAAGATTGATGGCGAGCTGGAATTTCATCGATGGATCTCCGGGAATGCACAATTTCCTGCCGTCATACTCACAAACTCAATAGGCCCTCTTAAAAGTTATTCGACAGCTTAGACAGAATTTCGCCACGGCTCAAATGGCATCAAGAATGCCCGAGAGGACGTGTATCACCGCATCGAAGTAACCTTCCTCATCCCCAAAGGGCGTTTCAAGGACACTGAAGTAGGAAATGGCAGCGTGCTTCGATGGCGATACCATCAGGAACTGCCCGCCATAACCTGGATGTCCTATCCATTCACCAAGCGATGCCAGCAGACGATTGCGATAGCGCAGTTCCGTTGGTCGCCTGCGATAGAGTGTTCCTTTGCCCGATGGGCATCGCGAACCAAATCGCTTTTGCCGCGCGCGAGCAAGAGGCCGAGGCGGGCGAGGTCGCGCTAGGTCAGCGCGCCGCCGCCACTCAGAATCGGAACTCCATGGCAATCGATGGAGATGTGAAAGGCATTTTCAAATCCAGCGCCCCTGACGACAGCGTCAATCTGGGGCGGCAGCGGCAGATTGCTGCTGTGCTCGATGATTCAGCCCAATACATCGGTGTTCGCCCTCTCGCGTTGCGGCGCAGGACCGTATCGCTGCCATAGGTCGCGCCCAGATACCGCAGGATCGCGGCGCTCTCAAACATCTTCGCTGAGCCATCCAGCAGTAACGGGACGCGACCCATCGGGTTCATTGCCAAATAGCAGATAGGCGACAGCTTCTTTGGCTGCGCCGGGTACTGATTGAGCGCCGTTCGCTGTAGTGAACGCGAGTTTCACGAGGAGCTGCGAAGCGAATGCCAGCAAGGCCGACTTCGCTTTCATCCGCAGAGTTCGTCAATGAGTTTCACATTGACCCAACCCCGGCCCTCGGCGCTGTGATAGCCTTTTTCAAGACGCGATGCACCACGCCACCACGTTACCTTGACCCAGTTTCCCTGTTCCTCCAGTCCAATCAGCACTTCGTCATCGGGCCGGATGCGGCCAAGCAACTGGGCATTGCGGCTGGGGCGATCGCGCAATGCCACAAAGCCATCAGCCGTGTGTTTGACATGGCAAAACATGGTCGCGGACGAAGACGGACTCCAGGTAATGGCTGCAGCGAGGGCAAGTGACGCGGCGACCATGTATCTCCAGACTTTTGACATCATCGGTATCTGTATCCAAGTGCTGCCAAGATTTAGGACTGTGGCGTATCGGAGCAGTCCTCCAACCCGCAGTACTCAATTTCAAGCTCACCAACCACTGGCCAGACATCGTTCTTGTAAATGACAGTGACGCCTCCGGTTCTTTCCAGTGGTGCTTCCACAGGTGCGAGTGCGGCATAGGCTACCACCGTGCTTCCCAGGATGGTCGCCAGAAAAATTGTGTACTTGATCATGTGTTCCTCCTTCGGTGTTGCCTGATGGAGTGAGTTCTAGGCCGGCTGTGTTTCATCAGATTGTCTGGCAGGCCCACAAATGGTTTCAATTGTTTCAGGCCAGCTGAGCCTGGAAAGCAAAGTGGCGCGGAAAGGGATTACCCCTTCCGCGCCACTGCCGGCCCCGTTAGAGGATGAAGTCGTCGGCTGTGAGACCTGTGACGCCCTTGACGAGGATCAACATGTCAGCAGCACTTCCATCCAGATCGTGTAGACGGAGCTGTCGCCATTGGCTTCGTGAACCCAGATCGAGCCTTCGCAGAACGTCGGCCTGATGTTACCGTCGAAAGTGATTCACGGTGTGGGCGCAAGTGTGTTCCAGTTGTTTCGCTACTGCAGAAGCCAAACAAAAAAACCAAGATGATGCCAGGCCTCTCATCTCTTCACTGTTAGAGTCTAACGCTCAGCGGCGAGACCATTTCAGTCCTGTCACGATCCCGGTGATCAAACCTAGCACTACTTTGGCAGATTTACTGGATTGAGTTTACGCCTGCAGTGCGGACATCGCATCGGAGACGGTTGTGCGATTGCGTTGAGGATTTCTTGCCTGATGGCGGGAAGGCTTGGCTGCGGGGGCG
>JBJXGL010000130.1:0-34770 GCA_046160365.1 Aestuariivirga sp. | reverse complement strand
AACTATAACGGTCCTAAGGTAGCGAAATTCCTTGTCGGGTAAGTTCCGACCTGCACGAATGGCGTAACGATCTCCCCACTGTCTCAACCACGGACTTAGCGAAACTGCACTCTCGGTGAAGATACCGAGTACCCGCGGCAGGACGGAAAGACCCTGTGCACCTTCACTACAACTTTGCCGTGCATTTAGGGCTGTCATGTGTAGGATAGGTGGGAGGCTGTGAAGCCGGTGCGCTAGCATCGGTGGAGCCACCCTTGAAATACCACCCTTGACCGCTTTGAGTGCTAACTTAGGGTAAGACCGAGGACACGGCATGGCGGGTAGTTTGACTGGGGCGGTCGCCTCCTAAAGCGTAACGGAGGCGCGCGATGGTCGGCTCAGGCTGAGTGGAAACCAGCCGTCGAGTGTAATGGCATAAGCCGGCTTGACTGCGAGACAGACATGTCGAGCAGGTGCGAAAGCAGGTCATAGTGATCCGGTGGTCCCGCATGGAAGGGCCATCGCTCAACGGATAAAAGGTACGCCGGGGATAACAGGCTTATCTCCCCCAAGAGTTCACATCGACGGGGAGGTTTGGCACCTCGATGTCGGCTCGTCACATCCTGGGGCTGGAGCAGGTCCCAAGGGTTCGGCTGTTCGCCGATTAAAGTGGCACGCGAGCTGGGTTTAGAACGTCGGGAGACAGTTCGGTCCCTATCCGCCGTGGGCGCAGGAGATTTGAGAGGAGCCGTCCCTAGTACGAGAGGACCGGGATGGACGCACCTATGGTGTACCGGTTGTCGCGCCAGCGGCACGGCCGGGTAGCTAAGTGCGGACGGGATAACCGCTGAAAGCATCTAAGCGGGAAGCCTCCCTCAAAACGAGTTCTCCCTAAGAGCCGTGATAGACCATCACGTCGATAGGCCGGGTGTGAACGCGCGGTAACGCGTGCAGCTGACCGGTCCTAATAGCTCGATAGTCTTCCTCCTCTTCGCGCCCATCCATAAGCGGGCGGATGAGAAGGCCGCCATGAAGATCCGAGCCCTTCAGTGCTTTCGCCATTCGCCACATGATCGCTTTGCCCGCCACTCTGGCGCGGCGGCATCGACCGGGTGGCGGACCCAAGCTGGTAGTCGTGCGTTTGCGACGGCTTTGACGACCTGGTGGCTATAGCGAGGGGCTAAACACCCGATCCCATCCCGAACTCGGCCGTGAAAACCTTCAGCGCCAATGGTACTGCGTCTTAAGGCGCGGGAGAGTAGGTCGCTGCCAGGTCTTCCAAGCCGCCGCGCGCGCGAACCCATGAATCTCCGACACGATGTTCGACGCGAATTGATCCACGACAGACACGCATCCACGTGCCGCGCCCGTCAGGCCGAATATTTTGGTGATCAGGCCTGGCGCCGCTCGATACGCCGAGAGATGACGCGGGGTGGAGCAGCCCGGTAGCTCGTCAGGCTCATAACCTGAAGGTCATAGGTTCAAATCCTATCCCCGCAACCATCTCAACTTGCGAAACAAGCCCGTCCGCCAAGGACGGGCTTTTTTTGTTTGCCGCGACGGTGAGAACGCCGGCGAGATCGCCGCGCAGCTCAATCTTCAGTTCGCCGTCTTGGGGCATGAGGACAATCGCGTCAATCAACGAACGCAGAATGTCCGTAGCCTCAGCACGTGTTGCCTCGCCTTCGTTCAGAGCGGCGTGCAGGTCGGCGATCTTTCCGCGATAGATCTCCGCCATCCGCGGGTGCAGCAATGGCGGCGGCGCGTCGGCTGCCAGCAGCCCGGCCGTCAGTTCGGTCTTGCGGGTCTCCAAGCGCTCAATCTTCGCTTTGATTGACACCGCCGGTACGCCGTCTATGAGCGCCTGAAGAACCCTATCTATATCACGATCAATGCGCGCCAGCTCGCTTCGATCTGCTGAAATTTGCGCACGCTCCTGGATGCGATGCCGATTCACCTCTTTGGTGAACTCTTCGCAAAACAATCGGAAGAGTTGGGGATCCATAAGTTTGTTGCGCAGGGCATCGAGCACGCGCTCTTCCAGGCGCTCACGGCGAATGTTGAGGCGATTGTCACAAGTGCCCTTGTTACGGGCTGTTGCGCAACCGACCAGATCCCGCGAGATCATGGCGTAGCCACCGCCGCAGCGACCGCATTTGGTAAGCCCGGAGAACAGGTACTTCGGCCGTCGGCGATCGCGGAAGTGGTTTTCCTGCTGCGTCGTGTCGTTTGTGCGGATTGCCCGCTGGCGCGTCTTGATGCTGTCCCACAGCTCTTGGTCGATGATACGCAGCTCGGGCACCTCGCGGATGATCCACTCGCTAACCGCATTCACGCGTGAAACGCGCCGTCCGGTGCTCGGATCTTTGACGAATCTTTGCCGGTTCCAGACCAGTCTACCAATGTAGAGTTCGTTGTTAAGGATGCCGTTGCCACGCTTCCTGTTGCCGTTGATGGTGCTGAAGCCCCAGGCTCCGCCTGACGGGCAGGGGATTCGCTCGGAATTCAGAGCCATTGCGATCTTCTTTGGCGACATACCGGCTGCGTAGTTGCGGAAGATACGCCGCACCACTTCTGCTTCGGCCGCGTTGATGGCGCGCTCGCCGCGAAGCGGTTTGCCGTCGGCATCAAAGGAGCGCACGACGTCATATCCGTAAGAGTTGCCGCCGCCGGCCTTGCCATGCTCCACACGACCGCGCAAGCCCCGGCGCACCTTGATCACCAAGTCTTTCAAGAACAGTGCATTCATCGTGCCCTTGAGGCCGACATGCAGTTCGCTGATCTCGCCCTCCGCCAGGGTCAACAGCTGCACACCGGCAAAGCCAAGTTGTTTGTAGAGACCAGCGATATCTTCTTGATCGCGCGATAGCCGGTCGAGTGCCTCCGCGACAACGACATCGAAGGCACCGGCGCGCGCGTCCTCCAACAGCTTTTGATAGCCGGGGCGGAGGCGGGTCGCACCACTGATGGCATGATCAGCATAGGTCGCAGTCAGTTGCCACCCCTCTCGGTCGATGCGCTCGCGGCAGAGCCGCACCTGGTCCTCGATCGACGCGTCGCGCTGCAGATCGGAGGAGTAGCGAGCATAGATGACGGCGCGCATGGTGGTCAGGGGTGCCTCTTCTGATGACGGATCTGGGTGAGCCTTGGTGCCTTTCGCCGGCCGTTGGTGTCCTTTCGCAGCGCTGCGATGGTTTGTTGCAGCTTGGTCGCTGCGTCGCTCGATCCGGCCATGTTATACGCCGATTCGACGACCGCAAAGCTGCGGTTGCCCAGCAGATGCTTGCCACCGCACACCTGCTTCGGCAGGTCCATGGCCCAGCTGGTCATCGCGCTGTCGCGGAAGAAGTGCGGCGGGACTGGCTTGCCGAACGCTTTGGCCGTCTCATTGCTGATGATCTGCGCGAAGCCCTCGGGCGTCGGCAGTGTCCCATATTGCGTGACCCATAGATATGGCGCTGATCCGCTCCCCATTCGCCCGTTGCCGGCGGCCAGGAGGATTGGCCGATGGACGGCAACATAACGGTCGAGCAGGGCGCCGACCTCGGCGGGAACTCGATGGTCGTAGGCTTCGCGGTTCTTGACTTCGGCCGCGGGCAATATGAGGCGCCAGCCTTCGGCGGTCCACGTGATGTGCCTCCCGATCACCAAGGCGACGGCGTTCTTGCGGCGGATCGGCCGCAGCGCCAAGAGCGCGATCATCGTGCCGTTGCGGAACAGGATGGCGCGCCGCAGGGGTATGAGCGTGGTGGCTGTCTCGGCCCGCTGGGTCAGCTGCACTCCAAGTTCGAGAAGCTCAAGTGAATGGCGCAGCCGCGGCTGCTTGCGTTGGCGGCTTGCGGCGCGACCTTCGGGAATGCTGGCGATCAGGCGTCGGATCCAGGACCAGTCGCGATCCGGGACCATGACGGTCATGCCGCGGAAAAAGCCCACGAGCTGCGTGCGCACCGTTGCGTCGCGCCCCTGAGCTCGGCGCGCAGCGGCGTAGGCCATGACGTGGGGCGGTGTGACCAAATCGGCAAACGTAACGGGCGGGTCGGCCAGACCGCTTTCCTGCAGCCAGTACAGGAAGGTGCCGATGCCGCGGGTGACGTGCATCTTGGTCGGCTCCGACCAGCGGGCGGCGACGCCGGTCTGGCGCAGCAGCGACCCGGGCCGGCAGGCCGCGATCCAGGCCGCTTGGAGGTCCTCCGGCCAGTCGGTCGGATAGCGGCAGTTGCGCGCGCGGGGCATGGTCAAGGCTTCCTGCGGCGCTTACCGGCGCGTAGGCGCTCAGCCGCGGCCTGCCGGATGTCGCTGAGAGTGTCGTCCCACAGGGCGACCGCCGCCTCGCCCTCCATCCCGGCATAGTGGCGGATGGTCGTCTCGATGCAGCTATGGCCAAGGAAGCGGCGCACGGTCTCGTAGTCGCCGGGATGCCGCTGCAAGTAGAGCAGCGCACACACGTGGCGAAACTGATGCGCCGAGATCCGCACCCCGACGACGGCTGCCGTAATCTCGGCGATCTGCTTGCTCAAGGCTGTCGATTGTTTTGGCCGTGGGCCCCTGCCCGGAAAGAGGAACGGATTGCCCCGCGCCGCCAACAGCGGCCGCAGCCGCTTGCAGAAGAGATCGACCATGGCCGTGGTGCCTGGCGGCAGAGGGTAGGAGAGATCGACCCCATTCTTGACCTCAACCGCGGGAAACTCGAGCACCACCCGCGCTTTGGGCCCATGGCCGTAGACCTTGTAGTGGGTGTCGAGGCGGATGCCGTGCAGATTCTGGATGCGCATCGGCGCGTGCAGCAGGATCTCGATCGCCACGGCCACCGCAGCGCGACGGGCATCGGCGCAGGTGGGCTGCCGCTTTCCAGCAAGGGGGGCGAACAGTTGCTGGGGCAGAGTTACAAAGCGGGCGAGCAGATCCGGGTCTTTGAAGCGATTGAGTAGTTCCCTGTTCTTGGGCGTCATGCCGTCGCTTGGCGGCTTCAGGTTCGTGCAGAACAGCCGCAGTTCGCGCAAGTTGCGCTCCTCCTTGACGTGCTCCGTGTCGGCCGCCTCATCGACGAAGTGGCGGGCAACGGTGGCGGCGAGGCGGGCGATATTGGCAAGGTGCGGCGCCGGCCGGCCGCCAAATCGACCAGCCAACCAGTCGAGCGCGCGTTCCACGATGGCGGCATCGACCAGCGCCCGCAACGAACAGAGGGCAGCAACGGGGACGCCGGCATGGACGGCTGCCGATGCGAGTTCCCACAGCAGCATGCGATGGCCATCGACGGTGCGCGGCCGCAATGGCGGCCGGCGGCGGGTGAGCGAGAAGTTCGAGATAGAGCGGAGCCAGTCGGCGATATCGGCGCCCAGCGCCAGCAGGAAGCTCTCGGCCGGCAAGACATAACGGTTGCGCCGGTCGTCGATCCGCAGTTCAAGCTGCGGCCAGCCTGGAACCAAAGTACGGGCACGGTTCCAGTGCCGAACGAAGGCGCGGTGGGCCATGCGCGGCCGCCGCAGGACTTGGCGCTCCTCGATCGCCAGGGCGAGCGCATCGACCGCGGCCTGGTTGATATTGTGCGGCTGGACACCGGCAGCCGACAGCAGCTGCAGCGGCCGTGCGAGTGCATAGCGCATGCGGAGGTTACCAACACCATGCAGGAGTACGGCCCAACCGGGGGCCAACGGGGTGCGGCAACGCACGGCAATGGTGGCAATCCCAGCGGCATCGAGCGCCTTGCCGACGAGCGAGCGCAGGTTGAGGAAGCTTTGCCGGCTAAGACCAGCGGCGCCCGGGGTCAGGCGGGTGAGCGTCTCGCGCACGGCCCGCGGCTCGGCGGAGACCGCGGCCGGGTCCTTGCCCACGGCGCGGCAGAAAGTGCGAACCGCCGACCGCAGGGCGATCCGGCGCTCCGCCGCAATATCAGCGCCTGTCGCCAGCCGGTCTAGGACGTCGGCCATGGTTGGCCCGCGGAAGGACAGGGCGACTGAGGTGGGCGAGGCTTGTGAGGTGAAATGGATGGACATAGGTACCCTCATGAGGACCAGAGTAGACTTAAGTACTAAATTGTGAGAACTCAACAACTACATTTGGCGTAAATGTATTCATGAAGTAATACTAAGACTTCGAAGAGGATCGCTATTTCATGGACTTGCATAGACGGCATTGGACTCATTGCCGGTGTCTGTCGACGTCGCGGTCGAGGTCATCCCGGGCGATCCGAATGACTTTGCCAAACCGATAAATCCGTAGATCACCCCGAGCGATCATTCGCCGCACATGCTTGCTCGAAACGCCGAGCTCCCCGGCGACTTCGGCGACGGAAAGGAAGCGCTTGGATTGGTTGGTGCCCGTGGTCTTGTTCGCCATGGTCTAGCCGGGACCCCGGAGTTCCGCCGCGGCCGCCTTGGCTTCGTTCTCGATCTCGACGGGCTCTTCTAATGCCGCAATCGTCAGCCACTGGCGCGCGGCGTTTCGCGCAAGTAGGCAGACGAGCGCGCGCAATGCCCCCTGTCCGGAAGGCAGCGGAGATTCGGGTCGAATGGTGTGCTGACGCGCCATGCGTTTGAACATGGCACCTTGGGATCTATCTATTAGTCAACGCGGACCAAAGAACAGCAACGATTTGATTTTTTCAGAAGGATTTTAAGGCGCTGTCGATGGAATCACGACGCTTTCCGTTTGCCCAACGCACCCGCAGCCCGCCATTTCTTCGGGGTCACCTTTCGCCAAACGCGGTCGAAGCCCCTTGAGCTCAATCGGGGAAAGTGGCGCATAGCTTCGTCAAGGTACCAGACCTTTGGATACTGTTTGGGCTGCTTCGTCAGCGGACGCAGCCATTCGGCGCAATCGCGCTCTGCCTTCGCGGTCGAAGACTTCACCATGCGGCTGCCAAACCAGAAGATTGGCAATGGATAGCCCGCGCTGCGGCAGTAGTCGGCGAAATCATCCCGCCGCACACTCAGGCCGATAACGCCGCTGCGGAACGGCTCGGTAAAATCCTCGAATCGCTGCTCTCCCAAAACATCGATTGCATCGTGCATTTGCTGCTCTGTCCACTGGGACGAATCTTCAGGTAGCGTAATGTGGCCATGGAGGCCGACGACAACGCCACCATCGGGCTGTTCTTCAGAGGACGAAGACCGCGGAACGCCGTTCGCGGAGATGTCGAAGCCGGGGTGTGTCTTAGTCTTGAACACGACGCACAGTAGCTCCCGCGGCAGCATCGGCTCACCGGATGTCGGTTTGCGGACGACGAGCGCCCCAGCCCAGACGGCATGCAGGAGATGTGTGCACACTTCCCGTTCGTCTGGGCGTTGAGGCATTTCGCGCGCCCATTCATGCGCGACGGCGGCAAACGGCAACTCCGTGTCCGAGATTGGAAACATCAGTGCTGTCCACGCGGATTGCTGACCAACATTTATGGCGGGCGCACTTGCGTGCAGTTGGCGAGTGACCGCCAAGCCTGCCAACTCTTTAGAGCCCGCTGCTGACAAGCCCCCAGTTGGGCAGTCACCTCCCATGTAACCATCAAAGTGGCCGGACCGGAAGGCCAATTCGGCTGGAGCCATGGCGCTGCGCAGCTAAGATCGATGCCCAGCCCGTGACGGGCGGCATACGTCCTCGTTACGCGCGAATCTGATTCTCGCTTGGCACAGGCCTCCAATGGCAGAAAACAAGGGTCTCGGCCTTCCAGTCGGCAACGCCGAACTGATCGTCGACAAATACATGCCCAAGTACCCTAACTTCCTTCAAGCGATCGTATATCGCTCGCAAGCTGTTGCATCCAAAAGGCTAGGCCACTGGCACACCAGGGAGATTTCTTGGTAGGATGAAGCGGACCGCGACTGACGCAGCAGCGGCTCTCACCTTCGGATCAATTCAGCTTCTGCAATGGGAGCGAGATGCGTATGGCAGGATATCGGCCGTATTTGAAGATGGCGTTCGCAATCGGTGTGATCTTAGTCGTGGTACTCAGCTTGCTTCCTCCCAGATCGCTACCGTCGTTTGGCGTATCCGACAAAATCGAGCACTTCATCGCATATGCGATTCTCGGATTGATTGCCGGATTTGCATTCGCGACGCAACGCGCCGCAGTTTGGCTGATGGCATTCTTGTCGGCACTCGGCATCACCTTGGAATTGTGTCAATGGTTCGTGCCCGGTCGGTCGCCCGAGACTCTCGATGCAATTGCGAGTGTGCTGGGCACGTGTGTGGTACTTTGCACCCATGTTCTCTTGCGGCCGGGGTCAGCAGAAAAGATACGAATTCAGAATATCAATTCTGCCGCCGCCAGGTCGACCAACAACGCTCACACACCGAGGCAACCGCATAGCTGACAGGTGGGTCTCCGCTGAACAATGCGGCGTTTGGTACCCTCGAAGCCGCTAGTTTTACCGCTAGGACCTGGCGTGCAAACCAAAGGCGATTAGATATCGGAAGCCCTGGGAGAACCTCTCTGGTAAGAATGGAAACGACCCACCTGGGCCTCAGCCCGCCGATGCTCTAAAGATGAAAAATCAGGTAAGCCTCTGATATAGTGATGTGTTTGCGCTTCAGTGGCGATCGGTCTTAGTCGCTCCATCTGGAATACTTATCGGAAAGGGGGTCTTCGCGATGGCGTAGCCAGATGCAAGCGATTTGTATATAATTTTAAACAACGACCGCACCTAGAGAACCAGGGCGGCAGGAGGTTGTCATGCGTGTGAGACGTTCAGCCGTAAATCTGCTCGCATCAATTGGCTTCTGTCTGCTGGCTGTGTCCGCCAAGGCGACTGATGAGATTGGTGACGTCATTTACCCTGAGTACAACGGAGCGCTTGGGTACCAGGCTACTGGCCAACAGCATGAGCTCCGGCCGCAGGAGCCCGTCTTCAAGGATGAGCGGGTCGTGACTGGTTCGCAGGCAGCAACAAGTATTAGGTTTCTCGACAAAACAGTTCTCGACGTAGGTTCGAATTCCGACGTCGTCTTGGATGAACTTATTTTCAATCCAGACAATACCGGCAGTGGTGTACTGAATTTGACGACGGGTGCATTCCGAATTGTTTCGGGAGCCATGCCCGACGGCGCAATGACCATCACGACACCTACGGTGACTATCGGCATTCGAGGCACCGAGATCGTGATTTTCATCCTTAAAGACGGCACCACTGAAGTTAATTTGATTCATGGCGCTCTAACTAATCGGGTATGCGAGTCCGCTGATGCAATTCCACTAGCAGCCGGACAACAGTTACTCGTTTCCTCCGATTGCCAGGTTGCGATAGGCGTTGCCCGCGCCGTGCCAACTGGGATCCCACAGATGCCAGACGATCTTGCAGCCCTCGAAGGGGTTACTCCCGCTGCCGGAGGAACGGTGTCAGCCTCAAGTGCGCCACCGAGGGATGAGAGGGACCATGGCAGCCCGAATTGAGATTTAAACGCGATTGTCTAGCTGGGTCTGCGTGTATGCGACCGAAGTCGAATTGACTTGGGCTCTGTTCAGATGAAGGGGACCAGCAACACTTTCAGATTTGGCAGATGTTTATGCGAAAGCTGTATTCTGAGAATCTGATCCGTAGAACTTGAATGCGGTTTGTTGCGTAGAGATCAGTTCGTGTTGCTCAAGACCCAATTGGAAATACGAGACGCGTCCAACCAAGCAAAAATTCCGAAGGCGTGCGACACTATCTGACTTCTTCAATACACGCTACAGTCCTTAAATGCATCACCCTGCGCGAGCCTTGTTCCGCCGGCTGACCAGTCTGGCAACTCGGCTGCGGCGATTGCGGTTTAGCAGGAGCCAGGCAAGCTCCCTCATCGTTCTCCTATGCCTCATTCTGATCCGTGTTTGGGATCCCGGGCCGATCGAGGCGATGCGCCTCCGGTTCTTCGATCTTTTTCAACAGGCTGCGCCTCGCACCGAAGCTAGCCACCCAGTCGCGATCATAGACATAGACGAGCGCAGCTTGGCGGAGCTCGGTCAATGGCCATGGCCGCGCACTGTTGTTGCCAACATTGTGAATCGTCTTGTCGATGACGGTGCAGTGGTTGTCGGGTTTGATATTGTCTTCGCGGAACCAGACCGCACCTCGCCGGTTGAGCTGGCACGCCTCCTTTCGTTGCCGCCATCTGATTTGATGCGGACCTTAAGGCAGCTTCCAACAAATGACGAGACTCTCGCAAAGAGTTTCAGCCGTGGCCGCATTGTACTTGGCGAGGCTGCACTTTCGGCGTCAGAAGCAACTCCCGCGACTCCCCGTGGCAAGTCGACCTCAATTGCCAAGCTTGGAGGCGACCCCCTGCCTTACCTTCCCAAGTACGCTAGACTTGTCCAGAATCTCGACGAACTGGCAAATGCTGCGGCAGGCCGTGGCAGTTTCAGCCTTGCAGCCGATGTTGATGGCATCGTACGGCGAGTTCCGACTGTTGCTCGTGTTGGCGACACGATAGTGCCATCCCTGATTATCGAAGTGTTGCGAGTCGCATCGGGGCAGAAAACTATCACGTTGCGAGTCAATGAGGCAGGAATTGCAGCAGTCATCGTTGCGGGCGTTGCAATTCCTACCGACGAGAATGGCATGATTTATGTGCATTACGGCCCTCACGATCCAGCTCGCTTCGTATCGGCGGCAGATGTCGCCGCCGGCCGGGTTCCCCCGGGCCGGTTCGCAGGGCGGATCGTCATGATTGGAACCTCCGCGGCTGGCCTCCGTGATCTGCGTGCCACTCCTGTCGCTGAGGCGATGCCCGGAGTGGAGGTTCATGCGCAGGTTATCGAGACCGTTCTTTCCGGCACATATCTTGTGCGGCCGAACTACGCTCTTGGTGCCGAACTTGCGGTCATTACTGCTGGCGGGATTTTGCTTATTATTCTGGTCCCGCTGTTGGGCACCGCATGGACGCTTGGACTGCATATCGTCGCCACGATCTCATTGATCGGTGGTTCGTGGATCGCTTTCTTCAGTAGCTTTTATTTGTTTGACTGGTCATATCCGGTCGTGGCCGGAACGCTTATCTACATTCTCCTTGTCTATGGCAAATACATTGCCGTCGAGCGTCAAAGGCGAGAAGTAAGCCAGGCCTTCAAGCAGTACCTGTCACCGGTCTTGGTCGAACGATTGGCACGCAATCCGGAGAGGCTTCAACTTGGTGGTGAACTTCGGACGATGACCGTGATGTTTACGGATATCCGTGGCTTCACATCGATTTCCGAGCGATTGCGTGATCAGCCACAACGCGTCACGACGCTGCTCAACCGTCTTCTCACACCTCTGACTGAAGCCGTCCTCACTCATCAAGGGACGATCGACAAGTACATTGGAGATGGCCTGATGGCGTTGTGGAATGCCCCTCTTGATGATGAGGCTCATGCTATTCGCGCTTGCAATGCGGCGCTGTCGATGTTCGATGTACTTGAACGATTGAACCGCGAGCTTCTTTCCGACGCCGGCGTGCTGGCAGATCCGAAACTTCTGCCTGGGCCACAGCTGGAGAGACCACTTCACTTCTGGCAGCCGATTGCCGAGAAGCAGGGGGTAATCGTATTCGATATCGGCATTGGCATTAACACCGGTTCCTGCGTTGTCGGGAACATGGGCTCGACGCATCGATTTAACTACTCGGCGCTCGGCGACGCAGTGAATCTCGCGTCGCGGCTTGAGTCATTATCGAAGACCTATGGTGTGGGAGTAATATTCAGCGAAGCAACTCGGCGGCTCGCGCCGGAAATGGCGGCTCTGGAGCTTGATGTAGTGACGGTCAAGGGCAGGACCGAGGCAGTACGAATTTATGGCCTTCTAGGAGACGAGAAGCTGGCGACGAATCCAAGTTTTCGCGAGCTTGTCACAAGTCACGAACTCTTATTGACAGCCTACCGAAATAGGCGTTGGGATGAAGCCGGGATGCTTGCTGACCAATGCCGCGGGCAGAAGCCGGGGCTGTCCCGGCTGTATAATCTTTATTGCCGGCGGATTGCTGACTTTCGAATTGACCCTCCGGCGCCCGAGTGGGACGGCGTGTTCGTGCTAGACACCAAGTGACTAAACGGACTGCATCCTCAGTAGTACAGCATTAGCGCTCGGCAGAAAAATCCTAGCCTGACAGTAGTATGGCAGGTTCTCAATCGAATGGCTGATCTGAGTCACGAGGTCAAGTTGAAGCAGCGAAGCCAGTTTCACATTGCCAGCAAGCTGATACGCGGAACTGCCCCGTGGGCAAGCAATGCGTGAGCGCAATCGACTCGTGTATCGCGCGCTCATGACCACGATTGTACTGGCACCGTTGCCTTTTGCCAGCAATCGCCCCTGGGCCTGGAGCCTCCTGGCACTCACAGTCGGCGCAATAACATGTGCCTGGGCCTGGCCTGTCGTCAGTCGCAAAGCGCAGCCAGCGGTCTCCATTTCCCGGATAATGCTGCCTGCAACCCTATTTCTTGCAGTTTGTCTGTATGCCGCCGTGCAAGCCATCCCGTTGGCTATTCCGGGAGTAGCCAGCGAGTTCTGGGTGTTGGCGCAACAGTCCGGTATCGAGGGCATCCGGCCCACAATCAGCATCTCCCCAGTTGCGACCTGGACAGCCTTGATGCGTCTTGTGACCTATGGGCTGGTATTCTGGCTGGTGTTGCAAACATGCCGGTCTTCTCGTCGAACGAGCCAAGCCGTATTGATAATTGGATTATCGGCAGCAGCATATGGCCAATACGGAATCCTCGTCAATCTGGCAGGCTCGTCTTCAGTTCTCTGGTTCGAAAAATGGGCTTATGGCGAGAGCCTCACAGGAACGTTTATCAATAAAAATAGTTTCGCAACGTTTCTCGGCCTCGGTCTTCTCTGCGTTGTCACGCATCTCACGCATCGCTTCCTCTACACAAATCGCGAGATGATACAGGACCCATTGGACGGACGATTGTTTTCTAAGGGAGTGCCCTTTGACATATTGGCCATGGTTGCTGCGGCAATGTGTGTCGTGGCAGCTCTCCTACTGACACAATCCAGGGCAGGTATCCTTAGTTCATTTTTCGCTGTCATCATTTTCCTTTTAGGCCTTGCGTTCCGATCTCGGGGAACCCGAAAGATTGGAATCGCCACTACCGGGTCAATAGTATTGCTGTTTGCACTTTTCTTCTATGTTTCCGGCGAGGGACTTACGCATCGCCTTTCCCGGCTGATTTGGACAGACGCCGACTTAATGGCACGAGTGGAGGTCTATTCTTCCACGCTTAGCGCTATCGGTGATCACCCTCTGCTCGGCGTTGGATACGGAACATTCGAAGACGGTTTTAGAGTTTACCGGTCCGAAGATACCCAGGCCTATTTCGACAAGGCGCACAACACCTACCTCGAACTCGCAATGGAACTTGGCATTCCAGCCGCAACTGCACTGTCGTTGGCAATCGTTGTTATTGCGATTTTTTGCTTGCGCGGATGGAAGAGGCGACGACGCCTGTTCGTCTATCCCTGGCTAAGCTTTTGCGCAACAATGCTGGTCAGCCTCCATGCCTTAGTTGACTTTAGCCTGCAGATTCCGGCCGTAGCGATCCAGTTTTCTGCCATTTTGGCAATCGGCTGTGCTCAATCTTGGAGCGGCCAAATGGATACGGCGCAGTTTGGCCGGCACTCGCAGGTTCATTCGCTTCGAAGTTGATTCCTTAGAGCCCGCAATTTGCCTAGAGCTTCGGGATCCCGAGCAATCGCCTGAGTGATGACGGAAAAGGCTGTTGGATTCAGGCTAATCCGAGCAAGTGCCTCGGAATCATGCCGCCAAAGCATACGAACCTGTTCCACAAAAGCGCCTCGATCGTTGGCTTCGAACTCTGACCAAAGTGCAATTGCGATCCGCAATCGTGACTCGAGCAGGCCGGGATCATAAGGCCCCGTCTGCAAAGACGCTCTTAGATCTACAGCTACTTGCGATGGGGGAACACCAAGTAGCCGGTGCACATAGGCAAAACGCGCCCAAGCACCGGGATCAACAGGGGCAAGCCGCAGCGCGGAACGCAGCGCTACATCAGATTTCTCCAACAGCAGTGTACTGGTGTGGTCCGTGAAGCCGCGACGAAATGCCAGAAGTGTTGCCGCAGTGCCGATGTCCCTATAGTAAGCCGGATCATTCAGCCAGTTCAGTGCCGCTGTTCTGTTCTCGATTATAAGGCGCAGTGCATCGTCCGCGACTGGCTGACCACGAGTTAATTCAAACTGAACGGCATCACCCGGAATGGCAACTAGGGCCGCCATAAACCGCGGTACAGCCAGAATAAAAAGGAATGCCCCGAGCAGCAGAAAGACCACTCCCACAAAATCTGGCTTTGCTAGTTTCCAGGGCACAATTCCGATCCCGTTTCATGTGCTCTTGCGGTCGTAGTACTTGGCATAATCTCCGTAGTAGTAGCCGCCACCCTCGTAGTCGTGTTGCGAGTATCGCTTCAAATCTACTTTCGTCATGACCGCGCCAACCACGTTTGCCCCCGCATCGGTTAGCGCTTTGAGCGCTTGCCCTACTGCCGCGCGGCGACTCTTCAACCACTGGACGACGAGAACACATTGATCGCTCAGTCGGGAAAGTTCACTCGCATCCGAAAAAAGCGCCACAGGCGGCGTATCGATGAGTATGATGTCATACTGTGGTCGCAAAGCTTCAATAAGGCTTTTCAAGCGATCCGCAAGCAAAAGTAGCTCCGGCTGATCAGGCCGTGGCGTCGTTGCAATAACCTTGGCACTGGAGCTGCCGTCGGATTGCGCCAGGTTATCGCTCCCTTCGCCGGATTTGAGGTATTCACTGAGGTCTTCTGCTTTGTTGACACCAAACAAATGAAAGTACCTGTGCAGTTTGGGGTGTCGCAGGTCACAGTCGATCGCAAGTACCCGGTAACCGGACTTGGCAACCATACGTGCCAGTGAGCTTACAAGAGTCGACTTTCCTTCACCGGGCATTGCTGAAACGATTGACACAACATGACCATTTCTTGCTTGCGGCATCCGCTGTACCAGCGTGGTGAAAATTGACCGCAATGCCTCCGCATGTCGCGAAAGCGGCTTCTGCAACAAATAGTCCTGTAATTCTACTTTCCGCCGCGACCAACCCGAACGTTGAACCTGCGGATAAATGCCAAGGACCCGCAGTCCCAATTCAGATTCAATCTGACCTAATGTCCGAAAGCCGGGTTCCAACGACTCCACTGTGAAAACGGCACCAACACTCAAGAGGCATGCCAATGCAAGTGCAAATGCGAGCGCGGGAAATTTCTTGGGGAAAGAGGGGCTGATAGGGATGTCAGCGCGTGAAATTATGCGGGCATCTGGTTGCTCAAGGCCTGGTTGCTCAGTTTGCTTCGAGCGATTGAGAAATATCTCTAGCAGTGACCGTTCGGCAGCCGCTTCGCGTTCCAACGCTCTAAGATGTACTTCGTCTTGATTGGTGCGGGTTATATCAGCTAGCAGTGACTGCAGTGAATTAGTTAGCGCCTGAACGCGGGCAGCTGCAACAGACTCGGCGCTTGATCTTCCATCCCGACGCGACTTCTCGACCTCATAGTCCGCCTGCGCCAGCAGCAGCTGTACCCTGAGCTGCGAAATCTGCTGCGCGATGGCACCAGAGGACTCTCCCATCACAAGGCCACGCTCTGCGCGAAAAGCCTCAACAGCATTCTCTGCTAGTTCAACTTTTCCCCGCAGGTCCTGAACTCGGCCTTCAAGCCATTCAGCGGCTTGCCGCGTCGCAGCAAGTTTTGCTTCAACCTGTGCCTCGACGTATAGTTCGGCCAGGGTATTTGCTACTCTAGCTGCGAGCTCGCGATCCCGGGATTCGAAGGCGATCTGAATCACGCGCGAGCGGCCCACTGACGTGACCCTGAGTGCCTTTTCAATGCGCTCAATGACCTCAGCGCGATCGATCTCCGCTACCACCTCCGGTTTGAGCTCTTCGACCTGCAGCTGTCCGCGCACAGCATCAACCCAGCCTTCTGGCAAGTATTTACTCGGATCCGGTAGCCAGGATCCCGCGCTATTGCCTCGTCCAGCGGCTGGATTCAACTCGGCGACGAGATCGAGACGCAGCTTATTGATTAGTCGATTTGCCAGATCCCGTGACCGAATGACTTCAATTTCACTCTCGATCGTCGGCGCGTCAGTAAGTAGATCAGACATTACTGAATCTATGTTGACGACCTGCTGCCGCCGCGGATCTATCAGCACACTTGACTCGGCTGTGTATTTTTGTGGGATCAGAAAAATAACGAGCGCCGCGAGCAGCATGATCAACACAATGAGGCTAAACAGCAGCCGCTTGCGCCTGTGATAAATTTGCAGTAGCTGCGCGAGTGAGAACTGATCCGACAGTTCCATCAATTGAATCTGTTCCTGTGGTCGCTCTTGCTCCACAGGCTGACTGGTTCCAGCATCATTCATGATCTTGCATCATCTATTTGGCGCATGGCCCCTTTCCATCCAGCGGAGGTGATACTTTGGCGCCAGCACCAAGGATCCTTCGACGTTTGATGTCGGGGCGTGAGCGTAACTTCACCTCGCTCTTTTCTAGCACCCCAGAGTCCCTCAATAAGCGTTTGGATCACGAATCATTATTCGGAAGGTTTTTAAAATGATTAACAAATCCAACCATAAAGACCAATTATTGATGTAGTATAGATCGTACTCCGTTCGCCTTTCCAGCTTTTCGCTCGAGCTTAGTTCGCCGCGCAATCCGTGCACCTGAGCCCAACCGGTAATACCGGGCCGTACCCTGTGGCGCGCCGCGTAGCGTCTTACGACGATTTCGAGGAGTTTGCCGCCAACGGTCGTACCTATTGCATGTGGTCGGGGCCCAATGACCGACATTTCACCGCGCAGCACATTGAAAATTTGCGGCAGCTCGTCAAAGCTCGTTCTACGGAGCCAGCGGCCGACTCGTGTCACGCGCTCATCATTTCGTGTCGTTTGCCGCTCGCCTCCAATGTCTGTCAGTTCGGCATGCATGGTACGAAACTTCAGGACCGGAATGACGGCATTGTTGAACCCGTAACGTGGTTGCCGGAATACAGCCGGTCCCGGCGAATCAAGCCTGATCGCAATCCAGATACCAAGCAGCAATGGTGACAGACAGAACAACGCCGCAACGGCCAACAGCATATCCTCGATTCTCTTGGCGACAAACATCCAACCCGAAATCGGGCGGTCTAGGACGCGCAGCATAGGAACGCCCGCCTGTTGGATGAACGGTCGATCGGAGTACAAGAGGCCGGCAAAATCCGGCGCCAGGCGAATGTGCGCGGGCGTCAATGCCAGTCGATAGATAAGGTCTTGCAGTCGCTGCTCGGCGCTCCACGGGAGCGCGATGATTACCTGATCAACAAGATCGTCGCGGATCATTTGGATCAAGTGACTGACGTTTCCCACTACGGGGTAGTCCTCAACCGAAGACGGAACCCTGGTTGTGCGGTCGTCAATGAAGCCGACAATACGAAGCGCCATAAGCGGATCGCGACTAAAATACCGGGCCAATCGTTGTCCGTTTACGCCAGCACCGACGATTACGGCTCGCTCGACAAAGTAGCCGTCCCTGGCCCAAATCTGCATTCGACGCCACAGTGCGTAGTGCATTAGAAGCAGAAAGAAAATGGCGGAAAGAAGCCATGCAAATGCCCAGACGCGCGAGAATGAGTCCAAGACATTCAGGGAAAATCCTAAAGCCAGTAGTATAGCGGCGGTAGTCATCCAGCCTACTATCATGTGGTTGAGTTTAGGTCGCAGCGCCTGGATTTCCGCCATGCGGTAAACTCCGAACCAACCGAAGATCGGGCCGGCGAGAATTGCACCTACGACGACGGCGAAGACGTACTGGGGATTGATGTCATTCCAATTAGGTTGCAGACATACCAGATAAGCCAGGATTCCCGTGACACCGATCATTAGTACATCAATCAACGGCATTAGGTGGCCGATGCTAGCCATAGTAATGCGGGGTGCGGTTTTCCCGATTGGGATCTTAGGAGCGTTGGCAATCACTATTTTTCTTGTGTTTTAGCTATTTCACCCACATCCGATGCACTACGGTACGATCTCGGTCGGTTCCTCGGCAATCGGCATCTTCGTTGCCGGCACATTCTATGACCGGCTCTTAATCTCATAGTATGCACTAAGCGTAGCCCTAGTAATAGTGTCCCGTCATATCGCTAAAGCAAGCGTTCCCGGACTCATTGCTGCCCGCTCACGCCTGGGCGCCAATTTATCGATAGTATGGTTAAACTGACGGGTATGGTCGGCTATACCTCCAGCAGAGAACTTTTCGGTCAATCGTCCGCCGCCTTCAGTAACTGCTTTGACATTCGCGGAAACATCGCTCTCAAGTACCGGCACGTAGCAAGAGAGCACCTACACAAGGGCCTGCAAGAGGCTTTCTACAATGGAATACGGATCAAAGACAGCCGCACTTGCAAAAAGCCGGGACACTTCATTCCCCGAGGCCGCGCACAAATTCCAGCAGTCCATTCTGTACACCGCCATATTCCATCAGTGTGGTCACTAGAAGAATTTTCGGGGGTTGCTTTTCGATCAATGTGGACCGGCCGTTGTTGGGGGCCAACATGGCCCTAGTCATGGATTGCTTAGTAGTATTGAAAGATAGGTCTCTACAGCACGCTCGACCGAGAAATCGTTTGCACGCGCGCGAAGCAACTCCGGGTCAAGCGGCTGATCCATTGTCTCAATAACAGCCGCGGCAAGTGCCGGTGCGTCGCCGACCGGCACCAGCGGTCCGAACCGTCCATCTTCTAGGATTTCCGCCGGCCCGCTAGGGCAATCTGTAGCAACTACCGGAGTTCCACAAGCCATCGCTTCAATAAGAACCGTCGGGAGTCCCTCCCAAGCAGATGAAAGGACAAATACTTTGGCTCGCGCCATCATTGCATAGGGATTCGCCACAAAGCCGGGGAAGTCAACCTCCCGGCGAACGCCAAGGTCCTCCGCCAGTCGCTCTAGAGCGGGTCGATCATTGCCTTCCCCGAGTATGATTAGGTATGCCCTCCGACTCTTGCGGAGCAACGCAAATGCTTTGATCAGTGTCGTAAAATCCTTCTGTGGGACCATCCGCCCGGCACTGAGAATGACTGGTGGCTGGTCAGTTGCAAGCCACGGGTGGTCGACAGATTTGTCAGCCAATGTGTGTAGGTTGGGCGACACGACGCCATTATAGATTACAGTGACGCGCTCCGGGCTGACCCGCGCATAGTGCGCAACAACTTTTGCTACACCTCGTGAAACCGCAACGATGCCATGGGCAAAGGGGTAAACCAGAGGCATCAACCGGAAGGCAAGTCGTGCCATAAGCCGGCTCGTATGCTCAAGCTCTGCATTGACCTGGCTATGCTCGGAAACAATTACACGTGTGTTCCCAAATACTAGCTTCGCCGTGATGATCGCAACCAGGTTTACTGCGGTCAAGGCGGACAGTAGAGCGACCGGCCGCGCTTGCCGTATATAGCGATACAAGGGACCAAAACTGGTGAGAGTACGTCCGGCCGCCAGATCAATAATACGAATACCGGGTGGTACTTGGTCAAGATATGGTCCCTCCTTTCGGACAAGGAGGAGATCAACAACAAGACCTCGTCGGGCCAGCGCGCTGGCCAACTGAAGCATGATCCGTTCGGCGCCGCCGCCAGCCAAACTGAACAGAAAAATTGCGATTCTGGGACTCTTGGCATCGGTCACGCCAAAGACTGAAGGTAATTTACGCACGGCCTCTACCGCATCTGCTTGAACTTGCGTCCGGGGTATGGCTTTGCAGCCGTCCGTTTCACTCTCCGGCATGACCGCACTCCGACCCGTTGGCCTTGCAACGAACTACCCAAGCTCAGACCCTTATTCCGCGCTATTACAATTGCGAATCCGATCTGTATGCAGAGCGTTGAGCTCCTCTTCGGAAACTGTTGTCTCGCCCGCCGTATTCTTAGGGGGAGGCGGACAGTATCACATATCCAGCCAGCGCGCCTTCCAGCTTTGAAACATCAATATGGCCCAAAGTGACGCGTGCCAGTTTCGCCGCCCCTTAAGATGCTCGTCCCATCGCTGGCGTATTGCTTGCGGATCAAGCAGCCCGTCTGTGCGCAGCCGTCGCTCGTCAATCATCGACTCCACCCAATCTCTCAGTGGACCACGAAGCCACGCGGCGAGCGGCACCTCGAACCCCATCTTTGGACGTTCGACAAAAATCTTCGGCACGAATTTGAAAAGGACCTGCCGCAACAGCCACTTCTGCTGCCTTTCTCGTAGCTTCATCCGACGTGGTAGCTGCCACGAAAATTCGACAACTCGATGGTCGAGCAGCGGCACTCGCACTTCAAGTGACACGGCCATACTAGCGCGATCTACCTTGGTCAGAATATCGTCCGGTAGATAGGAAAGCATATCCAGCAATTGCATGCGATCCATCGGATGAACAATTTCTGCTGGCAGTATGCTAGCCATTCCGTGCTCGGTGGGAGCGGTCATACCTAGCACTAGCTGCTCCGGCTCCGGCCACAGACTTCTCATTTGACGGTTGAGCCCATCGGTTCCGTCAAATGCCAGCAAATCAAGCAATCGGTGCAACTTGTGGCCAGGTCGGCGGGGCCGCAAGCCTGGCGGGGCCGCTCTAAAGACGTTATCAACGAAACCCGGCGGCAGCCGCCGTAGCGGGTTGAGCAACAACGCTCCAGTGCTACGCACCCGCCGCGGCATCATCCCCAGCCAGTGTGCTAACATCAGAACTCTTAGATAGCGATCATACCCGAAGAAAAGCTCGTCGCCACCGTCCCCCGACAGTGTAACCTTCACATCTCGCCGGCTCAATGCCGACACAAGGTAAGTTGGTATCTGCGAGGCGTCAGCAATGGGCTCGTCAAACCACTCCGGCAACTGCTGCACAACTTCGAGCCCATGCGATGGCTCGACATAGAGTTCAGTGTGGTCCGTGCCTAGATGATCCGCCACTGCCTTTGCGTGCTGGGTCTCATTAAATTCATTTTCGGCGAAGCCGATCGAGTACGTTTTCACTGGCCGGCTACTCTGCGCCTGCATGAGTGCGACAACGGTCGAAGAGTCTATGCCGCCAGAGAGGAAGGCGCCGAGCGGGACATCTGCAATCATTTGCCGCCTGACCGCATCTGATAGCAGTGCCTCAAATTGATTCACCGCTGTAGCGTCGTCACCTGCGAATTGACGGCCGAGGCCGTCGGCAGCTACTGTACAGATATCCCAGTAACGTTCGATATGTGGCGGCCCATTTTCGCGGATCGTAGCAATCGTGCCGGGCAGAAGTTTACTTACGCTTTGATAAATACTGCGCGGTGCCGGCACATAACCGTAGCGCAAGTAATCGACGAGGGAACATTGATCGATGCTCGGTGTCCAGCCGGGATAAGCGCGAAGCGCTTTTAGCTCCGAACCAAAAGCGAAGGCCTCGCCAAGATGTGCCCAATACAGTGGTTTAATGCCAATCCGATCGCGGGCAAGTTGAAGCGTTCGAGTGCGCCGATTCCAAAGCGCAAACGCAAACATACCGATAAGGCGCTCCAGAGTCCGGATAAGACCCCAGGCGACACATCCTTCGAGTATTACCTCCGTATCAGAATGTCCCCGGAACCGGCAACCGGACGCGACCAATTCCTTTCGTAGTTCGATATGATTATAAATTTCACCATTGTAGACGATGACAAAGCGGCCGTCAGCGGAAACCATCGGCTGAGCACCGGACGATGACAAATCTATGATCGCTAGCCGCGTGTGTCCGAGCGCCACACCAGCTTTCGCATCAACCCAAAGACCTAGTCCATCCGGACCACGATGATGGACAGCCGCCGCCATGCGGCCAGCGATCGTACGCAGTTCATCCTCCGAACGACCGTTGCCGAATTCGATGAATCCTGCTAATCCACACATGAAAGGGGATCTTCTGTTGCCGAATGGTCGCTGACAAACTAATAATTCGAAGAAGCGCGAAAGCGCAACAAGAATAGGCTAATGAAACTAACGGTTGGAGTTGTCTCGAGGAATGGGCTACCGTTCCTAATGAGATGCCTGGAATCGCTGCCGTCGCTGAACGACTGCGCTACGGACGTTGAGTTCATTCTGGTCGACTCAGCCTCTAGCGACCGTACGCTCGACGCAATGTTAGCGTTCGCCCGCGCTCGTTCGAATTGTCGGGTCTACTCGATGCAGGGCAAGGTCAACCTATCGGCGACTCGCAATGTTGTCCTAAGAAACGCTTCGCCCGGCGCAGTCTTCTTAGTTGATGGCGACGTCGCTGTGAATCGGGACTTCGTCGTCGCCGCTCTAGAGGAATTGAAGTTAGACACTTGTGACATCGTGACCGGCCGTTACACCTACATTCTGCATGATGGCAAGGGCAAACCTTATTCAACAATACCCGATGTTAACAAGATCAACACGCGGCATTATCTGAACCATGCGTTTGGGGGTATCATCCCATATAATTCGGGGATTGTGCTCCTGGGACCACAGGTGATGGAGAAGCGCCCAATCCAAGACGAGTCTATGCGCCGATCGCAGGACTACGATTTCCTCATCAGACTTGCGGATGACTTCCGTATCCTAGGCCTACCCATAAACATGGGAACGCATTTCACCGTTCCTTACTTGCATCCGGATCGGATCGGCACCTGGTTTAAGGAAGCATACAATCGGCCTGCTGCCCGAATCATACGGGAGAACTTGAACCGACCTGTGCGAATCTGGCGTGCGCGCAGGCTTTTCCGGGTTCAATTCGTTGGACTTCTCGAACTGCTGACATTGATCGCCGCGATCGTGTCTGGATCGATGTTGGCGACGGCAATTGTCCTCTTTCTAATCGGCATCGATATCGCAAGGTATGCACTCCGCGGCAGGTTGCGCGAATGGATTTCGAACCGGTTGGTCGCATTATTTCAAACGATTTGGGGTCTTGTGTGGCCGGAAAAGCAAGAACTGAATTATACGGTCCGGCTGGCTTATTCTGTTACTCAACAACAAAGAATTACTTAAGTTTTTCACGGCAATTCGCTACTCCTTCTGTCCGAGATCAATAGGCGCCGACGCCGTCGGATATCGACTTTATTCGGCGAGCAACGTGGCGGTAAGCAGCTCGCGATGGATCTTTTCCTTCACAATCGTTTTTTGGTAGGCGGTGCCGATGCGAGGGATTTGACCGGTTTGCTTTGGCCTAATGGCTTCGAGGCTCGCTGATTTCTGTGATGTCTAGCCGCAGAATTGGCAGAGGCAGATGCAATTGCATATAGCACCCAGGTCGAAGAATTCTGAATAAGCAGCCCATTCTCAACTGGGGTCAAGAGTAAGATTGCTATCAAAAAAACCACTGAAATCAAAGTTGTTACCTCGTCGCCCCGCCCAAAATTCCTTATGGTCCGACATAGCGCACCAAGAAATGATGCCGCCATGAATGCGACGCCAATTGCCCCAAGGCTAAGCCATAGGTCGAGCCAGCCGTTGTGCGCATGTGGATATGCTCCGATTAGCATTCTAATGTCGTGTCCGGGAGCCATCCAACCATCCCAAAAAGCACCATAGCCATAGCCCAACCAGAAGCGCATCTGGATGTATTCCCATACCGCCTGCCATACCTCGGTGCGCCCGGTAAGAGTTCTATCGCGCGCCAAGAGCCCAAGCACTGTATCCGGGTCGCTGGCCAGGGTGACCGATAGCAGCAAGATAATCGCAAACGCCACTATCCCGGTCATTCCAAAATGAAGTCTCGAAACACGACGTTTGATAACTGCAATCACAACGACGGGTATTAGCAGAAACCCAATGACGATGTATGTTACGGAGTTGGATAGAACGGTAAGAGCCATAGCAAGAAAATAGACGAGTAGATAATAAATGCCGGCGCGGTGGGTCCTCGAAGCTGCAAGGATTAATGCTGCAGCGCCTCCGAAAAGCATGAACTCGCCGAAGACGTTCTTTTGTACAAACACGCCTCGTAGCGCCGCTCCGCGTTCATCAACCTCAATCGCTAGGCTTGGATCAACCAGAACGAATAGCAGCGAAGACATGCCGGCTATGCCGAAGCTCAGCACCACGAGCTTCATGATCTCCGCTGGCGCAAAGCGCGACACCAAGTATAGAGCAAAAGCTGTCGTCACCGCTAAGACCGCACTGCGGCGAAAAGTTAATGCCGGATCGGCCGACCACGCGCTAGATACAAATGCAAGCGCGACCAAAAACAATAGTATCCAGTTCTCCCTGAAGAGCGGAACAATTCGTTTGGCGTGCGAAATCGTAAGGCCAATTACGACAGTGTAGATGGGATAGGTGACCAAGCGCAGCTCTGGAACCGACTTTGACGGCAGTAGCAAGGATTCCGGACTATTTGCTCCAGCCAGCAAAGGCCAGCCGGCACCCGCAAAAACCAGCATAGCAACCACAGCAAACGATTGTTCGCCCCACCGTCTACGCACTTTCGGACTGCGCGCGGTGATCTGATGTTCATGCTTTGCGGCTATACTTGGCATGGTAGTTAACGCCCCTCAGTCTCGTCGAAAAATCTTATCACGAAAATTGCCAACATTCAGGACAAGAACAGCGACTAAATACACGACGACACCGAGTAGTATCTGTAACGTCAGCCAGAACACCCCGTGATATTCGCGCAATGCTACGACAGGCATGGCCATGACTGCTGTTGCCAAGACAACCTTAGCGAAATCAGGAATAGGCAGCGGCAAGCGATACGCGCACCGCCCTAAGCTATAGCAAAGAATGACGCCGAACGAATGTGTCAGAAGCACGGCCGTCGCGGCTCCAATCGCCTCATACCACGGAATGAGTATTACATTCGTTGCGACGCTTGTGAGGGCAATGACCAGCATCATCACCGATTGGAATCCAGTGCGGCGTCCAAGCTGAAAGGCGTGATCCAGATAGTAGGCTCGCACGCAGTTCATAAAGCTGCCGAACGCGAGGATTGGAATCACGGTCGCAGCGACATCGCGAAACTCCGACCCGATGAGAGTATTCACGATATTCTGTGAGACGAGAGCAAGCCCAGTCGCTGCGGGTAAGCCAACTCCAATCAATAGCACAACATTCTCGGCAAGCTGCCGTGACGCGGCTTCATGACCTTCCCGCTCGAGGGCGCGAACCGCCAGCGAGAAGCCGGCACCGCCGATTGGGGCTAACAGCGCAGCGATCAAGTTATCTGCGATGTTAAAACCAACCGCGTACAAACCGACAGCGTGCGCGCCCGCCAACGCAGCAATCAGAAGGCGGTCGGTACTGCGGCTAAGGCCGGAGAGCCCGGAACTTCCTAGGAGCGGCAATCCATAGACCGCAATCTCCCGAAACGTTGCTTTTCGAAGAGTCTTTAGCCGAACATCGTGCCAATACCGAGCCGCTATCCAAATGCTGGGCACCAGCATTCCGAAAATTGATCCAGCGAGGGCACCAGGAGCGCCCCATCCGGCAAATGCAAAGGTGGTACCGAGCGCCACGGCGGCTAGTGCGCGAACCGCATTGAGGCAGCCATATTCGATTGGCCTGGGTTCGGCAATCAGCAAATGAAGATTTAATTCCAGCCAGCCAACCATCGCTAGCATCGCGAGACCGATCATGATCAAGATTTTATGCCCAGAATCTGGAATCACGAGAAGTGCTGCCGCACCGACCAGTGCAACGACGGCGAGTATCGACAGGTAACTGACCAGCAAACCCGCCCGCAGCGCCCGCCGATCCTGCGTTGCGTGCAGAAGCCGTAGACCGGAGGAGCAGATCCACAACATTGTAGTAGTGAACGCCAGCGTAACGCCGGTGTTCACAAGATTATAGAATCCATACTCTTGCGGGCTGAGAAGTCTCGTATAGGCAAATGTCGCAAAAAGCATCGCTGCAATAGCGACCACACGACTCGCAGTGTAAATCAAACTATGCTGAAGTAACATTTGCGATAGAGCCATTGGGACGTTGTGAGTTGCATCAGTTTGCAGACCAGTTCTTTCCGCCAAAATGGGCGTTGGGTTCATCGCCAAAGATAGAAATTGGAGTAAGCTTCGATCAAGCTGCAGGGACTTGGGCTATGCTCTCATCACAGTTCTTATAAACTGTAGAAACGAAAATACGGAGCGGAGTTACTAGACTTGTCTT
The DNA here is from genome assembly GCA_046160365.1 of Aestuariivirga sp. GTDB lineage: Bacteria > Pseudomonadota > Alphaproteobacteria > Rhizobiales > Aestuariivirgaceae > Aestuariivirga. Next base: position 8,719 of record JBJXGL010000130.1, on the reverse strand, counting down.
CCCATACCCCGAAGTGGGGAATCGCCATTTCGGGCCATTCCTCAAGCATTATACTCGGCTGCCACTGTAGCGTGCGCGTGGCAAGGCTAATGGCCGACCTGCGGCGTGGTTGAATTTGTTAGGGCAGGCTGGGCCTGGCATTGGAGAGAGTGACAAAGCAATATCCTATAATTTTAACACCAACGTCCGTGTAGTTGGAGACACTAAAACGGTACACATTAAACTAGTAATCTGCTGACAGTTTGAGCTACTAGGGTTGCAGTCATGGCGAAATCGACATTTCGACTGGAACAGGACTAGGACTTGGGAGGTCGAATAGGGGGCAGACCGGCAAAATCTCAGTCAACTCGTCGTTGGCTTCCATTCGTTCACCAAACTGTTTATTGTGGCCCGTTGCACGGTTGTGAGTTCTGATGCAGCGGCATTGAGCTCGCTGATCGCCCAATCGGGTGCCTTTTGGGCCGGTAGCCTTTCTACCCCGACGCTGAGCCAGAAATAGGCCTTTTCCAAATCTTTCGGAACGCCATCTCCGATTCGGTACCATTGACCGAGCGTAATCTGAGCCCATTGGTTGCCGCCTTGTGCCGCGACCTCGTACCACCTCGCTGCGACGACGCCATCCTTTGGGACCCCATTGCCATTACGAAACAGGTCGCCAAGGCTCTGCGCGGCCCAAGCATTGCCATTCTCTGCTGCTCGACGATACCACTCGGCGGCCTTTGCGAAATCTTGCGGTACACCAGATCCTCCTTTGACGTATATATCACCTAAGCTCTGCGCGGCCCAAGGATTGTCATTCTCAGTTGCTCGACGATACCACTCGGCCGCCTTTGCGAGATCTTGCGGTACGCCAGTTCCGCCCTTGGCGTAGATATCACCTAAGCTCTGTGCAGCCCATGGATTGCCACCGTCCGCTGCGCGGCGATACCACTCGACCGCCTGAGCCGTATCCAGCTTTACGCCCAGACCCTTGGCATACAGATCTCCCAAACCCTGAGCCGACCACGGATCGCCATCCTCAGCTCTTGTCCGATACCATTCAGCGGCTACAAAATATAACACTGTGGCCTGTGCAGGTTCTCTTGGGACCCCCAAACCTTGCGCGTAGAGATCCGCCAAGCCCTTAGCCGCACCAGGGCTATTCGCTTCGATTCCTATTTGATACCAACGTGCTGCCTCGGCGCCATCTTGGGATACTCCTTCGCCGCGAGCGTAAAGATCACCCAGCTGCTGGGCAGCATTGGGATTGCCGGCTTGTGCTGAGGCGAGATACCAACGTGCAGCCGCTGCAGGGTCCTTTCTGACGCCCGACCCTTTCGCATAGAGACGGGCCAACTCGTAGGCTGCTCCAGGATGGCCAGACTCGGCAGCTCTGCCATACCAGGTCGCTGCTTCGGCATAATCCTGCGGGATACCGCTTCCCTTCGAGTAGAGCTTCCCGAGCTCGTATTGGGCATCGGGATCGCCATTCTCGGCCAAAGAATGATAGATCTTAACCGCGGCAACATAGTTCTGGTTCCGAAGCGCCGCTTGCCCCGCCTGCTCAGACGCGCACCCGATTACTGCAGGTGCCAAAGCGACGAGTAAAATCCGCGCAGCATAGATTGTAAATTTCATAACACCTGCTCCTTCTTAGAGGCTGATCGCGATGGGCTGCTTACTCAGAATTCTTCGACCTGGGTGCTACATGTAATTGCATCTGCCTCTGCCAATTCTGCGGTTAGAGACCACAAAAATCAGCGAGCCTCGAAACCACTAAGCCAAAGCAAACCGGTCAAATCCCTCGCATCGGCACCGCGGGCAAAACAGCGAGCGTTGTCAGTAGTCCTATCGGCAATTATAGCCGCTGGTCAGACCGCAATTCGATAGCCGGATTGCCAAAAGAAAAGGGTCGTCCTGGAAGGACGACCCAGTAGCAGGTGTTAGCAAGAATATATTACTCCACAAACCGTTCAGTCTCAATGATCATGAGCACCTGTCCTTACTGAAAACTCCATACCGCATGGCCTACGAGCGATTTGCTGCTAATCTCGGCTCACGGATGTTACGACGCTTCTTTGAACACGAATGCTATGCACATCAAGTCGAGTGTTCTGCTTGAGGTGAAGTTTCGACGCCTCACCATCAGATCAACATGCAATTGGGGCAGCCCGGTCGGCGACCCGTCTGACAGAGTGGGACGACGTGGTCACTTTATCTTGCAGTACGGACTGTGCTCTTGGGTTCTGAACGCTGTTGCAATGATGGAATTCGCCACTGTGAGCGAACGGAAGCACCGATCCACTGACCAATCGCACCGGTTGGTGGCAGCATTGCGGAACCTATGATCGGCGGTCTGCATGACCGCTACATTCGAGTCCTGTACACAGTAGCAAGAGGCGAGAAATCCCTTACTACTAACGTGAGTCAGACAAGCGAGGCATACACCTTCAGCGTTGCCTCAGAGATTTGGTCCCAATCGTATCGACTGGCGATGTCATTGCGGTCCACACGGTAGCTCGCGTAATCCTCCAACAACTTGGCACTCAAAGCCCCGATATCGCCAACAGGGAAATAGTTGGCCTTCGCCAACCCAATATCGAGATTCGGTCGGATGTCACTAATCAAAATCGGTACGTTGAGACTGGCTGCCTCAAGCGCCGCAACTGGCATACCTTCATGAGTTGAGGGCAACACAAACAGGGCCGCGTGACAATAGAGTATCCGGAGCACATCATGATTCTGAAATCCGCAAAAGACAATCCGGTCGCTCGCAAGCTTGAACAGCGATCGTGAATAGCAATCATCATAGTCCGCCTTGCCAACTATAGCCAGTTTGTGGTTGGGATGGGCGTGCTTGAATGCCTCGATCAGGACGTGGAAACCCTTCTCGGGAACTAAGCGTCCGACTGCGAGCACATAGCGCCCGGTTTCAAGCCCGAACTTATTGAGCACCAATTCACCGTCGTCTTCTCTGCGCGCTTCCGGAAACTTCGTGACGCCGTTAGGGATGTATTCGAGCCTTATGCCCAGCTTCGGATGTCGCCGACGAAGGTCTTCGGCCAGAGATTTAGAGACGACAATAACACGATTTGCCGCCGCGGTTGCACATCGCTCGCCTAGCCGTAGGGCTGCCTTCGCCACACGGTTCCATTTCTCGTGCTCGAAATTCCGACCATGATGCGTCACTACCACCTTCATGCCGAAAAGCCGCGCCAATGGTCCCATCAGCGCCGGGCCAATACCGTGGATATGCAGGATTTCGCTTTTAAGAAAAAATCGCGCATAGAACACGGCAATTGCCGTGTTAGAGATGGTCTCAAAATACTTGTTCGTTACTGACGGTAGAGCTACCACACGTAACCCTCGATAATCATAGGGCGGTCTCTCGATGTAGGTTCGTCTACCAATGATTGTTATATCATACTTCGCGCTTAGCGCCTTCAATCGCGGAAAAATTTGTTCGCAATGCGATTCAATACCGCCCATCACGCCTGGAATACCGCGCAGGCCTACAATGCAAATCCGCGTTGCAGACGTTTCCATCGCTAACAGGTTCGTTCGTAGGACATTTACGCCAATTTGCTGCAACTTGGGGGTCCAATGTAAAGATTACTCTATTGTGCCGCTTGTGACCAAGCGGATCACGAGTCACAGGGCAGCGGGGCCGGACAACCAGCTTTGCGTGACGGCGTCTTCGGGCGCGGCTGGCCTTAATTGAGCGCGCAATACGGGAACCAGATATCTTGGTGTAGGCACAGCCTCAATCATCATCCTAGCCTCTGGCATGTTGTAGAATGTCTTGCTGTTCAGCGGCTTGCTTTACTGCTAACCCTTCAAAGATTGGTTCTAGCAGTTCTCCCAGAGGCTGGCCCTTCGGTCCCCTCGCCCAATGCTTCAGGCTATGACGTCCAAAGCAGGAAGATGTGCGCGAATAATCGTCCAATATGCGTCCTTTGCGCGGCTAACGCTGAAATCTGCGGCGCGTCTTACCGCCTTTTCCCGATAGCACCACCTCCGCTTTGGCTCGAGCATTGCGCGCAGCGCGTCTGCCATTGCTCCGGGTTCGTCGGGTGTTACCAATATGCCATACTCTGCAAAGCAAACACCGGAAGCAACCTGCTCCCGAGGCACGCCGGCAAGTATTTCGGCGGGGCCAGAAAGGCAATTTGTCGAAATCACAGGAACGCCAACGCTCATTGCCTCCAGCAGCGAGTTGGGGAATCCTTCGGCGTTCGACGGCAGGACGAAGAACGCGGCGGCGCGCAATGCTGGGTATGGATTCTCCGCGAAGCCTGGCATGACCACCCGGTCGCTGAGCCCCAAGGCAACGGCCCGCTTCTGTAGCGTCTTTCGTTCAGGTCCTTCGCCGAGGATTAGCAGTTTCCCGCTCAGACCAGATTGAGCGAAAGCCTCGATTAGCATGCCAAAGTTTTTGTTCGGCACTAGGCGTCCCATCGCCATTACATAAGGCTCATCGAGCACCGTCAGGGCCTCTTGACTGGCCTGAAAGTGGATTTCATCGGTATCGATTGGATTGGAGATAACGCTGAGCTTCTGTTCCGGTATGCCAAACGAGGTGCGCAGGTGCTCCGCCACGCCCGAGGAGACTGCGATAATCTTGCGCGCCTTGGGATAGGACCATTTCACAAGCAGTTTCGCGAGGACGGCACTCGCTCCTTGGCCCAGGTGACTGGAGGTATTGACCCGTTCGCTGATGATAGCGGGAATCCGCAGCAAAGACGCGGCGACCGCGTTGACGACGTTAGCACGCGTCAGGAAGCTGATTGTGATGTCTGGCCGCGACCGTCGATAAGTCACGATCAGCGACAATAAGCTCCGCAGCAGCGAACGCCTGCAATTTAGTTGCACGACCTCCACCCACTCCGGCACTTTGTAGGCAGCCTCCTCCTCGTCCAGGAGGATCAGAGAGATGTCATATTCTGCTCGCTCCGCTTCCGAGGCGCGCAGGAGTGTACACATAACCCGTTCCGCGCCGCCGCCGGCAAGTGAGTTGATGACGAAGGCCGTGCGTCTGCGCCGGTTAGCTAGCTGAGTTGCCGCCGCTAACATCGGCATCATCTTGCCGCCTCCGCCATACCTTGACGCCTCATATCTCTAGTGCCTCAACACCCATATAAGTATGCACCGGCGGATAAAAAACTGCGATGAAAGAAGCAACAATTGCGGTTGGCTTTAGATAATCCGGCATGTTCAAGACGCGGAAGGCCGGTGCAATACACAGGCAGTGAGATCGATAGTCGGCGACTGCAACATTGCGATCCCTTTGCAGCAGCTCGCTCCCTCGGCCGGGCTTACTTAGAGCCAATCTACTCGGTGCAAACGCCTACTCTGACACCAAAATCTAGCTCGCCATCAAAGTCTACAACTGTCATTCAGTGCATTCAATTTTCTTCTTGCCGAAGCCAGTTCTTAAGTATTGACGATGTGTGTTGCAGTGTCTGGCTCAACTGGATCATCGTTACAAGATGTCACGCTAAGCCGCAACGGAGGCCGACGGATTGGCCGATTCATAGTTTGGTGGGGCCATGATAGATCAGCAGCTTTATGAACAATGGCAATGAGGTCTTTCGTACTATACAACCGAGCTTCGGAAGACGTTGGGAGGGCGAGGTTCGGCGCCGCCCTTGGTTCGTGGGTAGAAGAAAGCGGCCGACTGTCGTCCAAACTTTGCGCGCCTTGCCAAACTGCTTGTCTTTGCCAAGAGCTAAGTTTGAGCACAGCGGTGATGCAGACGACTAATCGTGGTCTCTGTAATGATGCGACCCAACCGTACGATAGGTCGGCTAATCAGCGCTCAAGACCATAGACAAGGTCGTGCAGGCTTCGTTGTTGTAACTGTCATATACTGAGATAACATCGCGAAGGTGCATCTTGTCGATTGCGATCATGTGGTCAATTTGTTTAGCCCAAGCCGAATCGACCAATTGCTCGCCATAGCGTTTTGCCGGGGCGCCCGTTGTGCAGTTTGTCGATCCCGGATGCACAGGCCCCGCAGAAGACATCTCACGATATGTTTGTAAACATCGTTGCAATTTCGCAAAAGTCAACTCGGGGCATGTCTCGAGGGAACGGTATTCGACCGAGCAACCAATTGGGCCCCCGAAGATGCCGTCACTGCGCAGTGTACGAGCTTCTTCTGCTCGTGAGCGAGAAACGGCAGAAGGTAGAGCAGCTTCAAGCCGATCATGAGCGCCACGATTAGGTCCAAGACCGCAATTCCCGTCACATAGTTGCCCGGGAAGATCGTACAACTTCGATTAGGTCGTGTGCGGGGCTCGACCTTGCACTTGGCGACGGTCGATCGGGCGACTTCGACGCCGAGCTTCAGCAGCGCGCCGTGGATCCGTCGCACTCTCCATCGCCAGTTCACCCGGCTCATCTCCCGGTTTAGGTCGCCGATCTCCCCAAGAATCGCCGGATGACCACCTTTGGACTTGAGCGCGCACTCCAATATCGGAAAGTCTTACTCCGCGTCGATGCTCGTGCAAGATTTCTCTTTCCCCAATCGGAAAGGGGATTCCCCGACTGGAAGTGATATGCTTCTAAATGCTGGCTGAAGAGGAGGTCAGCATCTGGTGGGTCAAGCCTATTCCCAGGATCTGCGCGAGCGAGTGGATGGTGCCTATATCACAATGCGAACAAGTCTCGCTCTCCGCTCCCAGTCAAGCGAGGATTGCACGATCACGTCGAGGGCGTCGTATCGCGGGCACCAACCGAGAACATGCTTGATCCGATTCACGTTTGCGACCAATTCGGGCGGATCGCCGGGCCGCCGAGGGCCGACGATCGTCGCAAGTTCACTGCCCGCAACGGCCGCGACAGCGCTGAGCACCTCTCGAACGGAGTAGCCGCGCCCATAGCCGCAATTGAGGATCGTGCTGGCGCCACCGGCACGAAGGTACTGAAGTGCGAGAACATGTGCAGTCGCAAGATCAGTAACGTGAATGTAGTCCCGAATACAGGTACCATCCGGCGTATTGTAATCAACTCCATATATGCTCATTGCGGGCCGCAACCCGATGGCAACCTCGCATGCGACCTTGATGAGATGTGTTGCGTTGGGCGTCGACTGGCCGGTCCGACTGAGTGGATCCGCCCCGGCGACATTGAAGTACCGCAAACTGACGTAATTTAGCGCGTGGACCGCGCCTACATCCCGAAGAATCCACTCCGTCATTAGCTTCGACGATCCATACGGATTTATTGGTCGTGTCGGCACATTCTCATCGACGGGTAATATGTCGGGAATTCCATAGACCGCCGCGCTCGAAGAGAAAATGAAGTTCTCGACGCCGGCGTCCACACAGCTCTGAATCAGCGCATGACTCTTAACGGTATTGTTTTGGTAGTAATCGAGCGGCCTCATGGTTGACTCGGCGACGACAGCACTCCCCGCGAAATGCATCACCGCCTTGATCTGGTGCGAGGTTACGATCCGTCGGATCAACTCTTGATCCCCGATATCTCCGACCACTAGCGACACGTCTTCGGCTATCAAGCACTGTTGTCCCGTGGAAAGGTTGTCAAGGACAACGACTTCAAACTCGGCGTCCCGTAGCGCCAAGACCGCGTGGCTACCAATGTAGCCCGCGCCCCCCGTCACTAGCACAGTCTGTCGGCCCGTCATGCTAACACTACGTTGTTCAAGCCGCTGCATAGCGACGGTGCGATATCGGGTCGGCAAACACAACCGTTTGGCACCATCGCCACCAACTGCTCGGGCTCGGGCGCTGGAAGCTCGGAGTGACAAACCGCAAGTCCTTAGTTGATTCCGCGTCCACAGCGTTTGTGATTGACAATAGGCCGCAGGAAATCGCTGCTTTTGAACTCCGGCAAATTGACGCCCGAAAAGTGATACTCGCTGTAAGCACACTACAGAGTAGGCGCCTATCCTGTTCGATGGCGGCCATGTTCAATCGTCCATATCCAGGTGGTACTGTGTGATTGACGCAATCTGCCTGATCCATGTGCTCTGGTGATCATCTCGCCCTTCGCAGACCGGGCGCACTTCTGCCGCGCCGACGTCCATCGCCCCTGGCACGCGGCAGCGGAACGTGCCAGACGGACCCGGATCTGACGTGCCGGGAACAGTTATGTTGTTCTGGCAGCAGCTCCTGTCATTGAATTTCCAAGTGCAGGTTCGGTATAAGGGAGAGGGATTTCAATACCGCATGCGTGCATTCGACGATTTTGTTTCGGACTACGCACTGTGATGCCAAGCGCCGCACAGATCAAACTCTTACATATAGCCAGAATGCTGCTCGAAGGCCTGATACACAAGGATGACTTTATTGATCACGGCTAGCGCCAACGCTACTGTCAGCTGCGCCGCTCCTACGGCCACATACTAATGCAATGGGACGAGTCAGCCTGCTTCGACACCCAATAGATTTGCTCGAGCGAAAGGTCTGGATTTGACGCCAACGCATTTTAGTGGGTGCGGAACAGCGCGGTATCAGACGGTTTTGATGACCAACTCGGAGCGGCGCTTGGCACCACCCACCTAACTACAACTTCAGCGGATGGACTGATCTTCTCCATCGCTGATCTAGGCCGCTGTTTCGAATAGCAATTTGAAATGGTTGCACGTCCCCGCAACCAGTAAAAACCCCAGCTAGGATAATACCTTAGCTGGGGTTTTGTTTTGCCCGAAGGCTAGAACAAAGCAGGATTCAATCGCGCGAATAAGGTGGAAAGTAAGGTTTCGCTTTCAGCT
>JBJXGL010000129.1:0-56562 GCA_046160365.1 Aestuariivirga sp. | reverse complement strand
TTCTGCAGGATCAAGGACTGGCGCCGCATCGCTACTCGCTACGACAAACTCGCCCGAAACTTCCTCTCCGCAAACCAAATGGTGGGCGCGCTCTACTGGATCAAGTTATGAGTCCAGACCCTAATCTGACGCGTAACCTGCGGTCTTGAAGTAGTTCCAGCATTCTTCGGACTGATAGAGTCTGCAAATGTCACCGACCGCGGCAGTAAGGTCGTCGAAGGTGCGGGCCGCGGCTTTTCGCAAGTAAGCTTTGAGTTTGGAGAAGGCCATTTCGATGGGGTTCAGGTCAGGCGAGTATTGCGGCAGGAAGAGCATCCAGGATCCGCGGCTACGCAAGCTGGCCTCTGCCTTGGCGCTCAAATGGACCGACAGGTTGTCGAGGATGACGACATCGCCTTTGCCGAGGGCGGGGGCGAGCTGGGTTTCGACATAGGTGTCGAAGGCCTCACGGTCGATGGCGCCGTTGATGATCCAAGGTGCGGTCAGCCGGTCCGAACGCAATCCGGCGATGAAGGTCTGGGTGCGCCATCGCCCTGCCGGAGCGCGGGCCTTGAGGCGCTGCCCGCGAAGCGCCCGGCCACGCAGCCGCGTCATCTTGGTGGTAACTGATGTCTCATCGATGAACACCAGACGCCAAGGCGTGCGGCGCATGTGTGGCTGGCGCCCGGTGATCCACAGCCTGCGGCGCTCAGCGACGTCGGGGCGATCGCACTCCGAAGCCATCACCTGTTTTTTTATATGTGAACCCGGCGCGGCACAGAAGCCTGGATAGCGACGCCGGGTTGGCGCTGATACCGCGCCGGCTCACAAGCCGCGCCGCAAGTTCCGGCATCGTGATATCCGGCTCTGCCTCCACCTGTGCAATCAGAAACGCCAGATGATCGCTCAATGGCCCCTTGCCCGCAGGACGGCCCAGTTGCCGCGCCGCGCATGAGCCTTCACGCGCAGCCCGTCCGGCCCAGCGCACCGCCGAACTTTCACTCACCGCGAAACGCCGCGCCGCAGCTCGCCGCGACATGCCACTGCCAACCGCTGCCACAACCCGATCACGCAAATCCTGGGAATAGCTCCGAATCATGATCCACCTCCGCAATCGGTGAATCACTTTCAAGCCAGTTTGGGAATCCTATCGATTCACAAAATCAGCACGTTGCTTTAATCAAGATCGCAATGTCGGCGAAGGCGAGAGTGAACCTGTCGGGCAAAACCAGGCATTGCGCGATGGATTGCAAATCGCTCTCGGCACTTACCATCGGATAGTGCGTGTCCTTAGGCGCGCCTCGGCAACGCGATCAGTTCTGCCCCTGCCTTGAGCTTGTCGAGATAATCCGCCCATCGCTGCATCATGGTGCGGCGTTCGCTAAGGAACCTGGTGCGGTTGTAGGCGCTGCCCAGCGCGTCGGGAACGCGGTGCGCGAGCTGGTGCTCAATCACTTCGGGCCTCGCGCCCAGTTCCTCGGCGAGGATCGTGCGCGCCATGGCGCGAAAGCCATGGCCGGTGATCTCGGTCTTAGTGTCATAGCCCATGCGCCGAAGCGCGGCGTTCACGGCGGCATCGCTCATCGGCCTGCGCGGATTGCGCCCGGGGAACACATAGGTACCAGAGCCGGTGAGCGGTTTGAGGTCATTGAGGATAGTGATGGCTTGGGTGGCAAGGGGCACGAGATGCTCGCTCTTGGTTTTGCTCACCGTGTAGCGCCACTCGCCTTTCTCCAAGTCGAACTGCGCCCATTGAGCGGTGCGCAACTCGCCCGGCCGCACGAAAAGGAGCGGCGCGAGCCTTAAGGCCGATTGCACCACCAATGTGCCGCGAAAGCCGTCAATGGCTCTGAGCAGCGCGCCTGCCTCCTTGGGATCCACGATGGCGGCAAAGTGTGTTGGCTTCACAGGCGCAAGCGCGCCCCTGAGATCGGCCGAGGGGTCGCGCTCGCAGCGGCCGGTGACAACGCCATAGCGGAACACCTGCCCGCAGTTCTGCTGCGCCCGGTGGGCGGTCTCGGTGGCGCCGCGCCCTTCGATCCGCCGCAGGGTGGCGAGGAGTTCCGGCGCCCTGATCTCGGCGATGGGCCTTGCGCCAATCCAAGGGAACACGTCCTTCTCCAGCCGCCGGATGATCTTTGACGCATGGCCCGGCGCCCAGTGTGACGCCTGTTTGTCGAACCACTCGCGTGCAACCATTTCGAAGCTGTTGGCCGCGCGCTCTGCGCCTGCGGCCTTCTGTAGCTTCCGCGTTTCCGAGGGATCGATTCCATCTGCCAAGAGCTTGCGCGCCACATCGCGCTTTGCCCTCGCTTCCTTTAGGCTCGCATCCGGATAGACGCCGAAGGAAAGGCGCTTCTCCTTACCGCCGTGGCGGTATTTGAAACGCCACCACTTCCCGCCCGAAGGGGCAATCTCAAGGTAGAGGCCTCCAGCATCATAGAGCTTCTTCGGCTTTTCGCCGGGCTTGGCATTGCGGATCGTCGTGTCTGTCAAAGGCATTGGGGGCAACTCCTTCTGGGGTTCGCCATGTTGCCCCCAAAGTTGCCCCCAGTTGCCCCCAGCTGTCAATCAAAGCCCCTGGACGGCATTGGACGAAAACTCCAGCAAAATCCCATACAACTCGCGCTGTCTAGGACTTCATTGAACGTCTTTGGAAGGGAAACTGGTGGAGCCAGGCGGAATCGAACCGCCGACCTCTTGAATGCCATGCCTCATTTTGCGCTTCCCGCGGTTGCATCGAAGTTCATTATCGTCAATTTAATCAATTAGATAATCTCACGCGATTTCACGGCATGTCCAATTGCCATCCGCCGTTTTCACTCTAAGTTGGTTGCTAGATGGTTGCTAGAAATCTGGCGGGATTGCAATGGCCTCGGTTCGGAAACGCATCACCAAATCGGTCGTGGATGGCATGCGGCCCGGAGAGTTTGTCTGGGACACCAAACTGATTGGCTTCGGCGTGCGGTTTCAGCGGCGGGATAAAGTCTTCGTCTACAAGTGCAGGATCGGCAACCGGCAGCGCTGGTTCGCTATCGGCAAATATGGCCAGCCCTGGACCGTTGCCGACGCGGAGAACCGCGTGAAGGTGATCCAGGGCGATATTGCGAATGACCTTGATCCCGCAACCATTCGGGACGAGCGCGCCAGGAATCCAACACTCCAGCAGGCTGGAGCGATCTTCCTCGAGACCGTCGTCTCGAAAAGGCGCAAGGCGACCCAAATCATCTACAACGACTTTTTTGAGCGGCTGATTTATCCGAAACTCGGCGATCTGAAGGTTGCTGAGATCAAGTTCAGCGACATGACGCTCCTGCACTACGGCCTGCGCAATACGCCCGTGACCGCCAATCGCGTCATCGCGGCCTTGTCCACCCTGTTCTCCTGGTGCGAACGCACGGGCCTCCGTCCGAGGCACTCCAATCCGGTTCATGGCGTCGAGCGCTTCGAAGAACGGAGCCGGGAGCGCTTCCTCTCGCCGCGCGAACTGACCCGTCTTGGGATCGCGATCGCCCGAGCGGAGAGAAAAGGCACGGAGTCGGTCTTCGCGCTCGCTGCTATCCGACTCTTGATCCTGACGGGGTGCCGCCGAAATGAAATCTTGGAATTGCAGTGGAAGGACGTCCAGTTCGAAAGAGCTATGCTCTTTCTTCCGGAGACCAAGACGGGCGCGAGGCCTGTCTACCTGTCGGCGCCTGCACTTTCGGTCCTCGCGGCTCTTCCGAGGGTCGGCAAGAACCCATACGTCATCATTGGTCAAAAGGACGGACAGCATCTGGTGAACTTGAGGAAAGTCTGGGTGCGCATTTGCAAAGTTGCAAGGCTAAGGGACGTACGGCTTCATGACCTTAGGCATTCCTTTGCCAGCGTGGGTGTCAGCGGTGGTGCTTCGCTCGCCATCGTCGGCAAGCTGCTGGGCCACACCAAGAGCTCCACAACCGAGAAATATTCGCACCTCGCCGCGGATCCCGTTCGCGCTGTTAACGAGGCCATGGGCCAGCAAATCGCTACTATGTTGAGCGGCAAGAAGGGGATCATTCTGGACCATGAAAGCCAGCAAACCGCGTAGAAAAGGTGATTTCTTGTTTGCGCCGTTGTTCAGATATCACAGACAGCATTGATCGACGGCTTGAGGCTCACGGAGAAGCAAACTTGACTACCTGTGACCTCACGATCGACCTCCAAGAGCGGATTCATTAGGCGTAGCTGACAGATAGTCGTTGTCCACAAGGCGCAAGATCCGTCATCCAACCGTTCGCATTCTGATAGAGTTCCGGGCTACCCACGCGACTCCCGTCGCCGCTCTCGCGGCCTTCGATTCAACATCTGGGAGACGATCATGGGTATCCACTCGAAGCTGAAGACCTTCACCGGAACGAACCGCGGCGACACGATCAACGGCACGGCGGGGCGCGACATTGTCATTGCACTCGGCGGCGACGACTTCATCAGCACGGGCGCCGGCAACGATCTGATTCTCGCGGGCAATGGCAACGATCTGATCGATGCCGGCACTGGCTACGACACCGTCGCCGGTGGATCGGGCTTCGACACGGTGATCTATGGCGGATCGTTCCGTGACTACGATTTCGGCAGGGTCAACCGCTTCTCCGACAATTTCTTCCGGGTTGATGGAAACGGCAGCCATCATACGCTGCTGGGCGTCGAGGCGTTGAGCTTCGACGACGCGACCGTCTATCTTGACGGACGCAACAATGCACCAATCGCCGCCGGCGACGCGAAAGACGCGGTCCTGGGCCAGACCGTGTTTTCCGCCGCCGGTCTTGCTGCCAACGACATCGATTTCGACGGTGACAGCCTTACGGTGACCGCCGTTTCCGCCACCAGTGCGGCCGGCGCTGCCGTGTCGCTTAACGGCGGCCAGGTGACCTACAACGCGGCCGGGCTCTTTACCGCGTTGGCGGCGGGCGAAACGGCCGAGGACACCTTCACCTACACCGTCTCCGACGGGAAAGGCGGCAGCGACCAGGCGACCGTCACAGTAACTGTGACAGGAGAGAACGACGCGCCCGAGATCACCTCGGCGGCGAGCGCCACGATCCTCGAGAACGGCACGGCGGTGCTCACGGTGACGGCGGCCGATCCCGATAATGGCGCGGTTCTCTGCTATTCGATCGCGGTCGGCGCCGATTCCGTGCTGTTCGCTATCGACGAGTCGACCGGCGCGCTCAGCTTCGTTTCGACGCCAGACCACGAAAATCCAGCCGATGCGGGTGGCGACAACATCTACGATGTGACCGTTGCCGTGACCGACGGGCTCCTCACCGACACACAAGATGTGGCGGTGACGGTCGAAGACGACAACACCGAAACATTCACGCTCGAACTTCTGCATTTCTCCGACCAGGAGGCCTCAACCGGTGCCATTCAGGATGCGCCAAACCTTTCAGCCGTGCTGAACGCGTTACGCGCGCAGGACGTCGGAAACGACGGGCTTGCCGACAATTCGCTGACGCTATCCTCCGGCGACACCATCATCCCCAGCGTATTCTTCAATGCATCGCTGCCGGTGTTCGGCTCCGCGGGCATCGCCGATATTCAGATCCAGAATGAACTCGGCATCCAGGCCTCGGCCCTGGGCAATCACGAATTCGACTTCGGCCCGGGGGTTCTCGCTGGACTGATCTCGGGCAGCGCGCCAGGTTCGATCCTTGGCACGGACTTTCAGGGTGCACTTTATCCCTATCTCTCGACCAATCTCGATTTCTCCACCAACACCAATCTGGCTCCGCTGGAAGTGGCGGGTGGCGGCAGTCCGCTAGCTAACACGGTGACGTCTTCAGTGGTGCTGCAAAGCGGTGGTGAACTGATTGGCGTCGTTGGCGCGACGACGCCGACCCTCGACTTCATTTCATCGCCCGGGACTGTTGGCGTGAACCCGACGGAGTTCTTCTCGAACCCGACGCCGGAACAGCTCGATCAGCTTGTGGCGCTGATCCAGGCCGAAGTGGATGCGGTACTCGCCGCCAATCCGTCGATGAACAAGGTGATCCTGCTCGCCCATATGCAACAGCTCAACATCGAGCTTGAACTCGCCACCCGGCTCGAGAATGTCGACATCATTATGGCCGGCGGTTCCAATACGCGGCTCTTCGACGACAACGACACGCCGCGCGCGGGCGACAGCGACCAGGGCCAGTATCCACTGGTTGTCACAAATGCAGGCGGGACCGACACGCTGGTGGTCAACACCGATGGTTCCTACAAATATGTGGGCCGCTTAGTGATCGACTTCGACGAAGATGGTAACATCCTCGCTGACAGCTACGATCAGGAGGTGTCAGGCGCCTATGCAACCGATGATGCGGGCGTCGCGGCGCTTGGCGCGGAGGGTCTCGTCGATCCTGAAATCCAGCAGATTGCCGACGCCATTGAGGCGCAGATCATCGCCACAGAAAGCAATGTCTTCGGCCTGTCTGATGTCTTTTTGAACGGCAATCGCGCGGGTACGGCCGATCCCGCCAGTCCCGATGGTGTGCGCACCCAGGAAACCAACCTCGGCAACCTGACTGCCGACGCCAATCTTGCTTATGCCAACCAGTTT
This sequence comes from Aestuariivirga sp., assembly GCA_046160365.1. Taxonomy (GTDB): domain Bacteria; phylum Pseudomonadota; class Alphaproteobacteria; order Rhizobiales; family Aestuariivirgaceae; genus Aestuariivirga. The sequence continues at coordinate 50,018 of JBJXGL010000129.1, read as the reverse complement.
GCGACGGCCATCGGCGAAACCGCGCCGGTGCTTGTGTCAATTAAGAACGGCGGCGGCATTCGTGCCTCGATCGGTGAGGTTATCGTTCCGCCGGGAGGCACGGCGGCGATCCGTGGGCCGAACGCGGCGATCCTCGATGGTGACGGCAATGTGATTAAACCGGAAGGCGGCATCAGTCAGAACGACATTGCGACGACGCTGGCCTTCAACAATGGGCTTTCGCTGCTGACGCTCACCAAACAGCAGCTGGTGGCCGTGCTGGAGCATGGCGTGAGCGCCAACGCCGCGGCGGGCCAGTTTCCACAGTTCTCCGGGGTGCAGTTCAGTTACGATCCGGACCTGCCGGCGGGCAGCCGCATTCTCAATGCAGAGATCGTCGACGAAGCAGGCGACAGCGTCATGGTGCTGGTGCGCGATGGTGTCATAGAAGGCGACCCGGCAACGGAAATCCGCATCGTGACACTCAACTTCCTGGCTGCTGGCGGTGACGGCTATCCGTTCCCGGTGGGGCCGCAAACAAACCGCGTCGACCTCTATGATCTCGATGGCAATGGCGTTGCCGATGGCAGCCTGACGGGCGACGCCACATTCGCAACCGACGGCACCGAGCAGGACGCCTTTGCGGAGTATCTCAACGACAACTTCCTGGTGACGCCTTACAGCGAGACTGACACCGGGCGTGATGGCGATACCCGAATCCAGAACCTCAACTTCACCGAAGACACCGTGATCGACGACCCGGTCGTCGTCATCACCATCAATGAGATCGACGCCGACACGCCCGGAACCGACATCACTGAGTTTGTCGAACTCTATGACGGTGGAGCGGGCAACACGTCGCTAGATGGATATGTCGCGGTGTTTTACAACGGCTCAAACGATCTGAGTTACGCCGCCTTCGATCTCGATGGCTTCACCACTGACGCTAACGGTTTCTTTGTCATCGGCAATGCCGGTGTGGCTAGCGTCGATCTGGTATTCGCCTCGAATACGCTGCAGAACGGCGCCGACGCCGTGGCGATCTTCCAGGGCAACGCGGCGGACTTCCCGAACAACTCGCCGCTTACCACTGCCAATCTGGTCGATGCGGTGGTCTATGACACCGCCGACGCCGACGATACTGGCCTGCTCGTGGGCCTCGGCGAAACGGTACAGTATGACGAAAACGCCAATAGCGCAGGGGCGGGCGAGTCGGTCTCTGCAGTTCCCGATGGCAGCGGCTCCTATGTAGCGCAGGCGCCGACACCCGGCACCAGCAATGTCGCGGTTCCGCCTGCACAGAAGTTCATCTCCGAAATCCAGGGCACCACAACTGCAAGCCTTCTGGCCGGAACGAACGTTACGGTTTCGGCGATCGTCACCTACACGGTCGCGAACGGCTTCTTCATTCAAGAAGAGGCGGGTGACTACGACGCGAATGCCGCGACATCGGAAGGCGTGTTCGTATTCACGGGCAGCGCACCGGCAGTGGCTGTTGGCGATCTCGCCGAAGTCACCGGAACAGTGACGGAGTTCAACAGCCTAACCGAGTTGACCGGCGTTGCCATCAACGTGATCTCGTCCGGCCATGCGCTGCCGGATTACACCGACATCGTGCTGCCCCGCGCCTCTGCCAATGTCTTCGAAACGGTGGAAGGCATGCTGGTATCGCTTTCGAGCAGCACGGCTGAGCCCATTATCGTGACTCAGAACTTCAACCTCGACCGTTTCGGCGAGATCACCGTGAGTTCCGGAACGCTGACGCAGCCGACCCAGCTTTTTGACGCGCAAACCCAGGCGGCGGACGTGGCGGCCCTGGCCGCCGCAAACGCTCTGAACGGCCTCGTCATCGATGACGGCGTCTCGGGGCAAAATCCCGATGCCTTCCCCTATCTGCCCAACACCACAGCGGGTGACGACGGCGACGGCATCGTCGACAACGGCGATACGTTCGGTCCCGAAGGCGCGACACTGCGGCTCGGCGCCGAAATGTCGGGGCCGATCGTCGGTGTCATGACCGAGCAGTTCGGCGACTATGCGATGCTGGTGAACACGCCGCTGCCGGTCGATGAAACCACCAATGGCGGCGCCAGACCGCAAACACCGGACGATGTGCTGGGCGCAGATGGTTCAGTCGTCGTGTCGAGCTTCAACGTCCTCAACTACTTTACCACGCTGGGCTCGCGCGGCGCCCAGTCGGCTATCGATTTCGAGCGGCAGACCGACAAGATCGTCAATGCTATGCTCGAAATCAAAGCCGATGTTTTCGGCCTCCAGGAAATTGAGAACAATGGTTTTGGCTCTGGATCGGCCATCCAGACGCTGCTCGACGCACTCAATGCCGAGGCGGCGCTGCGCGGCATCGCGGCGGTTTATGCCTTCGTCGATCCGATTGGAGTTGGCGGGCAGATCGGCACCGACGAGATCACCACCGGCCTCATTTACAATACACTCACGATGCAAGCGGGTGGTTCCGACGTACTGGTGTACAGTGATGGTGCCAGCCAGCTCAATCGTCCCGCTGTTGCTGCTACCTTCACCGAAATCGCTTCGGGCGAAAGCTTCAACGTGGCGGTAAACCACCTGAAGTCGAAGGGTGCCAGCGGGCTCACCGATACGTCGAACCCCGACTACGATCAGGGCGACGGCCAGGGCTTCTGGAACGCCACCCGCGCCAATGCGACTCAGCAACTGACCGATTGGCTCGCAACAGATCCCACCGGGTCAGGCGACATCGACTATCTGATCCTTGGCGATCTCAACTCCTATGCCGAGGAAGACCCAATCCAACTCCTTGAGGCTGCTGGATATGTCAACCTTGTCGACCAGTTTATCGGCAACGGTTCGGCATACTCTTTCGTATTCGATGGCCAGCAGGGCAACCTCGACCATGGCCTGGCGAGCGCCTCCTTGGCGGCACAGGTGACAGGCGTTACCGAGTGGCACATCAATGCCGACGAACCCGATCTTCTGAGCTACTCAAGTGAATTCAAGGATTCGGCGTTCTTCAGCGACGATGTATTTGGTGCTTCCGACCACGATCCGCTGATCCTCGGCCTGAAACTTGGCGCCCCGGCCGAGACGCTTCTCGTCTGATAGATTTGCACCCCGGTCTCTCGGGGCCGGGGTGCTTTGATCGGCCAAGCCCAGACGAGAGTGTTGTGATGATTATGCGGTGTTCACCTACCAGGCTGTGGCGCGCCCGGCATCAATGGAAGGAACATTCATTCGCCTGCACTGAGGCTTGAAGCCATGCCACAACTTTCAGATACACCGTTCCTGCATCCCGACACCGATGTCCGGAAGTGCAGGTTTGGCCGCTATGTCGAGATCGGAAAAGGTTCACGGCTGCTCGAAAGCGTGCTTGGTGACTACAGTTACACTGACCGCTATGCGGACATCGCCTATGCCACCTTGGGCAAGTTCGTGAACGTCGCTGCATTCACGCGCATCAATCCGAGCGAACATCCCTATCATCGCGCCTCGCTGCATCACTTCATGTACCGGTCGAGCTACTACTGGCTGGATGCCGAAGACGAGGCTGAAGTATTCGAATGGCGCCGCGCGCGCCACGTGGTCGTCGGGCACGATACATGGATCGGACACGGCGCCATTGTCATGAAAGGTGTGACGATCGGCGACGGCGCGATCATTGCCTCACATGCCGTCGTGACAAAGAACGTCGATTCCTACGCCATTGCCGGCGGTGTTCCTGCCTCCTTCATCAAGTGGCGGCATCCGAAATCCGTGGCGGAGCGGTTGCGTGCTCTCGCATGGTGGGATTGGGATCACCAGGCGCTCAGACAGGCACTGCCGGACTTCCGCTCGCTGCCGGCAGAGGACTTTCTTGAGAAGTATGAGAGGGCGGCGCGACCACCCCGTCACGCAACTGTAACAGTGGATTGATTGAGTTCGTGGAATGCCCCTTCAGCCCATCGAATACTCAGAGGACGCCCGAAAGGCCTGGATGCGGACGTTGGCGCTTGCAGACTGGAAGGAACTGCAAGGGCTTGCCGGCAGCTACGAGAGTGAGAGCCACGAGCTAATCCGGCCGCCCGAAACGGGGCTCGTCATGCTGCGCGGCCGAATCGGTGGAACCGGCGGCGCGTTTAATCTCGGCGAGGCAAGCGTGACGCGCTGCGCCGTCAAAACGGCGGACGCTGAGGGCCATGCCTATGTGCTTGGACGAAACGCCGCACATGCGAAGCTTGCCGCGCTCTGCGATGCATTGCTTCAAAATGAACAACGGAGGCCGGAGCTCGCAGCGAAGGTGGTTGCCCCGCTCGAGGCGATGTTCCTGAGGCGGCGCCTTCGGGCCGCCCAGGATGCCGCAGCGACCAAAGTCGATTTTTTCACGGTTGCGCGTGGCGATGACTAGAGGCACCTTCGCCGAACCATCGCACGATGCGGCACGCACGTTTCGCGCCATCCTCGACGCTATCGCGCGCCCCGGGCATGTCGTGCCGCTTGCCGCCGATATCGCGCCGCCCCAACCGCTCTTCGCCACGACGGCGGCGATCGCCTTGACGCTCTGCGACTTCCAGACACCGCTGTGGCTCGATCCCATCCTGAGAACGCGAGCCGTGTCGAACTATCTTCGCTTCCATACCGGCGCGCCGATCGTGCCGGCCACGTCGAAAGCGGCCTTCGCGTTCATCGGCGCCGGGCAAACGTTGCCCGATCTCCGCGAGTTCGCGCGCGGAACGCTGGAATACCCCGACCGGTCCGCGACGCTTGTCATTCAGGTTCAAGCGCTCAGCGTGAAGACCGGGGTCAGGATGAGCGGTCCTGGCATCAAGGCACCGATCAATCTCGATGCTCCGCCGGTCGGCGTTTCGTTCTGGCATCAGATGATCGCCTATCGCGAGGTTTTTCCGCTGGGCATCGATGTCATCTTCGCGGCCGCCGGCGCAGTCGCGGCATGCCCGCGCTCAACTTCGCTCGCCTTCATGGAGTCGGAGTCATGTATGTCGCGGTGAAAGGTGGCGAGAGGGCCATCGACGCCGCACATCGGTTGCTTGCCAGGGAGCGGCGAGGGAGCCGGGACATTCCGGAGCTGTCGCTAGAGCAGATCGCTGCACAACTGACCTTGGCGGTCGACCGCGTCATGAGCGAGGGTTCGCTCTACGATCGCGAGCTTGCCGCGCTTGCCGTGAAACAGGCGCGGGGCGATCTCATCGAGGCGATTTTCCTGTTGCGTGCGGCGCGAACGACGCTCGCTCGCTTCGGTTACTGTGAGCCACTGGACACGACAGCGATGGTGGTTAAGCGGCGCATCTCTGCAGCATTCAAGGATGTTCCAGGAGGGCAAATACTTGGACCGACATTCGACTACACCCACCGTCTGCTCGATACCGACTTGGCGGCACAAAGTCGGCCAGACGACGCGTCGCCAGTGCAAGTGACGGTCGAGGGCGCCATGCCGCGGGTCATGGATTTGTTGGGTGAGCAAGGACTGATCGAGCCCGTCAAGGACACTGCCGAAGAGCCCGGTGACATTACGCAGGACGCCGTTGGCTTTCCGGCTTCGCGCGATGTGCGCCTGCAGATCCTGGCGCGCGGCGATGAGGGCTTCATGCTCTCGCTCGCCTATTCGACGCAGCGTGGATATGGCCGCACGCACCCCTTCGCCGGGGAAGTTCGGCTTGGCGAAGTCGAAGTCGAGTTCACTCCCGAGGAACTCGGCTTCGCCATTGTGATCGGCGAAGTCACGCTCACCGAATGCGAGATGATCAATCAGTTCAAGGGATCGTCCGATGCGCCGCCACAGTTTTCGCGCGGCTATGGTCTCGGCTTCGGCCATTGCGAGCGAAAGGTCATGTCCATGGCGCTCATCGACCGCTCGCTTCGCGCCGGAGAGTTCGGCGAGGAACGACTAGCACCGGCGCAGGACGAGGAGTTCGTCCTCTCGCACAGCGACAATGTTCAGGCGAGCGGCTTCGTCGAGCATCTGAAGCTGCCGCATTATGTGGACTTTCAGTCCGAGCTTGTGTTGCTGCGTCAACTTCGGGCCGATGCAGCAATGCCGACGCGCGAGGCGGCAGAATGAACGCGCCAGCCTGGAACTTCGCCTATCTGAACGAGCAAACCAAGAAGATGATCCGCCGCGCGATCCTGAAGGCCGTGGCAATCCCAGGATATCAGGTGCCGTTCGCTAGCCGCGAAATGCCGATGCCGCTAGGTTGGGGAACCGGAGGTGTGCAAGTCACTGCATCGCTCCTGACACCCGAGGATGTTCTGAAGGTTATCGACCAAGGCGCCGACGACACAACGAATGCAGTGAGCATACGCAAGTTCTTCGTCAAGACTGCCGGCGTCGCCACGACCGAAGATACCGAGAAGGCGACCATCATCCAGACCCGGCATCGCGTGCCGGAGACGCCACTCTCGGCGGACCAGATCCTCGTGTTTCAGGTGCCAATCCCCGAACCGCTCCGATTTCTCGAGCCACGCGAAACCGAGACGCGAAAGATGCACGCGCTCGAGGAGTATGGCGTCATGCATGTAAAGCTCTACGAAGACCTCGCGCGCTACGGCGAGATCGCCACGACCTACGCCTATCCGGCGAAGGTCAACGGCCGCTATGTCTTCGATCCCTCGCCCATCCCGAAGTTCGACAATCCGAAGCTCGACGACTGTCCCGCTCTGCAGATCTTTGGCGCCGGGCGCGAGAAACGTATCTATGCGATCCCGCCGCATACGAAGGTGAAGAGCCTCGATTTCGAGGATCATCCCTTTACGGTGCAGCGCTGGGGCGAGGCCTGCGCGTTGTGCGGTTCGCGCCAGAGCTTTCTCGACGAGATCGTGACCAACGATAAGGGTGGACGCATATTCGTGTGCTCCGACACCGACTTCTGCCGCAAAGTGCGCGACGCCGCATGACGCCACTCCTCGAAGCTGTATCGGTTTCCAAGCTCTATGGCGGGCGGGCAGCCTGCGTCGATGTATCTTTCGAGTTGTGGCCGGGCGAAGTCTTAGCGATCGTCGGCGAATCGGGCTCGGGCAAGACCACGCTGCTGAAATGCCTGTCGGGGCTTCTCGAGCCCAGTTCGGGCATTGTGCGCTATACTGCGCGCGATGGCCGCTTTCTCGACCTGCAAGAGATTAGCGAGGCCGAGCGCCGCTTCCTGATGCGAACCGATTGGGGCTTCGTGCACCAGGATCCACGCGAGGGGCTGCGCATGGCTGTCTCGGGTGGCGCAAACATCGGCGAGCGACTGATGTCGGTGGGCGAGCGCCACTATGGGCGAATTCGCAAAACAGCTGTCGACTGGCTCGACCGCGTCGAGATCGCAACAGATCGCATCGACGACAGCCCCTGGTCCTACTCCGGCGGCATGCGCCAACGTCTCCAGATCGCGCGCAACTTGGTGACTTCGCCGCGCCTTGTCTTCATGGACGAGCCAACTGGCGGGCTCGACGTCTCGGTTCAGGCGCGGCTGCTCGATCTTCTGCGCGGGTTGGTGCGCGGTCTCGGATTGGCGGCGGTCGTGGTAACGCACGATCTCGCCGTGGCGCGGCTCCTATCGACCCGCATGATTGTGATGCAAGCGGGCAGCGTGATCGAGTCCGGCGTAACCGACCAGATTCTTGAGGACCCACAACGGCCCTATAGCCAGCTCCTGGTTTCTTCCGTGCTCCAGGCGTGATGGCGATGCAGAACTGTCTCGAAATCGCCGGACTCACTAAGGAGTTCTGCCTGCATCAGCAAGGCGGCGTCAGAATCCCCGTGCTGCGCAATTTCAATCTCTCTGTCGCACCCGGTGAGGCCCTGGCAGTCGTCGGTCCGTCGGGACAGGGGAAGAGTTCGCTGTTGAAACTGATCTACGGGACCTATCTCGCGACCGCCGGGTCGATCCGCGTCAGACATCGAAGCGAGTGGATTGACGTGGCCCAAGCCGCCCCGCGCACTGTGGTTGAGTTGCGCATGCATTCAATCGGCTATGTCACCCAGTTCCTGCGCGTCATCCCGCGCGTCCCAGTGCTTGACATCGTCATGGAACCGATGATCGAGCGCGGTCAGGCGCGAGAGTCGGCAAAGGAACGCGCAAGTGATTTGCTCTCACGGCTCAATGTTCCCGAGCGGTTGTGGCACTTGTCGCCCACGACGTTTTCCGGCGGCGAGCAACAGAGGGTGAATATCGCGCGCGTCTTCGCCGCCCACAATCCGATCCTCCTCCTGGACGAGCCCACCGCTTCCTTGGACGCGGACAATCGCGACCGGGTGCTGTCGCTGGTCGAGGAGGCGCGCAACGAGGGCAGCGCAATCGTCGCAGTGTTTCACGATGTGGCAGAACGGGAGCGGATTTGCCGGCGTTTCGTTGCTGTCGGTCAAGGGTATTGAAGTGCCGCCAAACCGTCATGAACTCGTAAGCGTCCTGTCACCGCCAGCCGATACGACGTCAAAGTTATCAGAGGAGATAGCTGGTGGCATCGATACGCGTAAGAGCATTGAGCAAGACATTTGCCAACGGTAAGCGGGCGCTCGATGGGGTGAACCTTGATGTGAGTTCGGGTGAAATGATTGCCTTGATTGGCGCATCTGGTTCTGGAAAATCGACTCTGATCCGCCATCTCACGGGCCTTTTGGCGAGCGACACAAAAACGGAAACTTCCATTCACATTGGCCAGCGTCCTGTGCAGGAGCGCGGCCGCATCGCTTCTGATGTTCGCAACGTGCGCCGGACAGTTGGCGTTGTCTTCCAACAATTCAACTTGGTCGGCCGACTGTCAGTCTTGACCAATGTTCTCACCGGGCGGCTCGGCCAGATGCCGGAGCTTAAGGGAAACCTTGGCGTCTTCTCGATCGACGACCAGCGGAAGGCGATGCAGGCCTTGTCTCGGGTCGGCATTGCCGAAACGGCGCGTCAGCGCGCGTCAACGCTCTCCGGCGGCCAGCAACAGCGCGCCGCCATTGCCCGAGCTCTGGTCCAGGGCGCCCGGATTCTCCTCGCCGACGAGCCGATCGCCTCCCTCGATCCGGCCTCGGCGCGGCGCGTCATGGAAACCCTGGTCGGCATCAATCGCGAGGACGGCATCACCGTCGTCGTGTCGCTGCATCAGGTGGAGTACGCGCGCCGTTTCTGTCCACGCACAGTCGCTATGCAGGAAGGCCGCATTGTCTTTGACGGGCCAAGCGCAACACTAACTAACACAAGATTGCGCGACATCTACGGCTCCGCCAGCGAGGAGCTGGTGCTACCCGATGCCGCCGATATCCCCGATCTCGTGCCAGTAGCTGCGTAAAAATCACCTAGCCAACAGGAGATCCAAGTATGAGAAAACTGATAGCGGCGCTTGCTATAGCGTTGACCGCGATCGTCGCCACGAAGGCTGCGATGGCGGAAACCACCGAAATCAACTTCGGTATCATCTCCACCGAATCCCAGCAAAACCTGAAGCAGAACTGGGAGCCGTTCTTAGCCGAGATGTCCAAGCAGACCGGCATCAAGGTGACACCGTTTTTCGCATCCGATTACGCCGGCATCATCGAAGCGCAGAAATTCGATAAGGTGCAGATTGCTTGGTACGGCAACAAGGCGGCCATGGAAGCCGTCGACCGCGCCGACGGCCAGGTATTCGTGCAGAGCGTCGATGCGGATGGAAATCCCGGATACTGGTCGCTTCTCGTCGCCCACAAGGACAGCCCGATTGCGTCCGTCGACGATGTGCTGAAGTGCGACAAGTCGCTCGCCTTCGGTAACGGCGATCCGAACTCGACATCGGGTTTTCTTGTGCCGTCGGTCTATCTCTTTTCGGCAAAGGGCGTCGACCCCAAGGAATGCTTTAAAGCGGTGACGAACGCCAACCACGAGACGAACCTGCTGGCAGTGGTCAATAAGCAAGTCGACGTGGCCACCAACAATACCGAGAATCTGCGCAATTTCACCCAAAAGGATCCGGACGGCGCCGCGAAGCTCAAGGAAATCTGGCGCTCGCCGCTGATCCCGTCGGACCCCATCGTCTGGCGCAAGGATCTCGATGCGATGACCAAGGCCAAGGTGATGACGTTCTTCATGACCTATGGCCGCCACGGCACTCCCGAGGAGGTCAAGGCGCAGCGCGAGATTCTGAAGGCGCTAGGCTGGGCTCCCTTCAAGCCCTCATCCGACGCGCAGCTCTATCCGATCCGTGTCCTCGAAATTTCGAAAAGCATCAACAAGATGAAGGCGGATGAGACAATGGCGCAGGCGGAGAAAGACGCGCAGTTGAAAGAGCTCGAGGCGAAGAAGGCCGAATTCGAGAAACTGATGGGCGAGGCTCCGCAGACTTGAATCTGGCTACTGCCTAGGCTTGGGCGGGAGAAGAAATCCCGCCCTGTTTCTGTGGACCAACATGCGCATGATCCTCGAAGGCAGAGACATTGCCGTACCGCCGGTTCCGGCCAAGGAGCGCTGGAGCAAGTATGGCTTCTGGGCGGTGCTCGCGCTGCTCCTCGCTTGGAGTTTTGGGCCCGCCGAAATCTATCGTGCGCCGGGTCTCATCACCGATGCCGGCAACATGGCGAAGTACGCCGGCGGGTTCCTCTCGCCAAACTTTAAAGACTGGCACTTCTACTTCACCGAGTTGATCACGACGGTTCAGATCGCCGTCTGGGGAACGTTTCTCGCCGTGATCGTCGGCATGCCGCTATCGTTGCTCTGTTCCAACAACGTCGCGCCACCCTGGGTCGTCCAGCCGGTGCGTCGGCTGATGGATGCATGCCGTTCGATCAACGAGTTGGTGTGGGCGGTTTTCTTCGTCGTGGCGGTTGGCCTTGGCCCTTTCGCCGGGGTCATGGCCATCTTCGTGAACACAACCGGGATTGTGGCGAAGCTGTTTTCCGAAGCGGTTGAAGCTTCAGATCCGCGGCCGGTCGAAGGCATCCGCGCCACCGGTGCTTCACGGACACAAGAAGTGCTCTACGGGATCGTGCCACAGGTAATGCCACTCTGGCTCTCCTATAGCCTTTATCGATTCGAATCGAACGTCCGGGGGGCGACGGTGCTTGGTATCGTCGGCGCCGGCGGCATCGGCCAGGTACTGTTCGAGTCGATCCGCGGCTTCTACTATGCCGAGACGGCCGCCCTGATGATCATGGTGATCGCCACTGTCGCCATTGTTGACATCATCTCGCAACAGCTGCGCAAGATGATGCTATAATCATGCGACATGCCATTTACTACGCTCCAGCGAGGGGAAGCCAGCTGCACGAACTCGGTTCAAGCTGGCTTGGACGCGATGTGTTCACCGGCGATCCGGTTCGGCAGCCTGCCTTCGAGGGTATTCGCGAGGCGACTGCGGAGCCGCACCGTTACGGCTTTCATGCCACGCTCAAGGCACCTTTCACGATGCGCCAAGGTCTTCGTCGTATCGATCTCGGCGATGCTGTTAGCGCGCTGGCTGCTGGCCTTGATGCGATTTCCGGTATTCGGCTCAACGTAAGGCATGTCGACGGCTTCATCGCGCTCGTGCCGGAAAGGGCAGACGAGAGAATAGCGAACCTCGCGGCTATCTGTGTGAAAAATCTTGACCCGTTTCGAGCTGCGGCGGGTGATGATGAAGTCGTCCGGCGCCGGGGCTTGGGACTGAGTCAGAGGCAGGAACTGCACCTGCGCGATTGGGGCTATCCCTATGTGCTCGACGAGTTCCGCTTCCATATCACATTGACGCGACGGGTGAGTGAAACCGAGGCGCTGGTTTTATTGCCAGCAGCATTGGCACATTTTCGGAGTGTTCTGCGCAACCCTATCGCGATAGACGCGCTGACAATCTTTGCCGAAGCAATACCTAGTGGCGACTTTATCGTAGAGGAGCGTTTTCCGCTGCGCGCCGTGTTCCTGGCAAAGGCTGCATCGTGACAGCATCGGTTCTGGCAAATGCGCATATTGTTTTGGCCGATGAAATCATTTTCGGCTCAATCAGGATCAATGATGGAAGAATTGACGCGATCAGCAGCGGTGCTGCCAGAGCGGCCGACGATCTCGAAGGCGATTATCTGATCCCCGGCCTTGTCGAACTCCATACCGATCACCTCGAGAGCCACTATCATCCGCGGCCGGGTGTCGAGTGGCCAGCGGAGCCCGCCGTCATCGCCCATGACGCGCAGATTGCCGCGACCGGGATTACCACAGTGTTCGATGCGTTGCGTGCCGGCTCTTTCGATCCGGGCGACGTCTCTGCGGGTAATGGCGAGAAACTCTGCGCTGCCATTCATGCGGTTCAGGCAGCCGGATCGCTCCGCGCAGAACACCATATCCATCTGCGTTGCGAGTTACCGTGCGCCGATACGGTCGAAGCCGCTGAGAGAACCTTGGCCGCTGGTGATGTCCGCCTGATCTCGGTAATGGATCACACGCCGGGGGTTCGCCAGTTCGTGAGCATCGAGAAATTCAAGGAATACTATCTCGGCAAGAAGTTGGTTTTGCCCGAGAAAATCGATGCCTACATCGCTGAGAAACAGGCTCTTCAATCGGCTCACTCCGCATACAACAAGCGAGGCATCCTGGACCTCGCGTCGCGGTTCGGTATCCGGCTGGCAAGCCACGACGACGCTACCGTCGAACACATCGACGAAGCCGTGGCTGATGGTGTCGTGATCGCCGAGTTTCCAACAACGGATGAAGCCTGTCAGGCCGCGCATTTGCATGGACTGGCGGTGATGATGGGCGCGCCCAACGTAGTGCGTGGCGGCTCGCACTCTGGCAATATATCGGCGCAGGCCGTCGCCGCGTCGGGGCAACTGGACATCCTGTCTTCGGACTATGTGCCTTCGAGCTTGCTCATGGCTGCTTTCGCATTGCCTCAGATGATCGATTTCATCACCCTGCCGCAGGCCCTTGCTTTCGTCACGGTAAATCCGGCGCGGGTCGCAGGTCTCGGCGATCGTGGCGATATCGCAACCGGCAAGCGCGCGGACCTCGTGCAGGTGAGCGTGCGGACAGGCATGCCCGTGGTGAGAAGGGTCTGGCGCAATGGCATCAGGGTTTTGTGAGGATGAGTACCGGACGGCTTGTCGCGGTTGTCGGCCCAAGCGGCGCGGGCAAGGACAGCATCCTGCGATACGCGAAGCAGCAGTTTCGGAACGATGAACGGTTCGCCTTTCCACGCCGCGTCGTCACGCGGGTCGCCGATGTTGCCACTGAGGATCACGACTCGGTTGACGTTAATGGCTTCAATGCCATGGCGCTTAGTGGCGCCTTTGCCCTGTCATGGAGCGCGCACGGCCTCAAATACGGCGTGGCGAAAGAGATTGAGGCCGATCTTCGTTGCGACCGGGTCGTCTCCATCAATTTGTCGCGGACAATCCTCACAGAGGCAGAGCGCCGGTTCGTCAATCTGATGGTCGTCGAGGTTTTGGCCGCGCCGGACGTGATCGCGGCGCGCATCGCATCGCGTGGCCGCGAGGTGGCAGATGAGGCGCTGGAGCGGACGCGCCGCAGCGTGCCCACGTATCCATCTTCCTTGACGGTTCATCGCATCCGCAACGATGGCAGTCTGGTCGAAGCCGGGGAAGCGTTCTGTGCCCTGCTTGAGAGTGCAGCGGCCGTGCGGGCCTAGAGGACGCGCGCGCGAACCATGGTCGAAGTGCGCTCCACGGCGAGCACGAGAAGGAAGATCGCGATGATGATGGTTGCCGCCTGATCGTAGTCGAAAAGCTCGAGCGAGACCTTGAGCTCGATGCCGATGCCGCCGGCACCCACGAGACCGAGCACGACCGAACCGCGGGTCGCCTTCTCGAGCGAGAACAAGGATGTATTGATCATCGAGGGCGTGGCTTGCGGGATGACGGAGGAGAAGACGATGCCACTCGGGCGCGCGCCCATGGCGGTTAGCGCCTCGCGCGGCCCCTTGTCGGTTTCTTCCATCGCCTCGGCGAAGAAACGCGCGGCGAAACCGATCGTATCTATCATGAGGGCGAGCACGCCCGCCGCGGGTCCGAGGCCCACGGCGATCACGAAGACGATCGCCCAGACGAGATCGGGGACAGTGCGGAAGAACGCGGTGAGCCCGCGCACGGCCCAAACGGCGACCGGATGCGGCGAAAGGCTCGGCGCCGCCAGAATGGCGAGCGGCACGCTCAAGATGAGGCCAAGCACGGTTCCGGCGACGGCCATCTGGAAGGTCTGAAAAAGTGACTGCAGCGCAGGGCCGATCCGCTCGATCGATGGCGGAAACATCTGGCTGCCCAGGCGCCCGAGGGCCGGCAGGCCGCGGATCAGCTTCTCAAGCGACAGTCCGCTCGAGTAGAAGCTTGAGACGATCAGCGCCAGCACGGCCACGCCGAGAGCGAAGGCGAGCGGGTTCGGCCGGCTGAAGCGATCCGGCAGGGTTGGGCTAGACATAAAGGCTTCTGAGATCCTGCTCGCGAAGAGCCTGCGCGGGCGCGTCGAGCACCACGCGGCCGCCGCTCAAGCCAACGATCCGGTCGGCGTAGTCGATCGCATGCTTAAGATGGTGCGAGGTGAAGACCACGGTTGCCCCCTCTTCCCGCATCAAGGTCAGAAGCAACTGCATGACATCGTCGCCAGCCTGCGGATCAAGGCTCGCGGCCGGCTCGTCGGCGAGAACGATCTCAGACTTCTGCATCAAGGCCCGTGCGATCGCCACGCGTTGCGACTGGCCGCCCGACAGCCGGTCGGCGCGCTGGCCGGCAGCATGCGCGAGACCGACCCGATCAAGACAAGCCATCGCCTCGCCGCGCAGACGTGGCGACGCGAACGATTGACACCAGGCCCGCATACCAAAACCCTGGGCTTGGGCGCCCTGCACGACATTCGACAGCGCCGAGAGGCGGCCGACGAGATTGTGCTTCTGGAACACGAAGCCGATCTTTGAGCGCAGACCGCGCAGGGCTTTGCCGCGTTTGCCGATCAACGGCGTGTCGAACACGTCTATCGTGCCGCTGTCGGGTAGCACAAGTTTCGGGATGCAGCGGAGCAATGTGGACTTGCCCGTTCCGTTGGCGCCGATCAACGCGACGAGGCTGCCCTTGCCGATTACCAGGTCGATGCCATCGAGCACCGGCTTGGCCGCGTCGAACGACTTCTTGAGACCAAGAATGGAAATGACAGCGGGCGTGATGCCCGCCGCCTGGATGTTTCCATCGACCGCGATGTTCACCTATTCGCCCATGAAGTTCGAGAACTCGGCAACGCCGATGGTGCGGTACATGTTTCGCACGATGTCGTAGTCGGCATCCGACACGTTGGCGAGGAAATGCCCGCCATCATACTTCTTGGTGTCTTCACCCTTGAGCACGCCGACCATGAGTTCCGCGCCCTTTTCGAGAAAGACCTTGCGCACGGAATCGACGATCGGTTGCGGGACGTAGGACGCCGCGATCATGATGTCGTTGGGCAGATCAGGGCCGCGTCCAACGACGGCAAACTTCACGTCAGGAAACTTCTCGCGAATGGAGCGGAGGTGGTTGAGATTCATGCCAACGGCCTGAACGTCGCCGCGGATCATCGCTTCGACCGCAACATTGCGCTTGATGATCTCCGCTATGTAGTCGACATTGTATTTGAGGCCCGCATCGGCGAGGACCTGGGCCGGGCCTAGTTGCTGTGACGTCGATCCTATCTCGCCGAATGCGACTTTCTTACCTTTCAAGTCCATCATTGACTTGATTGGCCCGTCTGCAAGAACGACGACCTGCGCGAAGTAGTCGGGACGCTGCCAGCCGACGACCGGCTTGGCGTCAGTCAGCTTCTTAAAGATTACGTACTCGGCGGGGCCGGTCAGCACGAAGTCGACCTGCTCGGCGCGCACCGCCTCGACGGCGGCGGTTCGATTGTTGACTGGTGTGAACTCGACCTTCAGGCCGGTTGCCTTCTCGAACTCCTGCACGAAGGCGCCGTATTCGCGCTGCAGCTGCTCCATGCCTTCGACATCGGTCACGGCGAAACGGATTGTCTCGGCTTGAACGGGAAGAACAATGGCCGCTAACGCCGTCAGGGTTGCGGCAAGCCAGTTAATCAGTCTCATGATTCTAACTCCTCCTTCATGCAAACGCAGAACGCCGTAATTTCATGACACTGTCATGAAGGTGCGCGATTGCGTCCGCAGGTTTGGCGGGGAGGATCATGCCGGCAACGAATAGTGAGACTCGGGCCCTGATCATCGTCAACGGCCGGTGTCTGATCCCGGGCGAGGGCCTGGTCGAGACCAACATCAGGTGCGAGAACGGGATCATTGCGTCGATTGGGACAAACGTTCCTAAGCGCGGCTCGCTCATTCACGACGCCGATGGTGCGATTGTCCTACCGGGCATCGTCGATATTCATGGCGACGCCTTCGAGCGGCAGATCATGCCGCGCCCGAAGACGCTGTTTCCGGTGGACATCGCGTTGCTGGACACGGACCGGCAACTCGTCAGCAACGGCATTACGACGGCCTATCACGGTGTCACGGTGTCCTGGGAACCGGGCCTTCGCAGCCTTGGCTCCGCCCGCGCGATCATCACCGCGCTTGACAGTCTCGAACCTCGACTTGGCGCCGATAACCGTCTGCATTTGCGATGGGAGACTTTCGCGCTCGACACGATCGATGACGTCACCAAGCTGTTCAGCCGTTCGAAGAAGCCGGTGTTGGCGTTCAACGATCACACGACGCCAAGCATGGTCGGTCTGAGGGCCCCCACGAAGCTGCAGGGCGCCGCCGAGCGTGCGCAAATGGACGTGGACGACTACATGGTGGCGATGCAGCGCATCTGGAGCCGGCGCGATGACGTGCCCCAGGGCCTAGAGCGGATCGCTGGCGCCGCCAGAACACATGGCGTTCCGCTTCTCTCCCATGACGATCGGACAGCGAAGGAAAGAACCTCGTACCGCGCGCTTGGTGCGGTGGTCACGGAGTTTCCAATGACCGAAGATGCTCTCGAGGCGGCGCATCGGGGCGCGGATCCGGTTGTCCTCGGCGCGCCCAATGTCATGCGCGGCCGCAGCCACAACGGCGCGCTCGACGCCACGGCCGCCGTCCGCTCGGGACGCTGCTCGATTCTCGCCTCGGACTACTACTATCCCGCACCGCTGCATGCCGCGTTGAAGATCGCCGGCGACGATCTGAACGACATGGAGAAGGCCTGGGCGCTGGTTTCTCGCAACCCGGCCCGCGCGGCGGGCCTTGACGACCGCGGCGACCTGGCGCAGGGCCTGCGTGCCGATCTGATCGTGGTCGACGACCAGCAAGTGACGTTCGCGGTCGTTGCCGGGCGGCCCGCTATGCAATTTGATTCAACATCCAAGCGCTAGTGGGCGGTCCAGCCGCCGTCGATCGGAATGATCGCTCCGGTGATCGAAGCTGACTCGCCGCTGCTCAGGAACACGACGAGCGCCGCCACCTCTTCCACGGTCACGAAACGCTTGGTCGGCTGCGCCGCAAGCAGTACGTCCCGCACAACGGCATCTTCGGTAATACCGCGTGCCTTCGCTTGCTCCGGAATTTGCTTCTGTACGAGCGGAGTCAGTACGTAACCGGGACACACGGCGTTCGCCGTCACCCCAAACTCGGCGGCTTCGAGCGCGATGGTTTTGGTCAAACCGGCTATGCCGTGCTTCGATGCAACATAAGCGCTCTTGAACGGCGAGGCGATCAGCGCGTGAGCCGACGCGACATTCACGATGCGACCGAAGCTGCGCGACTTCATGCCCGGCAAAACACGGCGGATTGTGTGAAAGGCGGACGACAGATTGATGGCCAGTATCAAGTCCCACTTCTCTGGCGGGAAGTCTTCGGCCGGCGCCACGTGCTGGATGCCGGCATTGTTCACCAGAATATCGACAGCACCAAGTTCCACCTCGGCGAGCCGGACCATCTCTTCAATAGCTGCAGGATCGCTCATATCGGCGGCGCTATAGCGAACCCCGACACCGAATTCCGACGCAACTGCAGCCCGTGTGGCCTCGATTCCCGCTGCATTGCCCAAGCCATTGAGCAGTATGTGGTGGCCTTGCCGTGCCAGCGCGCGGGCGATACCTAGTCCAATTCCGCTGGTCGAGCCGGTGACAATCGCAACTCTTCTTTCCGCCAATTTCGAAACTCCCCAAATATTGCGTCCATCGGTGCCCCAGTTTCGTTTTGATTTCATGACGGAATTGTCACCGGCGTGTCACGCTGCGCTGCTTGCAATTGAAAGGAATAATATGGAGCAGTCTCATGGATGCCAGAGTGGAAAAACGCCCGCGCGACGTGCTTTCCGCAGGCTGGCGGCCAGATCGCTGCGAGAGGATCGCGCTCATCTTCCAGGGCGGCGGCGCATTGGGCGCCTATCAAGCAGGCGTCTATCAGGCGTTGCATGAGTTTGGCATCGAGCCCGACTGGGTGACAGGCGTGTCCATAGGCGGGATCAACGCGGCGCTTATTGCCGGCAACCGGCCTGAAAACCGAATTCCGCGCCTGAAAGAATTCTGGGAACGTATCACCTCCCGGAAAATCTGGTCGTACACTCCGGACGGCGATGCTTACCGGCTCATGCGCAACTCGGTTAGCTCATTCATGACTTTGATGCAGGGCCAACCAGGGTTCTTTACGCCGCATCAGATGAACTCCTGGTTCAGTCCAGCCGGTTCACATACCGCCACCAGCTTTTATGACAATACGCCGCTGCGGGAGACGCTTCTCGAGTTGGTCGATTTCTCCCTGATCAACGAACAGGCTTGGCGCTTCTCGGTTGGCGCCGTCAACGTTGTGACAGGCAATTTTGTCTACTTCGACAACCGCGACGAGATCATCGGTCCGGAACACGTAATGGCAAGCGGTGCGCTGCCACCGGCGCTGCCGATGATCAAGATCGGAACCGACTATTTCTGGGACGGCGGCATCGTCTCGAATACGCCGCTGCAGCATCTTCTCGAGCAGGAGGATCACCTGAACACGTTGGTGTTTCAGGTCGATCTCTTCAGCGCTCGCGGTACGCTGCCGCGCGAGATGGCCGACGTGCTGGCCCGCCACAAGGACATCATGTATTCCTCGCGCACGCGCCACAACACGGATGTCTACCGCAAGCTTCAGAAATGGAAAATGCGCGCCCATGCGGCGCTTGCACGCATTCCCGACGACGTCGCTTCAGACGATGAAAAGCGCTGGCGCAATGAACTCGCCGATCTCCCTGAGATCACTATCCTGCATCTGATCTACCAGCAGAAAGCCTATGAGGGGCACGCCAAGGACTACGAGTTCTCCGGAACCTCAATGCGGGAGCATTGGGAGAGCGGATATGAGGATACCGCCCGGACCTTGAAGCAGCGCGACTGGCTCGAACTGCCGCCGCAAGGTGGCGGCATTGTCGTTCACGATGTGCACCGCCTTGCCGAGGGCCTGCGCAAAGGCGGCCTGTAGCAAACAGAAGCCGGCCGGGGCGCTTTAGGCACCGGCCGTTTGTCACTCCGCTGGAACCGGACTCAATCCGCCGAAGTCGCGCCCCTTGTCTTGGCGCTTGCCGCCCTTCTCGGGGCGAGCCGCGACTTTGGTGCGGTCGACCGACTTCCGCTCCGAATCGATCCGGTTGATGAGCAGTTCGGCACGCTCGATGCTGCCGAGAAGCGCCAAGAGCGCGCCACGTTCCTCAGATGGCACGTTCGGACCCTGTTGCAGGAGCCGCCACCTGATTTCTTCGATTGGCGCTATCTTGGCGTGCCCGGCTGGCAGGGTTGCATTCGGCACGCCTTCATCCGGAAGGATGATTCGAAGTGACATATCGAGCCGATTCAGCGCTTCATCAAGGAACTTCTGGCCGGCGGGACCAAATTTTTGACGCCGCACGCGCCGCGCGATCTGGTGCAGCGAATCGGCGAGGCTCGCCGAGAAGTCCGCCTCCTCGATCAGGCTCGCGACGAGATCGAGTTGCTCGGCCGGCATGCCGTCATGGAACAAGCCCGCGGAATAGGCCCGGATATCGCGATTGAGAATATCAGTCGCGAGGTAGTGCTCGCCCGGATCACTCGGCGCGTTTTTCGAGGCGCGTGCGATATCGAGGAACACGGCGCCAGCCTTCAGATGCCGTGCGGTTTCCTGCTGGACCGCGGGAACCGCGGTTGCGAGGTTACCGGCGAGTCTCTTATCCAGGTAACGCGGCACCGAGTAGTCCTCGATGTCTTCCTCCGCAGTGCGGCCGATCCGCGAGAGATACTTCTCGAACGTGCCGACAAACGGGAACAGCAACGCCGTGTTGAAGATGTTGAAGGCGGTCGAGAACAGGCCGACCGCGACGGGGACGAGTGGGAAGGTCTCCTTGCCGTCTACAAGCACCGCAACACCTGGATCGCCGCCGAACCAGTTCATCGCGTACTTCAACAACTCGATTGCAGGGAAGAACAAGAGCAGCATAACCGCGACGCCGATGAAATTGAAAGATATGTGCGCGTAGGCCGCGCGTTTGGCATTTTTCGAGAGATTGAGCGACGCCATCCACGACGTGATGGTGGTGCCGAGATCGGCGCCAAGCGAGAAGGCGACCGCCGTTTGCCAGTCCAAAACGCCCGCCGCACCGAGGCCCATGACAATGCCGATGGTCGCGGAGGAAGAATGGATCATCGCCGTCACCAACGCGGCGATCAGGATGCAAGTGATCAGCCCTGCATAGGAAGTCGCGTTGAGGGTCGAGATGAGCTCCATGATCTCCGGCATGTTACGCAAGGGCTTCAAGCCGCCGGTCATCAGATTGAGGCCATAGAAGATGAGGGCGAAGCCCATGCAGGCAAGCGCTATGTTGCGCCAGCGTTCGTTCTTAGCGAAAACATAGACGAGCGCGAACAGTCCGGCGACGAGCAGGCCAAGCGGCCCGAGCGGCAGGGCGATGAGGCCATTGCCGAGTGTGGTGCCGATATTGGCGCCCATGATGACGCTGATCGCCGGGCGCAGGGCCACGACGCCGGCATTGACGAGGCCGACGACCATCACGGTCATCGCCGTCGAGGATTGGATGATGCCGGTGATCAGGGTTCCCGCGATCACGCCCTTGACGGGCGTACCCGCCATCTTGGCCAGCCACTCGCGCATCCTGTTGACCGACAGCGCCTGAATGCCGTTGGCCATGAATTCGAGGCCCAGCATGAAGATGCCGAGACCACCGACGACGGGAACAATGATTTCCCGGAAAACATCGATATCCATGACTATTCCCCTCTTAACTGATCACCGAATTGACAAGTCGCGGCCCTTCAGCTGCCGTAGTCGAATTTGCTCGCCCAATGCTTCTTGACTTCCGTCACCGTGCTCTCCGGCAGCGGGACGTAGCCGAGTTCAGACGCGATCGCCGGGCCCCTCTCGAGAAGGAACTGGAAGAACCGCAAGGTGCGCGTGTTGTCGTTGCCGAAACCGTCATCGGCGCGCATGATGACGTAGACCGCCGCCGCGATCGGATATCCGCCGGGAGCCGCGTTGTCGATCAGCGAAACGTTGAAATCGTTAGCGGACGACCATTGCGCGCCCTTCGCCGCCGCGGCAATCGAAGCGGCATCGGGAGCCGCGAATGCCTCCGCCGCTATGCCAACCCGCGCCAAGGAGAGGCCGGCGCGCGAGGCCTGGCCGAACTCCAGGTAGCCGATGGCACCGTCGGTTCCCTTGACCTTTTCCGCGAGCTTGCCGCCGCCCTCCGCACTGGAGCCGAGCGGCCAGTTGATCAGCGTGTCGGCGCCATACTTTTCCTTCCACTCCGGGCTGACGCCGGACAAATAGCGCGTCCAGTTGTAGGTCGTGCCAGAGCCGTCGGAACGGTGAACGACCGCGATACGAAGATCGGGCAGCGCGATGTCCGGATTGGCGGCCGCGATCGCCGGGTCGTTCCAGTTCTGAATTTTGCCGAGGTATATCTCGGCGAGAACTTCGCCCGGCAAGTTGAGCCGCTTGTCCTTCAGCGCGGCGACATTGACGACCGGCGCGATGGCGCCGATGACGATGGGAAACTGCACGTAGCCGAACTTGGCGAGTTCAGTCTGCGGCAGGGGAAAGTCGATTGCCGCGAAATCGATGTCGATCTGCTGCAGGCGCAGGATGCCACCGAGCGACCCGACAGGCTCGTAGTCGATTTCGTTCTCGCCGGGCGCGTAGTCCGTGCCGTCGGCCAGATGTTCCCGATAAGCCTTCGACGCGGCCTTGAGCAGCGGAAAGACGAAGGTCGAGCCCGATCCCTCGACGGCGTCGGCCTTAGCGGGCGCAACGGTCACCAGCGCGAAGACAGCCAGCAGTGCCGCGAAGAGTAGATGTCTCATGGTGGCGCCTCATTCCCGGCTTGGTCGAGGGTCGAGTTAGGGAGAGGTTAGGCACGTCAGGTGACACATCCATGACCGGCCGGTGACAAGCGAGCTCAACGTCCCGCTCGAGGAACTCGCTTGTCCGACGGCGACTGCGGTTGGCGCGAAGCTTGTGGATCGAGTGACTATTGGAGCACGGGCTTGGCGAAGGTCACGCGGCGGATTCCTGTTACGTCGCCCTCGATGCCGAAATCGGAATCCGACAGAACGATCATTTCCGTCGGCGACATAACGGCAATCGCCTCGATTTTCTTCGGCATGTCGCCGACGGTATCGGAGTCAAGCAGCAGCGTCTTGACGAGTGGCTTGATCCCCTTTGCCTCGAGATCAGCGGCGTTTAGCTGTTCGAGCGATGGCGTTGTCGCCGGATCGTCGAAGGCCGCATCGATCGGAGTGCCGGTCTTGAGGTCGATCAGGTAGAATTTGGTCGTCTTGCTGATCCGCTCAAGCACCACAAGGCGATCATCACCGACGACCACCATCTCGCTCAGCCGCACGGCATTCTGCTTCTGCGCTTCCTTCTTATTGTCGGTGGCGAAGGTTGTCGCGTCGTCAAGCGCATAAAGGAACTGGCCCGCGATGTTACCGCTTTCGCGCTCGATCTTCCACAGGCGCGTGTTGGCGCTCTTCTTGTAAGCATCGTTATCGGGGTTGGCGAGCGGGTTCTGCATCAAGACGTAGAGAAACTTGCCGTCCGACGAGAGCGCGACGTTCTCGATGCCGCGGTTGAGCGCGCGCATGGCGATGATGGCAGGAAGCGATCCCACGACCTCGTAGTCCGCCGCCGCAAGATCGCCCTCGAGTCCCTTGGGCACGTGGCGCCTCAGCACCGTTCCATCGGCTCCGATCTCGACCAATGAGGAGCCATATTCCTCACCGGCGATGAAGCCGCCGTCGGGCAGCCGCACTAATGCCTCGGTATCGAGCCCCGATGGATCGCCCGCTATCGGCTTGCCATTCACGTCAAAGGCTGCCTCAAGTTTGAGATTCGCGGAAGTGAAAGGCAGACCGGTGATCGGTTTTCCCGATTTGCCCTTGAGCGGAATCGTTTCGAGCAGCTTCGCGATGTTGTCTGTGCTGATCTCGATCTTTGCTATAGCAGGAGCGAAATCCGGCAATGGAAAGTTCTTCGCCTTTTCGTCGCCGTTGCAGAGCTTTTCCATGCCAAGGCCCGTGATCTCATCGATCCCCGCGCAATCGAGATTGGGGCCACGATCGGTGATCGTCCAGATGACGCCTGGCGGGTCCTTGGGGTCGCGCCAGGCGGCCGAGCCGATGCCAAGATTGAGTTGTAGCGTTTTGTCCCCGGTATAGGTGATCGCGGGCAGTGGCAATTCTGGTGGTTTGATTTCCGTGATCTCCACAGGCTCGCTCGCCGCAGCCGTCGAGAAGCCGTAGAAAACTGCGAACATCATAGAGGCAGCGCGCATGGTCGTGTTTCCGTCGTTGGTTGATAAGCTGCTGAGCCTATGTCGCATTGACAACGGATGTGTGACGGCTTTCCAATCCTCACTCAGAACCCGTCGAGTCACATGCGCGATTGAGTAACAGTGCCCAGTCTGCATCGCAGAAGTGGTTGCTAGTTGGTTGCTAGGGCGGTCCATCTTGATGGCCGGTTACTAATCGCAACCCTTTGAAAGGATTGGTGGAGCCAGGCGGAATCGAACCGCCGACCTCTTGAATGCCATTCAAGCGCTCTCCCAACTGAGCTATGACCCCTAAGCCATCGGATAACGCCGGTTTGGGTCCGGCGAAGCGGGCGGAACCTAGTTCCGGCACCAACAACAATCAAGCGAAACTTGGAGCCGATCAGGGCTCCTCTTCGCCTTCTTTGCCGCCGCCTGGGCCGCTGTCGATGAGGCCAGTGACGTTGCCGCCCTCCTCCTCTTCCTCGACCAGGAAGGTATCGTCCTCATCGGCTTCGCTGGCGGCCTCTTCGCCGAGATCGACATCCTCAATGCCGGCGGTCTCGTCATCTTCCTTGCCGCCTTCATCGACATCCTCAAGGCTGACAAGCTCGACTTCACCGGAGTCGGACGCATCCTCCTCCTCAACCTTACGGGGTTTTGGCGCGGGCGCCGCGGCCATGCCCGGAAGATCGCCCTTCGAGGGCAGGATGGCGGCGGCCAGGAAACTCACGCCGCATTTCGGGCAGACGATGGGGCTTCTCAGCAAATCGTAGAATCTGGCGGCGCAGGACGGGCAAGTGCGCTTGGTTCCGAGTTCGGCTTTGACCACGGTCAATCCTTTCGCGTTTCGGGCAATGTAATGGGAAATCGGCGGCTCCCATGCCACGGCCCGGAGCGATTGTCAAAAGCCCCTGTTGCGGCATGGTGACAGGCGGGAATCCACCGTGTAACGGGAGGCCCCATGAATGCTCCAAATCTATCGCCTCTGCCGCTCACGTCGAACCGATGTTCCGCTTTGAAGGGCCGCCTCCGCGTGCCCGGCGACAAGTCGATGTCGCACCGGGCGCTCATGCTGGGCGCCACCGCCATAGGCGTCACAAAGGTGCGCGGACTTCTGGAAGCCGAAGATGTGATCAACACCGCCAACTCAATGGCAGCGCTCGGCGCCAAGGCGGAGAGGACCAACTCCGGCGAGTGGCTTGTCAGCGGAGCCGGTGTCGGCGGATTCCGCTCGCCTGAAACGCCGCTCGATTTCGGCAACTCTGGCACGGGCGTTCGACTGGCTCTGGGCCTCATGGCCACAACGCCCATCGTTGCGAAGTGTATTGGCGATGCATCACTCAGCAAGCGGCCGATGGGGCGGGTGATTAAGCCACTCGAACTCTTCGGTGCGAAATTCGACGCGACGGATGGCGGCAAACTGCCTCTCGTCATCTACGGCGCGCGCCATGCAGTTCCGGTCGAATACACGTTGCCAGTCGCCTCCGCGCAGGTGAAGTCGGCGGTATTGTTCGCCGGTCTCAATGCGCCGGGCCGTACAACAGTCATCGAACCGGTTCGCACTCGCGATCATAGCGAGCGCATGCTGAAAGCATTCGGAGCGAAAATCGAGGTCATCGAAAAAGAAAATGGCCGGAAGATCTCCGTCGAGGGCCAGCACGAACTGAAAGCGCTGAGCATGGATGTTCCGGGGGATCCCTCCTCCGCCGCGTTTCCGATGGTGGCGGCGCTCATCTGCGAAGGCTCCGAGATCGTCATCGAAAACATCATGCTCAATCCGACGCGGACTGGGCTCATCGATACGCTGATCGAGATGGGTGGTGACATCACCATCGAGAACCGCAGGACAGGTGGCGGCGAAGATGTGGGCGATTTGCGGGTGCGCCACTCAAAGCTTAGGGGCGTGCGGGTTCCGCCCGAGCGTGCGCCTTCGATGATCGACGAATTCCCGATTCTCTCGATTGCCGCCTCCCTCGCCGAGGGCACGACGCGGATGGAGGGATTGGAAGAGCTTCGCGTCAAGGAAAGCGACAGGCTTGCGGCGGTGGAAGCGGGCCTCCACGCCAATGGCGTTGCGGCGCGGTCGGGCAAGGACTGGCTTGAAGTCACAGGGCCAAAAGCTCCCGGCGGCGGAACGGTTGTCACGCACATGGATCATCGCATCGCCATGGCGTTTTTGGTGATGGGCGTGGCGTCCAAGAATTCGGTTACGGTTGACGATAGCCGCTTCATCATGACGAGCTTTCCCGGCTTCACCGATCTGATGAACGGGCTTGGCAGCGCCATCGCATGATCATCGCCGTCGACGGGCCCGCGGCGGCTGGCAAGGGCACTATTGCCAGGGCCCTTGCGAAACATTTCGGCCTCAACTTTCTCGACACGGGGACGCTTTACCGGATGGTGGGCCTGAGCGTTCTCCAACGGGGGGCCGATGCATCGGATGCGAGCGCCGCCATCGCCGCAGCCGAGCGTCTCGATCCCAAGAGTTTCGAGGATTCCGACTTGCGCGGCGAGGATGTGGGATCGGCGGCATCCAAGGTAGCTGCCGTTCCCGGCGTGAGGAGAGCGCTGCTCCAGTTTCAGCGGGACTTTGCCTCTACGCCACCCGGTGCGGTGCTCGATGGGCGCGATATTGGAACGGTCGTCTGCCCCGATGCCGATGCCAAGCTCTTCATCACCGCCTCGCCAGAAGTCCGGGCGCGACGGCGGCAGTTGGAACTCGAGGGACTGGGCCGCTCTTCCGCCTATGAGGAGGTTTTGAAGGATATTCTTGCGCGAGATGAACGGGATAGCCGCAGGTTGGACGCGCCGCTCCGGGCCGCTCCGAATGCCGCGGTCATCGATACTTCGGACATGGGCATCGAAGCCGCCCTCGATGCCGCCATAGCGGCGGTCGAGACTGCCCTGAAAGCTACATAAAGAAATCTTTATATCGTTGTTGCCTTATCCCCACTTCGCTGCTATAGGCGGCCAACGTTTTCACGACATTGCAGAGGAAAATCATGGCTTCCGCCCACGACTATCATGTTGCCGACATTGCGCTGGCCGATTGGGGCCGCAAGGAAATTGAAATGGCGGAAGTCGAGATGCCAGGCCTCATGGCCACGCGTCAGGAGTTTTCCTCCCTTCAGCCGCTGAAAGGCGCCCGCATTACGGGCTCGCTCCACATGACCATTCAAACGGCGGTTTTGATCGAAACCCTGGCAGCTTTGGGCGCGGACGTGCGCTGGGCGTCCTGTAACATTTACTCGACCCAGGATCATGCAGCCGCCGCCATCGCCAAATCCGGAATCCCAGTCTTTGCCTACAAGGGCGAGTCGCTGAAGGAATACTGGGCTTACACGGCGAAGATTTTTGACTGGCCGAAGGGCCAGCTCACCAACATGATCCTGGATGATGGTGGCGACGCGACACTATATATTCTGCTCGGAGCCAAAGCCGAGAAAGATCCGTCGCTGATCGCCAAGCCAACGAGCGAAGAGGAAGAGTGTCTCTACGCCGAAATCGCCAAGCGCATTAAGCAAAACCCGGGCTGGTTCGAGAAGGTCAGGGGTTCGATCCTCGGCGTCTCCGAGGAGACGACGACAGGCGTGCATCGCCTCTATGAGCTTCAGAAAAAGGGCGAACTGCCGTTCCCCGCGATCAATGTGAACGACAGCGTCACCAAGTCCAAATTCGACAACAAGTATGGTTGCCGCGAATCGCTGGTCGACGCCATCCGGCGCGGCACCGACGTGATGATGGCCGGCAAGGTCGCGGTGGTCTGCGGCTATGGCGACGTAGGCAAGGGCTCGGCGCAGTCGCTGAAGGGCTCGGGAGCCCGAGTTGTCGTGACGGAAATTGATCCGATCTGCGCGCTGCAAGCGGCGATGGACGGGTTTGCCGTGCAGACGCTCGAGGATGCGGTGGAGAACGCCGACATCTTCGTGACCGCCACCGGCAACAAGGATGTCATCACCGTCGACCACATGCGGCGCATGAAGGACATGGCGATCGTCTGCAACATCGGCCATTTCGATAACGAAATTCAAGTGTCGAACCTCAAGAACTTCAAGTGGACCAACGTCAAGCCGCAGGTCGATCTCGTGCAATTCCCGGCCGGCAACCGGATCGTGCTGCTGTCGCAGGGACGCCTGGTCAATCTCGGCAATGCCACGGGCCATCCGAGCTTCGTGATGTCGGCCTCCTTCACCAACCAGACGCTGGCGCAGATCGAGCTCTTCACCAACGCCAAAACCGGCAAGTACAAGAACCAGGTCTATGTGCTGCCGAAGCATCTGGACGAGAAGGTCGCGAACCTTCATCTGTCCAAGCTGGGGGTGAAGCTGACCACGCTGCGGGACGACCAGGCCGCCTATATCGGCGTCACCAAGCAGGGCCCCTACAAGCCGGATTATTACCGCTACTAGAATATTCCGGCACCCCGCGCGGGTGCGCTATATCCGGCCCTGGGGCGATGGCCTGCTGATTCGGGCAGGCGTCTGGAACTAGAGCCGGAGAGGACATGCGCGCCGCAGGCGGCACAATCAGCGCTAGCGGGTTGACAATGACTGTGGCGTTATTCGCCACGGCCGGAAGCGCTCGTGCGGCCGAGTGGCCAGACATCAGTTGGGATCCGTTTACCGGCGCCGTGCTGAGCGTGGCGATCGCCGTGATGGCCTGGGCCTATTTCGTACTGCGGCGACTGATAAAGTCGGAGCGCAGCGCCATGGAGCGGGGCGCGGCGCTTGAAGAGCGGCTGAACCAGGCCGAGGCCGCTCTTGCCGCCGAATCCCACATCCTCATCGTCTGGCGCGGCCGCGATACGGAACCGGAGCGGATCAGCGGCAGCATGCACGGCCTCGCTTTGGTGCCGGAGGAGGCTGCGGTACTGCTCGATTTTTCGAAATGGCTGGAGTCAGACTCGGCTGCGGGTCTCTCCGAAAATCTTACGACGCTGCGCAAGTCCGGCACGAACTTCAACATCGGCGTCAAGACGCTGCGCGGCGAACTGCTCGAAGCGGATGGAAGTGCTGCGGGAAGTTTCGCTACGCTCCGCTTCCGCCCAACGGCAGGAGAACGGCGGCAATTCACAGAAACGGCGTTCGACGTCAGCAAGCTCGGCAAGCAGGTCGAACGCTTGAGCGCAGTGCTCGACGCAGCGCCGCTGCCGGTCTGGTTGCGTGGGCCTGACGGCAAGCTCGCCTGGGTCAATCAGGCCTATGCCAAAGCGGTCGAAGTGGCAGACAGCAGCGCCGCGATCTCGGCCGCCATCGAGATCGCTTCGCCGCAAAGACTCGATACGCATGCCGCGGACCCGAAGAGCGGGCTGGCGGGCCGTGCGCGCACGGTGATCGGCGGCGCAATGCGTGCGCTCAACATCTATGAAGTGGGCTTGCAAACGGGAAGCGCCGGATTCGCGGTCGATGTCACCGATCTCGAGGAAGCCGAGAAGGAACTCGACCGCCACATTAAGGCGCATGCATCGACGCTGAACAAGCTCGACACCGCCATTGCGATCTTCGGGCCAGACCAACGGCTGCGCTTCCACAACGCAGCATACGCGCAGTTCTGGCCGCTCGATGCGCAATGGCTGGAACAGCGCCCCTCGGATGGCGAAATCCTCGACCGGCTCAGGAGCCAGCGCTGCATTCCGGAGCAGGCGAACTACCGCGAATGGCGGGCGCGGCAGCTTCTCGCCTACACCACGCTCGAAGCTCGGGAGAACTGGTGGTATCTGCCGGACGGGCGCTCGCTTCACGTGGTGTGCGAGCAGCATCCGTTCGGCGGCGTCACCTATCTCTATGAGGATGTGACGCGCGAAATCCAGCTCGAAAGCCTCTATAATGAATTGATCGGCGTGCAGCGCGAAACGCTCGACAATCTCGAGGAAGGCGTGGCCCTCATCGCATCGAACGGTCGCCTCAAGCTGTTCAATCCCGCTTTCGCCACATTCTGGGGCTTCGAGACGGGCATGTTGGACAAGGAGCCGCACATCGACGAGTTGACGGAGTTCGGGCGCAAGGCGGCGGCGGGCGGCTCGACCTGGGACGAAATCAAATTCGTCGCCACCGGCATCGACAGCGAACGCAAGGCGCTGCGCGGCAATGTTTCGGCGAACGGCCGCATCCTGCAATACGCGACTGTGCCTCTGGCCGACGGCAACACGCTCTTGACCTTCGCCGATGTCTCCGCTTCCGCCAAGATGGAGAGGGCGCTTCGCGATCGCACCGATGCACTCGAAGCCGCGGACAAGCTGAAGAACGCCTTTCTCACCAATGTGTCCTATGAAGTGCGCACGCCGCTCACCAGCATCTTGGGCTTCGCGGAAACTCTCGATCTGGGCCTCGTCGGCGCGCTTAATCCGAAGCAGCGCGAGTATGTGGTGAACATCAGGAGATCGTCGGAAGATCTCAAGCGCATTATCGACTCGATCATCGATCTCTCGGCCATTGATGCGGGCGCGCTTGAACTCAAGCTTTCACCTATCGATGTCGGCGAAGTGATGCAGGCGGCTGCGGAGAATCTCGCGCAAACCATCGAACGCCGCAACTTGACGCTCAACATCGAAGTCGCGGGCGACAGTGGCAGCTTCACCGGCGACCCGCAGCGCGTGCTGCAAGTGCTGCAGAACCTGTTGTCCAATGCCATCGGATTCTCGTCCGAAGGTGCTACGGTCCGCATGGGTGCGCGGGCGTCGGGTTCCGAAGTCCAGCTTTGGGTCGCCGACAGCGGGCGCGGCATCGATCCCGATTTCCAGAAGCGCGCCTTCGAACGCTTCCAGTCGCGCTCACTCCCGGGCGGACATCGCGGGCCGGGCCTCGGGCTTGCCATCGTCAAGAGCTTCGTCGAACTGCACGATGGCAAGGTGGCGCTGCTCTCGAAGCCCGGCCAAGGCACGACAGTCATTTGCTCCTTCCCGCGTAGCGGCCCGAGAGAAAAGCAATCCGGCCCGAGACTGGTGGCTTGACGCATGAGGACTCTGGAGCTTCACGGCGAACAAGCGACGGCGGCATTGGGCGCGGAGCTTTCGCTATTTGCAAGACCGGGTCAGGTGATCGCACTCAAGGGGCCGCTGGGCTCCGGAAAATCCGTGCTGGCGCGCGGCTTCATCCGGGCGCTTGCGGGGGATGGCGGGGACTTTGATGTTCCGAGCCCCACATTCACACTGATCCAGGCCTACGACTCGCTCCGTGTTCCCG
Source organism: Aestuariivirga sp. (assembly GCA_046160365.1). Classification (GTDB taxonomy): domain Bacteria; phylum Pseudomonadota; class Alphaproteobacteria; order Rhizobiales; family Aestuariivirgaceae; genus Aestuariivirga. Next base: position 19,217 of record JBJXGL010000129.1, on the reverse strand, counting down.
TTGTACATGCCGATCTCTATCGGTTGCGGAGCGAATCGGAAGTCATCGAACTTGGCCTGCATGATCTCGCGCGCAGTTACGTGCTGCTGATCGAATGGCCAGAGAACTTGCCATCTCCGCTTTCGCCCGACTGCCTTACCATCGAGCTTTCCGGCACCGGCAACGCGCGCACGGCAACTTTAACTCCTTCTGGCACATGGAAGGATATCCTCGCTCGCAACGAGTCTATCGCGGCATTCTTGCGCGGTTCGAATTGGGCTGGTGCGCAGCGGCACTTCTTCGAAGGTGATGCGTCTTCTAGGCGGTACGAGCGGCTTCAGCGCGATAGCACGAAATCCATCCTTATGGACATGCCCGCGCGGCCAGATGGGCCGCCGGTCAAGGATGGGAAACCTTATAGCCGGATCGCGCATCTTGCCGAGGATATCCGTTCCGTCGTTGCCGTAAATGATTATCTCGTTTCGCTGGGCTATGGCGCACCCCGCATCGAGCATGCCGATCTCACCGCCGGACTCGCGATCATCGAAGATCTGGGGGATGCCGTTTTCGGACGCATGCGAAGTGCTGGCCTCGATATGCGCACGCCAATGACAATCGCTGTCGAGGTGTTGGCGGATATGGCCGAGAGAATTTGGCCCCTGCACGTGCCGTTGCGCGGCGGCAGCACGCACGCGCTCCATCGATACGACGAAGATGCGCTCGCCATCGAAACAGAACTGTTGACGGAGTGGTTTTGGCCTCATGCTATCGGGAAACCCATCGATGCCGCGCATCTTGGCGAGTTCCGCGCTATCTGGAAGAAAGCGTTCGCGATGGCCTCGACTGATCGCCCTGTCTGGGTGCTGCGCGATTTTCACTCGCCGAACCTGTTGTGGCTTGAGGATCGCACGGGTCTCGCGCGCGTGGGTCTCATCGACACGCAAGATTGTTTGATCGGCCATCCCGCTTACGATCTCGCCTCGCTTCTGCAAGATGCGCGCATCGACATTCCCGTCGACGAACATGACAGGCTGTTCGCTTACTACTGCAAGATTCGCGGCGCGGGCTTCGATGAAAACGCTTTCCGCCGCGCCTATGCGATGCTGGGCGCTCAGAGGGCTACAAAGATTCTGGGCATCTTCGCCAGGCTTTCGAAGCGTGACGGAAAGCATGGCTATCTGAAGCATATTCCGCGGGTCTTCGGATATCTCCAGCGCAATCTCGCGCATCCCGATCTTGGCGCGCTGAAGCGCTGGTACGACGCCAATCTTCCCGCAAACGCGGCACAGAGGGCGGCGTAATGCAAGCCGTCACCACCGCGATGGTGCTGGCGGCGGGTCTTGGCGTGCGGATGCAGCCGTTGACGCTGACGCGCCCCAAGCCGCTGGTGGAAGCCGCGGGTAAGGCGCTGATCGATCATGGCATCGAGAAACTGCGCGGGGCGGGCGTAAAACGCGCGGTCGTCAACGTCCACTATCTCGCCGATCAAATCGAGGCTTGGGCCAAGCGGCAGCGGGGAATCGAGATCGCCATCTCGGACGAACGGCGCGAACTTCTCGATACCGGCGGCGGCATTCGCAATGCACTTCCGCTTCTTCGCGACACGCCATTCTTCGTTCTGAACAGCGACAGCTTCTGGCAAGATGGAAAGATTCCAGCGCTGGACCGCTTGAATCAGCACTGGAATGGCGAAGAGATGGATTGCTTGCTGCTTCTCACGCCTCTAGAGCGCACGGTTGGCTATGATGGCAAGGGCGATTTCACCATCGGCGTGGATGGACGGCTGCAAAGGAAATCCGTTAGCTCTGGAACCGCATACGCTTACAGCGGTGCTTATCTGGTGAAACCGGAACTCTTCGCCGGTTCGCCGCATGGCAAGTTCTCGATGAACCTGCTGTGGGACCGCGCCATATCGCAAGGGCGGCTTTTCGGCATTGAACACGACGGACTTTGGCTGCATGTGGGGACGCCGGAGGCCATTGGCCTCGCAGAAGCAGCGCTCGCCGGACAACCCGCGTGACTCATGGACGATTAAATCTCTACACCATCGCACCAGACCATTCGTTTCTCGAAGTTCTGGCCCACCACGTATTGAACGGTTTTCCGAACGGCCCTGAACCTATTGCGCCCGACCGCTTGTACGAATGCCGCGTCATGCTGCCGACACGCCGCGCGGCACGGCTATTTCAGCAAACGCTCTTCACGATGACGAAGTGCCGGGCGCTGCTGATGCCGCGCATCACGGCCATCGGCGACATCGACGAAGATCAAGCCGATTTTCCCTTCGAGGCGCTCGAACTTCCGCCAGCGGCTTCCGCAAATGCGCGGCTGTTCACGTTGATGGCGATCATCGGGGAGTGGGCCGAAGAAAATCCGCAGTTGCGGCTTGCAGCGGACGTGCGCGCCGATCCGCATCACCGGCATGCTTTGGCGCTGAGCCTTGCGCAACTCATGGACAGCATCCAGATCGAAGACTTCGATGCGGCGCGGATTGGCGAGGCCTATACGCTCGATGTGGCCTCACACCGCGAAGCCATCCTCGGTTTAATCGATCTTGCCTCCAAGGAATTGCCCCGCCGGCTGAACGCCGAAGGATTGATGAGCGAGACTGAGCGCCGGAAACGTTTGTTGCGGCTCGAAGCCGCGCGGGTTGCGGGAGCGGAGTCCACCGGTCCAATCATCGCCGCGGGCTCGACCGGCTCCATTCCGGCGACGCGCGATTTGCTGATGGCAATTGCCAAGCATGAAAATGGCGCGGTTGTTCTGCCCGGCGTCGACATGACTATGGACGGCGCCAGCTGGGGCGCGATCTCGCCGCAGCATCCGCAATATGCGTTGAAGCAGTTCCTCGCTCACTGTGAGACGGAACGAAGCGGAGTCGCCGATCTCACGCCGGGCAGTTCGGACCGTGTCTGGCTCGCGGGCGAAACCATGCGGCCTTCCGACACCACGGACAATTGGCTGCAGGCTCTCGAAGGCAATGACGATCGCATTGCGGCCGGTGCCGCCGGGGTTCGTATTCTCGCTTGCGACAGTCTGGAGGAGGAGGCCGAGGTCATTGCCTTCGTGCTGCGAGAAAGCCTCGAAGTCGAGGGAGAGACGGCCGCGCTGGTGACGCCCGACCGCACGCTGGCGCGTATGGTCAAGGCCGCGCTCACGCGCTGGAACGTGGAGATCGACGACTCGGCGGGCGAACCACTGGCGAAAACACCAGCCTCATCGCTTTTGTTATTGCTCTGCGACGCCGCGCTTTCGGAGATTGCGCCACCGGATTTGGCGCGGATCATTCACCATCCTCTCGCGCGCTTCGGTAAGGATGAACACGAAGCGGAACGGCGCGCGGCGGTTTTCGATCTTGCGGTGATGCGCCGCAAGCCTTCGGCGATGAATTTCGATGGCTGCCTCATGCTGGCGCGCAGCCGGCCAAGCGAAAAATATCTGCATCCCGCTCTCCAGCGCCTCTCGGATGAGGAATGGTCCTTGTGCGCGGCACTCGCTGCCGATCTTGAAATGCAGCTACGCCCGCTCATCGGGATCAAGACTGGACCGGCGGACGTCCATATCGAAATGTTACTCGCGGCAGCGCGTGGCGCCGCCGGAGATGCGGTGGACAACCGGCCCGAAAGCCGCGCGCTTCTCGATGCGCTTGGCGGGATCACGGCCGAAGCGCAACGGCTTGGCCGGTGTGCATTCGCCGAAGCGGCGCAGGTCCTACGCCACGCTCTGCAAAGCACGCCGTTCCGCTTGCGGGAGCAACTTAAACAACGGCTTTCGATCCTGGGCCCCTTGGAAGCGCGGTTGATAAGGCCAGACACGATCATTCTCGGCGGCCTAAACGAAGGCGTGTGGCCAAGCCAGCCCGATGCGGGACCTTGGCTCAACCGGCCCATGCGCGACGTGCTGGGCTTGCAGCAACCCGAGCGGCAGATCGGCCAAATGGCGCACGATTTCGTTCAGGCGTTTGGATGCGCGAATGTCTATCTCGCCTACGCACGGCGCACCGGTAGCGCCACGGCGCTCCCATGCCGGTGGCTTCTCCGTCTCGAGATGATCTGCAACTGGGCGAAGGTCAAGATTCACGATAGGCGGATTCCCAAACTTGTAGCCGCGGCCGACACGCCGCTGCGCGTCATTCCAACTCCCATGCCGCGGCCCAAACCGCCGCTTGCACTCAGACCTCGAAGCCTCAGCGTCACCTCGATAGAGAAACTTATCGGAGACGCCTATGCCATCTACGCCAGGAAAATCCTGAACCTCGAGCCACTGGAAGATCACGAAGACGAAGAGGACTACGCGCTTCGCGGCATGTTGTTTCACGATGTGCTCGGTGAATTTGGACAACGCTTTCCCGCCACGTTGCCGGCCGATGCGCTCCAGGCGCTGCTTGCGATCGCCGAAGAAAGGTTTGCAGCTTACGATGCCATACCGGAGGCGCGGCGATTTTGGCTGCCACGCTTCCGGCGTTTTGCAACGTGGTTCGCCGGCTATGACCTGATCGAACTACGGCCAACGCTGCAAAGCGTCCACGCCGAAACATCCGGAAAGCGTGTCTTTGACATTTCCGGAGCAGTTTTCGAGCTAACCGCGCGCGCCGACCGCATCGATATTCTCAAGGACGGCACGGCACGCATTCTCGATTTTAAATCCGGCGAACCTCCAACGGGCAGAGCGGTCGAACGGGGCGAGCATCCGCAACTTACCTTGGAAGCCGCGATACACGCGGAAAATGGGTTTGCCTTGCCCGCTGGTGGCGACACATCCGAGATTGCCTACGTCAAGATTTCGGGTGGCGATCCGCCCGGGGCTTACATCCCACCGAAAATCCGCGACCACGATCTCGCAACACTTGTCCGTGAACATACCAAAGGCCTCGAGAAACTGATTCTCGCATTCGACGACGAGGACACACCCTATGTCCCACGCGGCCGCAATGATGACGCCGAGAAATCCCTCGACTACGACCATCTCTCGCGGTTCCGCGAGTGGGTTTCCGGCGGAGATGGCGAATGAAAAAGACCGTCAAGGCCAACGACACGCAACGCGCCGCTTCCAATCCGCAACAATCAGTCTGGGTTACAGCCAACGCGGGTTCGGGCAAGACGCACGTTCTTGCCCATCGCGTCATCCGCTTGATGCTGGACGGCGCTGATCCCGCTTCTATCCTGTGCCTCACCTATACGAAGGCCGCCGCCTCCGAGATGGCACAGCGCGTGCAGGAGATTCTTTCAAGCTGGGTCACTATGGACAAAGCCGAACTCGCGGTGTCGCTCAAGAACATCGGCGTCCCCACGCCCGATGCTCAGCTTCTGGCGGAAGCGCGCCGCCTCTTCACCCGCGCGTTGGAAACGCCTGGCGGCCTCAAGATTCAGACGATACATGCTTTCTGCGAGAGACTGCTGCAACTGTTCCCGGTCGAAGCTGGAGTGGTTCCGGGGTTCGCGGTAGCCGACGAACGCACCGCCGCGCAGATGATGGAAAATGCGCTGGAGTCCGCCTTGTCCGAAGCGGAGTCCGGGAAAAACGCGAAACTAACCGAGAGCCTCGCAATCGCCGCACGCTGCACTCAGGCAAGCCAGCTTGCGAAGTACATCGCGCAAATCGCATCGAAACGCTCGCGTTTCTCCGCGCTGCAGTTCGATGAAACTTTCGTGTCAGCCGGTTTGAGCCGGCTTCGCGGCGAGTTCCAGCTTTCCGGCACCGACACCGCCGACAGCATCCTGAGCCGGCTTGTTTCCAATAGCCAACTCTGGAGCAGTTTCCTCGATGTGCTGCGGCAAGGGGGCAAGAACGCGCTGAAGATGGCAGAGGAGATTATAACCGCGCGCAGAGACAATCCCGGAAGTCTCGAAGCATGGCGGGAGGTATTCTTCACCGGCAAAGGCGAACCGAAGAAAGTATCGACCAAACAAATTATGGCGGCCGATCCAAACTTCGAAAGCCGTCTCGCGACTATCACCGCAGAAATCGGCAAGGCCAGCGCTTGCGAGTGCCTGTCCGCAACAGAGGCGTTGCTGACCATCGCCGTCCGCGTGTTCGAAGCCTATGACGCCGAGAAGCGGCGCGCGGGGTTTCTCGATTTCGACGATCTCATTCTCCGAACGCAAGAATTGCTCACCGCCCAGCATGCGGCGCAGTGGGTGCTTTACAAACTCGACGCTGGTCTCTCTCACGTTCTCGTCGACGAGGCGCAAGACACAAATCCGGGGCAGTGGAAAATCCTACGGGCCCTCACCGAGGAATTCTTCTCGGGCGAGGGACGGAGACCGGACGCGGACCGCACCATTTTCGTCGTCGGCGACAGAAAGCAGTCGATCTACAGCTTTCAAGGCGCGGACGTGAATGCCTTCGAATCGGCGGAAGGTGGTTTCGCCAATCGGATCACCAACGCCGGCCAAGAGTTCAAGAATGTGCCTTTGACACTCTCTTTCAGGTCGGCGCCGGAGGTTCTAACCGCGGTCGATTCGGTGTTTGGAAAGGCGTCCGCCGCTTTGCCCGGACTTGAAGGGACGAATTCGCCCTATCCGCCGCATCAGGCGCATCGCAAGGAGAGGGGTGTTTACGAGTTATGGCCGCTCATTGAGGCAGGAGAGAAAGCCGAAGAAGATGTCTGGCAGCCATTGCTGGAACGGCCAGCCGAGGAGTCGCGCCACCGTTTGCTCGCGCGCAAGATCGCCTCGCGGATTCGAAGTTGGATCGGCAAGCGAAGGCTCTCCGAAGGCAAAGTGGTCGAGCCGGGCGACATTCTCATTCTGCTCCGCAATCGCGGCAGATTGTTTGAGGCCATCCTTGCCGAATTGCAGGCAGCGCACGTTCCCGTAGCGGGCGCCGACCGCTTGAAGCTTGCGAACAACATCGCCGTTCTCGATCTCATGGCGCTGATGCAGTTCTGCCTTCTGACCGAAGACGATTATTCGCTTGCCTGCGTTCTCAAAAGTCCCTTCGTGCCCGAGCCGCTCGATGAAGATCAGCTGCTGGCGCTTGCCGCCGCGCGGGGTTCCGCCACTTTGTGGAAGAGGCTCGTCACGGCGGAGGACGAGGCCTCGCAAGAGAACGCGCGCTGGCTGGCTTCACGCCGCGAGGCGATGCGCAATGAACGGCCGTTCGAATTTCTATCCCAAACCATCGTTCAGAGGCGCGCGGCAATTCTCGCGCGTCTTGGTTCCGAAGCCAGCGATGCCATGAACGCACTCTTGCAAGCGGCTCTCGATTACGAGACGGCAGAGACCCCGTCATATCCCGGTTTCTTGCGCTGGTTCCGGTCGGGCGAGTCCGAAGTGAAGCGCGACATGGATCAGGATTCCGGCGGGGTGCGCGTGATGACAATCCACGGTTCGAAAGGCTTGGAAGCACCGATCGTAATCCTGCCGATCGACGTCAATGCGAAGCCCGGCGGCTCCGGCGATCAGATTCTCATGCCGGAGCTTGCAGGCTTCGGGTTGTTTCCATTCTGGTACTTGAGCAACCGCCCGCTCGATTCGGTTCCGAAATGGAAAGAAAGACGAAAGGATACCGAGCGCGAGGAGTCCCACCGTTTGCTGTATGTGGCTTTGACCCGTGCGCGCGATGAGCTGTATGTCTGCGGATGCACAAGCGGCAACAAGTCCCAGGACGACAACTGGTATGATCTCGTAGACAAGGCACGGCCAGACGGCATGCGCGAGATTTGGGAAGAGAACGCCCTAGTTGCTTATCGTCTTGGCAATGATCCCGCCACCGTGCGGGAGGCGGATCGCTCAACGAAACATGGGATCACTTTACCGGACTGGTTTTTCCGCGAGTATCAAGAAACTCCAGAACGCCGCAGCCGCATCGAAAAAGAGCCGTATGACGAAACCGCTGCGGCGCGCGGAACCTTTCTCCACAAGCTCTTGCAGGAGCTTCCCTCGACCGCGCCTGACGGGCGTCTCGCTTTCGCAAACAGGATGGCGATGAAGCGTGGGATTGAACCAGCGCTCGCTGAAGCGATCGCCCGGCTGACTCTGGATGAGAGATTCCAAACCCTGTTCGGCGCGCACGCGCTTGCGGAAGCACCGGTCTCGGCCAGACTTCATGACGGCAAGCTTCTCGTCGAAGGCCGGATCGATCGTCTGGTGTTGGGCGAAAATGAAACAATCATCATCGACTACAAGTCAGGCACACCCAGGGTAATTGACGAAACCCATGACTACGCCTTGCAGCTCGCAAGATACCGGGCAGCATTGGAGGAGGCCCGGCCCGGCAAGCCTGTCAAAACCGCTCTCCTGTGGATCGACGCACCGCGCCTCGACTGGATCGGAAAAGATGTCTTGGACAGGGCGCTAGCACAACTCCTTGCCAGCACAACCCCGTGATCGGGCTTGACCCGCCGCTCCCTGCTTCCTACCTTCCATCCAAGCCGATTCCCCTTCCAGGAGAGCCCTATGCAATTCACTAGCAAAGTGTCCGACGCCTCTTTCGACGCGGACGTGATCAAGTCTTCCGCACCGGTCGTTGTCGACTTCTGGGCGGAATGGTGCGGCCCCTGTAAGGCAATCGGCCCCGCGCTCGAGGAAATCGCGCAGACGCTTGGGCCCAAGGCCAAGATCGTCAAGCTGAATGTGGACGAGAATCCCGGCGTTGCCTCCAAGTACGGCATCAGGGGCATTCCGACTCTGATGATCTTCAAGGACGGGAAGGTCGCATCGACGAAAGTCGGTGCCTTGCCCAAGAATCAGCTTCAGTCCTGGATCGAGCAATCGATCTAAGCTTCATCGGCGCGCGACACCGCTGACCTGCGACATCTCCTCGCCCATCTGCGCGGCCAGCACATGGCCCGCGAGATAAAGCGAACCGCAGATCAGAACTCGCGGCGTAGCGCTGCTGTTGCCGGCACGCCTTAGCGCATCCGGCAACGAGTCCGCCGCTTCACAAGCAAGTCCGCGCGCCGCAGCGGCATCCGCAAGGCTCTTGGCACTCAGAGCGTTTTCTTCTCCGGGAATCGCAAGCGTTACCACCCGTTCGGCGAGCCCGGCGAAGGGCGCGATGAACTGTCCGGCATCCTTTGTGTTGAGCATGCCCCAGATCAGAACCAACGGTTTCGAATGGCGCTCGTTGATTTCGGAGAAAGCAGCAGCTAATGCTTTTCCCGCCGATGGATTATGGCCGCCATCGAGCCAGAGTTCCGCGCCCGCGGGGAGCAGCGGGTTCAGGTTGCCGCTGTTGAGACGCTGCAGGCGCGCTGGCCAAGTCACTGACTTCAATCCGTCTGAAATGTGAGTCTCGGAAATCCGGGCATCGCCGAGCTTTCTCAGCACCGCGATCGCCGTTCCGGCATTGTCGATCTGGTGCCGCCCATGCAGCGCTGGCAATGGGAGATCGAGAAGCCCATCCACATCTTGATAAACAAGCCGGCCCATCTGCTCGTAGGCCTGCCAATCGGAGCTACCGATGAAGGCGGCACTATCAAAGCGTTCCGCTTCCGAAACAAGCGTAACGAAGGGCTCGGCGCTCTGGGGCGCGATGATGCAAGGCACACCCCTCCGCATGATGCCCGCCTTCTCACGCGCGATCTCCGTCAACGTCTCGCCCAGATACTGCTGATGATCGTAGTCGATGGCGGTGATCGCGGTTGCCGCCGGGCGCTTCACGACATTGGTGGCATCCAGGCGTCCACCCAAACCAGTCTCCAACAACACGTAGTCGGCGGGCACCCGCGAGAATTCGAGGAATGCAGCCGCTGTGGTGATTTCGAAAAAAGTGATCGGCGCCTCGCCGTTCGCTTGCTCGCATTCTTCCAGAACACTCGAAAGTTTTTCCTCGGCGATCAACGTTCCTGAGAGCCTGATCCGCTCGTGAAAGCGAACAAGATGGGGCGAGGTGTAGGCATGAACGCGCAGCCCCGCCTTCTCCATCACGGCACGCAGCATTGCGAGCGTCGAACCCTTGCCATTGGTGCCTGCGATGTGAATGACCGGCGGCAGCCGGTCCTGTGGGTTGCCCAGAGCCTCGAGAATCCGCCACATGCGGTCGAGGCTCAGGTCGATGATCTTGGGATGAAGCGACAGAAGCCGCGTCAGTATGGCGTCGCTCGTGGCCAATTCATGGAACTCAAACGTTGGCCACCGGTACCAGTTCACCCGCCGCCTGATTGCCGGTGGCGAATTCAGGCGATTTCATCAGCAGGCGGATCAATCGTCCAATGGTGTCGCGCATCTGGTGGCGGTGAACCACGATGTCGACCATGCCGTGCTCCTGCAGATATTCGGAGCGCTGGAAACCCTGCGGCAACTTTTCGCGGATCGTCTGTTCGATCACGCGCTGCCCAGCAAAACCGATGAGCGCGCCAGGTTCCGCCAGATGAACATCCCCCAACATTGCGTATGAAGCCGTGACGCCACCGGTCGTCGGATTGGTCATCACCACAATGTAAGGCAGACGCAATTCGCGCAGTTCCTGCACCGCAACCGTCGTGCGCGGCATCTGCATTAGCGAGAAAATGCCTTCCTGCATGCGCGCTCCGCCCGAGGCCACGAACAGGATGAAGGGCGTCTTGTTCTTCGCGGCATGGCGCATCGACGTGATCAGCGCCTCGCCCGCCGCCGTTCCGAGTGAGCCGAGGATGAAGGCCGAGTCCTGAACGGCAATCGTCACCGGCACATTGTGCAGCTTGCCGCTTGCCGCCGTGATCGCATCCTCCTGTTCGGTCTTCTGCCTCGCTTCCTTGAGCCGGTCGGAATATTTCCGGGCATCGCGGAACTTGAGCGGATCGGCAGGGGTGGAAGGCAGTGCTATCAATTCATACGCGCCATCGTCGAACATGGTCTTGAGGCGCGCGACCGGCGCCATGCGGAAGTGGTGGCCTGAGCCCGGAAACACGAACTGGTTGGCTTCGAGATCGCGATAGAACACCATCTGTCCGGAGTCGGGATCCTTGATCCACATGTTCTCCGGCACCTCGCGCTTGACGCCAAGGATCGAGCGAATCTTGGGGCGGACAAAGTTCTTGATCCAGTTCACCAGGGTCTAGCTCCTTAGTCCTTGGGCAATCTCGCCGACGAGCGCGTGCACGGCCTTCGCGGTGCGCGGCGTGGCCTTGCCGGACTTGCTCAGCGAATCGCGCACGGCAGTCACCAGCGCCGAGCCTACCACAACGCCATCGGCATCACGCGCGATGGCGCGCGCTTGTTCCGCGGTCTTGACGCCGAAGCCCACGGCGATCGGCAGATCCGTATGCTTGCGCAGACGGCGCACATTGGATTTGACGCTTCTCAAGTCTGGAGCCTTAGTTCCGGTGATTCCCAACACGGAGACATAATAGACGAAACCGCTGGTGTTGCGGAACACCGCGGGTGCGCGTTTATCGTCGGTGGTCGGTGTTGCCAGCCGGATGAAATTGAGCCCGGCTTTCATTGCCGGAATGCAGAGTTCGTCATCCTCTTCGGGCGGCAGATCGACGATGATCAAACCATCGACTCCCGCGGACTTCGCGTCTTTAAGGAACGCATCCACGCCATAGACATAGATCGGATTGAAGTAGCCCATGAGCACGATAGGCGTGTCTTTGTCGCCGGCGCGAAAAGCCCTTACCAGCTTCAGCGTCTTCTTCATCGTCTGTCCGGACGCAAGCGCGCGGAGCCCCGCTGCCTGGATCGCCGGCCCATCGGCCATGGGATCGGTGAATGGCATGCCGATTTCGATCACATCGGCGCCAGCCTTGGGAAGTCCGGTCAGAATCTTGAGCGACGTCTCGTAGTCCGGATCGCCCGCTGTCACAAAAGTGACAAGGGCAGCCCGGTCTTCCGTCTTCAGCGCGGCGAATTTAGTACCGATGCGGGTTGTCAAAACTCACTCCAAATTCTTTCGTGTCCATGTTGCCGGGCGCTCGGACCGTTGGTCCCAAACCCGGAGTATCTCAATACCCCTCGGAGTTACATGATACACGAATGCAAACGGTGTCTGAACAATGGCTAGTTCGCGAGCCCCTTCGGCTTCGGAAGGGTGGCCAATGAATGGGTTCATTCGTAACGTGGCCTTCGCCCTTCTGTAACTGGCGCGCGCATTAACTGCTCCCTCTGGAAACACTGACGTGTAGTACTCCCGGAACCAGTCGAGATCCCGCGAGCAGCTCTTGAGGAAGACAACCTTCAAGCGGCGGACTTGTCTGGAAAGATATCCGGGTCCGGAGCAGGCAGTTCATTGTCCGTGCCCCACGAGTCGACCCAGGCATCCATCGCATCCTCGGAGATGAAGACGCCCTTCTTTGCCTCATCGAGCGCTTCTAGAATACACTCGCGCTTGTAGGTTTTTTGATCGAGGTATTCATCGATCGCCAATTGTGCCAGTGCGCTCGCTGACCTGTTTTCCCGAGCGGCCCATTCTTCAAGTTTGGCCTTGGTGTCAGTGTCGATGCGGATTGAAAACGGTGTAGTTGCCATTCGAACCTCCAACCGTATTCATTGTATTACATTGTCAACAAATGTCAACTAAAGCTGCACCCCCAACACATCCGCCACCGTGAAGATATCCTTGTCGCCGCGGCCACACATGTTCATGACCATGAGATGGTTCTTGGGCTTATTCGGCGCGAGCTTCATGACGTGAGCTAGCGCATGCGAAGGCTCAAGTGCCGGAATGATGCCTTCGAGCTTGCAGCAGAGCTGAAACGCTTCGAGCGCCTCCTTGTCGGTGGCGGAGACGTAGTTCACGCGCTTCATGTCGTGGAGCCATGAATGCTCCGGCCCTATGCCCGGATAGTCGAGGCCCGCCGAGATCGAATGGCCTTCGATGATCTGGCCGTCATCGTCCATCAAGAGATAGGTGCGGTTGCCGTGCAGGACTCCGGGCTTGCCACCTGAAATCGAAGCCGCATGTTTGGTCTTGCTGCGAAGGCCGAGGCCCGCGGCTTCGACGCCGTAGATCTCCACGTCCTTGTCGTCGAGAAACGGGTGAAAGAGGCCCATGGCATTGGAGCCGCCGCCGATGGCCGCCACCAGCGAGTCCGGCAAGCGGCCCTCGCGGTCGAGCATCTGCTTTTTGGTTTCGTTGCCGATCACGCACTGAAAATCCCGCACCATCGCCGGATAGGGATGAGGGCCTGCCACGGTTCCGATGCAGTAGAAGGTGTCCTCCACATGGGCCACCCAGTCGCGGAGTGCTTCGTTCAACGCATCCTTCAGAGTGCGCGAGCCGGATTTCGCCGGGATCACTTCCGCGCCGAGCAACTTCATGCGGAACACGTTGGGCTTCTGGCGCTCGATATCGACTTCGCCCATGTAGACGATACATTCGAGGTCGAAGCGCGCGCAGGCCGTGGCAGTCGCCACGCCGTGCTGGCCAGCACCCGTCTCGGCGATGATGCGCTTCTTGCCCATGCGCCGGGCAAGCAGAATCTGCCCCATCACATTGTTGATCTTGTGCGCACCGGTATGGTTCAGCTCGTCGCGCTTCAGATAGATTTTGGCGCCGCCCAGGTGATCGGTCAGCCGCTCGGCGTAATAGAGCGGCGAAGGCCGCCCGACATAGTGCTCGAGAAACGAGTCGAGTTCCGCCTGAAATGCCGGATCGGCCTTGGCGTCGGCATATGCCTTTTCGAGTTCGAGGATCAGCGGCATCAATGTTTCGGCAACGAAACGTCCGCCATAGATGCCAAACAGGCCGCGCTCGTCTGGGCCGTTGCGATAGGAGTTGACGACAGGTGCGTTCATGGAAATTGCCTCGCGACACCTTTCTAGCTGGCGGTCTTCGCCGCCTCAATGAATTTCCGGATCAGCACCACATCCTTGCGGCCGGGAGCCGATTCCACACCTGATGAAACATCGATTGCCGGTGCGCCAGTGAGCTTGATTGCAGTTCCGACGTTCTCCGGTGTCAATCCGCCTGCCAGCATGTAGGGCGGCTTTGGATTGGCATCGCGGATCAGCGTCCAATCGAAGCTGAGGCCGTTGCCGCCGGGTAGAGCCCCTTTCGGCGCTTTGGCATCGAAAAGCATCATGGCCGCATGACCTTCAAAATCCGCCGCCAAAGTGAAATCGGAAGCTTGAGCGATCTTCACCACCTTCATGACTGGAAGCCCGGTGAGCTTCGATATCTCCGTCACTCGCTCGGGCGTTTCATTGCCATGAGCCTGGACAAGATCGGGCTTCACCTTGTCTCGAATTGAAGCCAGCAGATCGTCTGCGGCATCGACAACAAGCGCCACGATCTTGGCCCGGCCTCGCGCGCGCGATGCCAGCGCCGCTGCAGTCTCCACCGAGACATTGCGCGGACTCTTGGCGAAGAACACAAGCCCCACATAATCAGCGCCCGAATCCAACGCCGCGTCCAAGGTCTCGGGCGTCGAAAGACCGCAGATTTTGACTTCAGTGGGCATCGAGATCAGCCCTGATATCGGCGCAGGCGCGCGCGGGATCGGCGGCGGCGGTGATGGCGCGGCCGATGACAAGTATGTCCGCGCCATTCTTCATCGCCTCGCGCGGCGTTTCGATCCGTTTCTGATCCTGAGCGCCGGTTCCCGCGGGACGAATGCCCGGAACGACGGTCAAGAAATCTTCGCCCGCAGACTGCTTGATCGCACGCGTGTCATGCGGGCTGCACACGACGCCATCGAGTCCCGAGGCCTTCGCCTCGCTCGCCATCTTCGTCGCCAGCGCTTGCGTTTCGAGCTTGGGATCGATGCCGATGGCCCACACATCGGCGTTCGAAAGACTCGTCAACACCGTCACCGCAATCAACTTGCATTGCCCATTCACCGAGTCCGCCGCTGCCTTCATCATGTCCAGCCCGCCGGAGGCATGGATGTTGGTGATGGCGGGCCGTGGAGAAAGCCGCATCAGCGAAGCCAACCCTTGCGCTACGGTGTTTGGAATGTCGTGCAGCTTGAGATCGAGAAAAATCGGCAAACCTTCCGCCGCCACCTTCTCGTAGCCCTTGGCGCCATGGGCGTAAAAAAACTCCAAACCAAGCTTCATGTAACCCGCATGCGGCTTCAGCACCCGCGCCAGCGTTGTCGCGGCGGTGAGATCGGGCGTGTCGAGCGCCACGCAAATGGGATTGGTGACCGGCATGACGCGCTCGATAGCGGGTCTCGGCTAATTGCGCAAATGCACGAGAACGGCGGCGGCGAGATCTTCCAACGCCGTGCCGCAGGATTTGAACAGCGTGATCTCTTTTTCGTTCTTGCGGCCTGGAACGGTTTTCCGGCAAAGCTCAAAGAGATCGCCCTGCACATTGGCGAAGTCAAAGCGGCCTTCGTCGCGCGCCTGAATGAGATCGCCTGCCTCGGCAAGCGCTCCGTCGCGGGTATCGACATAGACGCGCGCTCTTCCCACCGCCTCGCCATCGGTTTCGCGCATTGAAGGTTTGAACGCGCCCGCGAGATCGAGATGGGCGCCGGGCTTCAGCCATTCGCCGAGCACTACGGGCTTCGTCGAGGACGTGACGCAGGTAACGATGTCAGCTTCTTTGACGGCGGAAGCTAGATCGGTTGCGGCGACGGCGTGCAATCCTTCCGCCGTCAACTGTTTCGCGACCTCTTTGGCGCGTTCCGGCGAGCGGTTCCAGATGTTGATCTTGGCGATAGGCCTCACGGCCGCATGAGCGCGCGCGAAATGGGGAGCCAGCGCACCCGCGCCAACGATTGTCAGGATGTTACTGTCTTCCCGCGCGAGATAGGAAGCCGCGAGCGCTCCGGCGGCGGCGGTGCGGCGGCGGGTGAGTTCGGTGCCATCGAGCATCGCCACCGCCGTACCAGTATCGTGATCAATCAAAAGATAACTCGCCTGAATCGTCGAAAGGCCCCGCGCCGCATTGGCGCCGTTGAACATCACTGTCTTGAGGCCAACCCACTTCGCGTTCCAGCACGGCATCAGCAGCAGTATCGACTCGGGCGAAGTGTCGTGATGATGGCGCACGGGTGTGGTCGCGCCATCGCGGAAAATCGTGCGCAAGGCTTCAATGAGATCGGCATAGGAAGCGCTGGCAGCCACGCCTTCGGCATCAATGATCTTCATTAGAACTCGCCGACGGGCATCAAGGCTTCGGACTTGCGCTCAGATTCACGCTGATGATGCGCGGCTTCGGCCTGCGCCTTGGCGAGTTCGGCGCGCGCCGCCTTGGCCGAACGGCGCCACTTGCCTTGCGCGATCCAGCAGGCGATCCAGCCGGCGACCAATCCAATGAAAGCGCCACAGAAAAACAACGCCCACAACGGCATGTCTATCGAGATGAAGGGAGTGTCACGCGATGTGGGATCGAGCGAAACCGTGATCCACTGCCGGTTGGCGACCGCGAAGGCCACGCCGATGATCGCAACCGGCAGGCCGACCGACCAGCGGATCGCCTGGCGGAGCGTCATCAGCTTTGCGAGTTGAGCCGCTCGCGCAACTCTTTGCCGGTTTTGAAGAAGGGCACCTTCTTCGCGGTCACGTCGACGGCGCCACCGGTTCGCGGATTGCGGCCCGTGCGGGCGTTGCGCGATTTGACGGAAAACGCGCCAAAACCGCGAAGCTCGACGCGGTCATCGGTTTGCATCGCGCGGATAATCTCGTCCAAGACCGCGTTGACGATGCGCTCGACGTCGCGGTGATAGAGATGCGGATTCTTGTCGGCCAGTTTCTGAACCAGTTCGGATTTGATCATGACTCCCCCGGGGCCCCCTCGGTTGACTAGAGCTGAGGGTGCCAAAGGACAAGCAAACCGTCAAGTTTCGCGCGTTCGACGGTTTGGCGCAGCGGTCCCAGGCCCAAAGCCTCGACTAGCCCCGAGGCGATCCCGAAGCCCAACCCGGTTGGATCGGCTCCGAGGCTGACCTTGCGGTCCACGATTTCCAGATCCTTTTGCAGCTTGCGGGTGGTTTCCAGCCATACCACGGCCCTGTCTTCGCCGCCCACCTCGTCGATCAGCTTCACTTCGGCCGCCTGGCGACCAGTATAGACCCGGCCATCGGCCAGGAAACGCACCCGTTCCATCGGCAGCTTACGGCGCTCGGACACCAGACCCGTGAACCAGTTGAAGGAGTCCTGGACCATCTCATTCGACACCGCACGGGCGCGCTCGGAAACGGGTTTGTAAGGCGAGGGTTCGGCCTTGAGGTCGCCCGACTTGATCTCTTCCATCTTGATGCCGAGGGTATCGAGCAGCTTCGAGATTTCGGGGAAGCTAAAGATCACGCCGATCGATCCGGTGATGGTGTTGCCGCGCGCGACGATATGATCGGCGGCAATGGCGGTGATGTAGCCGCCCGACGCCGCGACCGTGTCCATCACGGCGACGACGGGCTTGTCTTTCGCGAGCAGCCTGATTTGTTCGTAGAGCGCTTCCGAGCCCGAGGTGGTGCCGCCGGGACTGTCGATCCTGAGGATTACGCCTTTGACGTGCTCAGATTTCCTCAAGCTGCCGATGAGATCGAGCGTCGGCTGATCGCCAGTGATCAGGCCCTCAATCTTCACCCTTGCAATATGATCCTTGTAAGGGCCGGTAAGCCCCGAAGACCACATGGCGGCGCCAATGGCAATCAGCGCCAGCGCCAGAGCGAGCAAGCGCCAGAGCACGAGCCGCCGCTTCAGTCGGCGGCGGTCGACAATCAATTCGGCTTCTGTGATAGCCACTGGCTGCTCCTGAAACGCGGGGGCCGGACATCATCCAGCCCCCACGGAATGGCGTTATTCCTTGCCTTCGGCGTCTTTCTTCTTGAGTGCGGCGCCCAGGATGTCGCCGAGCGATGCGCCTGAGTCGGAGGAGCCATACTGCGCCACAGCTTGCTTCTCGTCGGCGATTTCGAGCGCCTTGATCGAGACGTTGATCTTGCGCGCCTTGGCGTCGAATACGGTGATCTTGGCATCGAACTTCTCGCCCACCGCGAACCGATCGGTGCGCTGATCGGAACGCTCGCGAGCGAGATCGCCGCGCTTGGCGTAGGCGGTCATGTCGGTGCCGGCGATCTGCACTTCGAGGCCGGCTTCCTCGACCCTCAGCACTTCGCAGGTGACCGTGTCGCCCTTCTTGGGGCCACCGGCCAAAGCGCCCGCCGCCTGCTGGCCGCCGCCCGAAAGCTGCTTGATGCCAAGTGAGATGCGCTCCTTCTCGCGGTCGACATCCAACACCACGGCCTTGACGTGATCGCCCTTCTTGAAGTCCTTGATGGCTTCCTCGCCCGCCCGCTTCCAGTCGATGTCGGAGAGATGCACCATGCCATCCACATCGCCGTCGAGGCCAATGAACAGGCCGAACTCGGTGATGTTCTTGATGTCGCCTTCGACCACCGATCCGTTGGGATATTTCGATCCGAAGGTTTCCCACGGATTGTTCTGCACCTGCTTCAGGCCCAGCGAAATGCGGCGCTTGGAGGAGTCGATTTCGAGCACCTGCACGTCCACTTCTTCCGATGTGGAGAGGATTTTGCCCGGATGCACGTTTTTCTTGGTCCAGCTCATTTCCGAGACATGGACGAGGCCTTCGATGCCGTCCTCCAACTCGATGAACGCGCCGTAATCGGTGATGTTGGTAACCTTGCCCTTGACCTTGGCGCCGATCGGATAGCGCTCGGCCACGAGATCCCACGGATCCTTGTCGAGCTGCTTCATGCCGAGCGAGATGCGCTGGGTTTCGGGATTGATGCGGATGATCTGCACCTTCACCGTCTGGCCGACTTGCAGCACGTCGGAGGGATGATTGACGCGTTTCCAGGCGACGTCGGTCACATGAAGCAGGCCGTCGATGCCGCCTAGGTCCACGAACGCGCCGTAGTCGGTGATGTTCTTGACCACGCCATCGACCACCTGGCCTTCTGCGAGATTCTGTACGAGTTCGGAGCGCTGCTCGGCACGGGTTTCTTCCATGATGGCGCGGCGCGACACGACGATGTTGCCGCGGCGGCGGTCCATTTTCAGAATCTGGAACGGCTGGCTCACATTCATGAGCGGACCCACATCGCGGATCGGACGGATGTCGACTTGAGAGCCGGGGAGGAAGGCCACCGCGCCGCCGAGATCGACGGTGAAGCCGCCCTTGACGCGGCCGAAGATCACGCCGTCGACGCGCTCGTTCTTGGCCGAGACCTGCTCGAGTCGTGTCCAGGCTTCTTCGCGGCGTGCCTTGTCGCGCGAGAGCACGGCTTCGCCCAGGGCGTTCTCGATGCGCTCGAGATAAACCTCGACGGTGTCGCCGGCCTTGATCTCGTCGGGGCGGCCGGGCTGCGAGAATTCCTTGACGGGGACGCGGCCCTCCATCTTGAGGCCGACATCGATGATGACGAAATCGTTCTCGACGTTGACGACGCGGCCTTT
>JBJXGL010000128.1:0-17092 GCA_046160365.1 Aestuariivirga sp. | reverse complement strand
GCGGGTCATCAATGCGGCTGCCGCGAGCAATATGTGGATCGATCTCGGGGAACTGAATGGTTCGTTGATCGCTGTCGACGGCAACGCAGTCGTGCCGGTGGGAGGCAAGCGGTTTCCGCTCGCCATCTCGCAGCGTGCCGACATTCTGATTGATCTCCCCAGTGGCGCGGGTGCGTATCCAATTCTTTTCGCGCCAGAAGGCGTAAGCCAGCGTACTGGAATCATCATTGCTGCCGGAGAAACGCGCGTCGAGAAGATTGCCGGTGATGGCGAAGTCAGTCCGGCTGTCGATCTCACGCTCGAATCAAGCCTGCAAGCGGTGAAAGGATTGACGCCCGAGCCCGTGTCGCGCGTCGAGATGCTGATGCTGACAGGCGGCGATGCCGGCTATGTCTGGGGCCTCAACGGCAAGCCTTCGGTGCATGACACCCTGTTCAGCGTGAAGCTGGGCGAGCGCATCGAAGTGATGATGCACAACATGACGCAGATGGCGCATCCCATGCATCTTCATGGCCACCACTTCCAGGTGACAGCCATCGGCGCGCGGAAGTTCAAGGGCGCGATGCGCGACACGGTGCTGGTGCCGATTGGCGAAACCGTCAGCATTGTGTTCGACGCCGACAATGCGGGCACATGGCCGTTCCATTGCCATCATGTCTATCATATGAATTCCGGCATGATGGGAACCGTCGCCTACAGCAACGCGGCTTGACTCGCGTCGCTGACAATTGATTGACATTTCGAGTCAGCGCACGGTCAACCGCGCGCGCTTAGTGTCCCCTCCGTCAACCAGTAGGAGGTACACATGGCTAACATCATCGGAACCAACAACCCCGAGCGGCTCAACGGAACCGGCCTCGCCGATCTGATTTCCGGCCTCGGCGGCAACGACATCATCAACGGCAATGGCGGCGACGACACCATCGACGCAGGCGCGGGCGACGACAAGGTGGACGGCGGTCTCGGCAACGACATCATCCGCGGCGGCGATGGCATCGACACGCTTGGCGGCAACGCCGGCAACGATTTCATCTATGGCGGCAACGGCAACGACAAGCTCGAAGGCGAAGCCGGGAACGACCGAGTGTTTGGCGAAGCGGGCATCGACAAGCTCGAAGGCGGCCTTGGCAATGATGCGCTCTACGGCGGCAACGACAACGACGAACTGGTGGGCGACGAAGGCGCCGATCTTCTCGGTGGCGGCAACGGCAACGACATTCTCGAAGGCGGCACGGGCAACGACCGCATGTTCGGCAATGCCGGCATCGATACGTTCGTGTTCGAGATCGCCGACGACAGCGACCGGATCATGGATTTCGCCGACAATGTCGACAAGATCGATCTCACATCCTACGACTTCGCCAACGCCAACGCGGCCAAGTCCTTCGCCGCGCAAGTGGGCGCCAATGTGGTGTTCGATTTCGGCGCAGGTGACATCCTGACCGTGAACAACATCACGCTGGCGCAGCTCACGGGCGTAGACTTCATTCTGTAGCAGCTACTCATTTAACCGCCGTCACGCTCACCACGAGCGGGCGGCGGTGATGGATTGTGTGGGCGGCGAATCCATTTCCTTCGATGCGTACATCCTTGCCCGACTTGCGCTTGAGCATCTTCAGCATCAGGCCATTGAGCGAATAGACGTGGACCTGATCGAAATTTTCCCGTGGATCAGCGAACTCGCCGCCGTCTTCGATGCAGATAGATTTGGCAAGTTGGAGAATGTAGATCACCTCTGCCGCATCGCCTTGCGCCACATCCTCATAGTTGGGCGGGCCCGCAACGGTTGCGCTTGCAAGCTTGCCGTAGAGCGACACAATGTTTTCGGCTTTTGAAACATCAAGACAGGCGGCTTGTGCCGTCGTAGCCAAAAACAAAACGGCCAGAGCAGCGATCCAGTTTTTCACGACTCCCTCTCACCTTGTCTCCGTTTGCGGGCGTTATCCAGCATATCAGCCGTATCCGATGCGTGGAACGCTGTCAGACTCGCCGGCCGCTTTTGTGACATTTCGCACAGAGTAAGTTGCCCTTAGGTGATATCACCTTCGGCGGCACCACAGATCGTAGCAACTCAACACTGCCTGCCCCGCATTTCTGCAATGCACGAGGGGCCGCGCAAAGGCTTTGCCGCCATCTCCTTGCCTGAGGGGGCATTCGTCTTCGTTATCACAGAGCGCAGGAGTCCCCCATGCCAAAGTTCTCGCTTTCAATTCCGTTCGACGCTTCTCAAGTTGACGACTTCAAGCCGGACCAGAAGGTCAAGGTGCTGGTCAAATCCGGCAAAGAAAGAAAATCCGAAATCATTTCTTTCGGCGAAAAGGGCGATGCTGTTGCGTCCTTTGCATTTTCCGACGATGCCGGATCGGTGCGCATTCTCGCGGGGCCAGCCGATGCCTCCGACCAAGAACTCGAAGGCCTTGATACGCTTGTCACCGACATTCCCCGCAGACTCATTGAGGAAACCAAAGGCAAGCTGCCCGTCATTGTTATTCCCTCTTATTTCTGGTGGTGGTGGAAGAGCTGGTGCCGGACATTCACAATCCGCGGACGCGTGCAGTGCGCCGACGGTAGCCCGGTTCCGGGCGCCAAAGTCTGCGCGCTCGACGTCGATTGGTGGTTCTATTGGAAAAGCACGCAGCAGATCGGATGTGCCTACACCGATGCCACCGGTTCGTTCGAGCTCAAATTCCGCTGGTGTTGCGGCTGGTGGCCATGGTGGTGGTGGAAGCACCGGATCTGGGATATCGATTCCGTACTCTCCGCAAAAATCAGCGAGGTGATGGCGCGTATTCCGGATTTTGGACTGAAGCCGCCACGCGACACGAGCCCGAGCCTCGACGTCTTCGAGGACAGCTTCAAGCTCGAAGGTAAGTTCTGGATTCCCGACAAGATCACGCCGGAAAACGCTCCGATGCTGGAGAATTTGCGCAAGGAGCTGCTCGCCAGGCTGCCTGCCGACGACATGCTCGAGAAACTGCGCATCTGGCCGTGGACGCCGTGGCATCCGTGGCGCGACTGCACGCCTGATGTGATCTTCCGCGTGACGCAAGACTGCGCCGCGCCAGGAACGGTAATCTACGAAGAGAACGTGACGCAGACGCGCTGGGATATTCCGACATCTCTCAACGTGACTCTGATTGCCAATGACAAAGCCTGCTGCCGCAGAATTTGCAACGACCCGCCTTGCGAGGACGGCGAATGCATGGTGATCACGCGTGTTTGCGGCGTTCCCATCAACGAGATCGGCGGCAATATGGGTGCACCTGCCTCGCCGGCTGGCTATTACCGGCCTGGTGCAGTGGCGCCGGGTTCCACTTCGGCCGACGGCGATCGTCCGTTCTCCGAGACCGTGACGGTCGAAAAGAATTCGGGCGCCATGGTCAATGTCGACTACTATGAAATCCAGTGGCACGACGGCACCGGCTGGACCGATCCACCCCCTGGCAGCTTGCTCAATTTCTCCCGCACCTACATGCACATGCTGGCGCCACTGTTCCCAACCGCTAATCCGACGTTTGATTTTGTATCGATGTCGGATGGCTCTACGGACCACACTGTGGTGAAGAGCAAGGAGTATTTCGAAGCCAATAGCGGTCTCGGCATCTGGGGCTTTAACTACATCTGGATTGCCAACGAGTTCCTGGTTGTACCGATCGATTCTTCGAGGTTCCCGGATGGAGCGCACCGCTTCCAGGTCGTGGGCTGGGAAGAGGCAGGCGGCGTGCTCACCAATGGGAGAGTGCTGCCGATCTGCGCCACTAAGATCGATAACTCGCTTGTTCTCCGCTTCGACAAACGTGTGGTGTCGGCGGCTGTGCATCCGGCGGCGCACAACTGTGGCAGCATTCACGTGTGTACGCTTGAACCGGACACGCATATCTCGGCGGTGCGGATCGCCGGGCAGACGGTCCTCGCGTGCGGAACGGTCGACGCAGCTGCAGGCGATCTGGAGATCGATTTCCAGGTCTCCGATCCCGATGGTCATCTCGGAAGCTACACGTTGCAGGCTCATTACGGGTTGAATGGCGTGCAGAATCTTCTGTCGATCCCGGGCGCGTCCGTCGTTCCGCTTGCGGCCGGTGTTCAGACCGGCTGGAACATGGGCGACACGGCTGGCACGTATGGCCGGGCGCTCGCTCAGGGCGCTGTCATTCCCACTTGGAATGGCGGACAATTCCGGCTGACCGTCAAGGCAAGCGATGCGTTCCCGATTCCCTGCTGTTATCAGCTGCGCCTGAGGGCCTGGAAACGCAACATTGTGAACTGTGGTTCGGACTATCACAACACGACAGAGCTGTCGCTCGGCGTTGGCGTTTGCCCGCCGAGGGATTAGAGAGACCCGATGGAGATGCACTATTACTGGCTGACGCTTGGCGTTCTCGCCGTGTGGCGCATCTCTCATCTGCTTAACGCGGAAGACGGGCCATGGGATTCCATGGCCCGTTTGCGCCAGTATGCAGGCCAAAGTTTGCTTGGCCGCGCGCTGGACTGTTTCTATTGCCTGAGCTTGTGGGTAGCGCTGCCGGTAGCGTGGCTTGTCGCTCTGTCCATGCTTGAGTTCATATTGTTGTGGCCAGCGATGTCGGGCGGCGCAATTCTGTTGCAACGCCTCCTTGATCGCAATCCGCCGCCTGCCCAATTCGAAGAAGACAAACCAGGAGACTGATCATGTCGTGTTGCGGATCGAAGAGAACAGCCGTGGGATCATTCGGCGGCATGGCAAACACCGCAGCGCCGCGGCCCGAGGCGCCACGCTACAGCGTGGCCTATTTCCGGTATGTCGGGGCGACGGCTCTGACCGTCACAGGGCCAGTGACGGGACGAACCTACCGTTTTCCCGCACCTGGCGCCGTCATGCCCGTCGATCCACGCGATCAAGCCTCGCTGATGCGTGTGCCGATACTAAGGCTGGCTGCCGGCCCCTAAACCAGCGCCCCATGGCAGTGCTTGTACTTTTTGCCTGAGCCGCAAGGGCAGGGATCGTTGCGGCCGACGCGGCCCCAACTCGCTGGGTTCTTTGGATCGAGTTTGGTTTGCACCTCGCCTTCTTCCTCCCCGGCGGACGCAAAGATGGGCGTTCCGCCGATCTCGTCCTCACCGGTCAAGGGATCGAGGTGATGCACCGACATCATCGGCAGGTCGTCCTCGTCCGGCAGCATGTCTTCGGAGGGCCGCGTCTGGATTTCGACGCGCATCAATTGCGCCGTCACGGTTTCGCGGAGCTTGGCGATCATGGCCTCGAAGAGATTGTAGCCTTCGGTCTTGTATTCGTTAAGCGGATCGCGCTGGCCGTAGCCTCTCAAATGAATCACCTGCCGCAACTGATCGACGGTGATGATATGGTCGCGCCAGAGCTGATCGAGCGTTTGCAGCAGCACCGCCTTTTCGACTTGCATGGTGATCTCGGGCGTGAAGCGTTGGCGCTTTTCGGCATAGAGTTCGTCAGCGGATTTCGTTACCCGCTCGCGGATTTCTTCCTCGGCGATGCCTTCTTCCTTGGCCCATTCGTCGACGGGGAAGTCGATGGCAACTGCTTCGCGCAGCCGCTCGCGCAGGCCTTCGGCGTCCCATTGCTCGGCGTAGGCATTGGGCGGGATATGCTTGGTGACGAGGACGTCGATGGTCTGGTGGCGCATGTCGTCAATGGTCTCCGCCACCTCTTCGCCCTTCATGATGCCGATGCGCTGTTCGAAGATGACTTTGCGCTGATCGTTCATGACGTTGTCGAACTTCAAGAGGTTCTTGCGGATGTCGAAGTTGCGCGCCTCGACTTTCTGCTGGGCTTTCTCAAGCGCCTTGTTGATCCAGGGATGGACGATGGCTTCGCCTTCCTTGAGGCCGAGTTTCTGCAGCATCGAGTCCATGCGCTCGGAACCGAATATGCGCATGAGATCGTCCTCGAGCGACAGATAGAAGCGCGACTGGCCAGGATCGCCCTGGCGCCCGGAGCGGCCGCGCAGCTGATTGTCGATGCGGCGGCTTTCGTGGCGTTCGGTGCCGATGACGAAGAGACCGCCTGCGGCCAGCACTTTCTGCCTGTTGGCTTCGATCTCGGCCTTGATCGCCGCGGTGCGGCGGTCGCGCTCCGTGCCTTGCGGCAAATCCTTCAATTCGGCGGCAACGCGCATTTCGAGATTGCCGCCGAGTTTGATGTCGGTGCCGCGGCCCGCCATGTTGGTGGCGATGGTGACGGCGCCGGGAACGCCGGCTTGCGCGATGATCTCGGCTTCCTGTTCGTGATAGCGCGCGTTCAGAACGTTGTGCGGAACCCCCGCGGCCTTGAGTAACCCCGAAAGCACTTCCGATTTTTCAATCGACGTGGTGCCAACGAGACTCGGCTGGCCACGCCCGCTCGACTCCTTGATGGTTTCGATGATCGCTGCGTATTTCTCGCGCGCCGTGCGGTAGACCTCGTCGTCCTCGTCCTTACGGGCAACGGGCAAGTTGGTCGGAATTTCGAGAACTTCGAGCTTGTAGATATCCATGAACTCGTCGGCCTCGGTCGATGCCGTTCCGGTCATGCCGGCGAGCTTCTTGTAGAGGCGGAAGTAGTTCTGGAAGGTGATCGAGGCGAGCGTCACGTTCTCCGGTTGAATCTGCGTGTGCTCCTTGGCTTCGAGCGCTTGGTGCAGGCCTTCCGAATAGCGGCGGCCGGGCATCATGCGGCCAGTGAACTCGTCGATGATCACCACTTGGTTGTCGTGGACGATGTAGTCCTTGTCGCGCTGGAACAGTTTGTGAGCGCGCAGCGCCTGCTGCACGTGATGAACGACGGTGACGTTCTCCGCGTCGTAGAGATTGGTGCCCTGGAGCAGTCCGGCACCGCCAAGAACCTGCTCCAGATGTTCGTTGCCTTTCTCGGTCAGCGTGCAGGAGCGCTGCTTCTCGTCGAGTTCGTAGTCTTCGGGCGTCAGCTCGGGAATGTATTTGTCGATGGTGTTATAGAGATCCGACTTGTCATCGACGGGGCCAGAAATGATGAGCGGTGTGCGCGCCTCATCCACGAGGATCGAATCGACTTCGTCGACGATTGCGAAGTGGTGCCCACGCTGCACCATCTCTTCGAGATGGTATTTCATGTTGTCGCGGAGGTAATCGAAGCCCAGTTCGTTGTTGGTGGCGTAGGTGATGTCGCAGGCATACATCTGGCGGCGCTGGCTATCGTTAAGGCCATGCACGATCACGCCGGTTTTCATGCCAAGGAAGCTGTAAATTTCGCCCATCCAGGCGGCGTCGCGGCGGGCAAGGTAGTCGTTGACGGTCACCACATGCACGCCATTGCCTTCGAGCGCGTTGAGATAAACCGGCAAGGTGGAAACCAGCGTCTTGCCTTCGCCGGTTTTCATCTCGGAAATGGAGCCTTCGTTCAGCACCATGCCGCCGATCAACTGCACGTCGAAGTGGCGCTGGCCCAAGGTGCGCTTGGCGGCTTCCCTAACCGTGGCGAAGGCAGGAACCAACAGGCTGTCGAGATCGGCGCCATTGGCAAGCTGCTGGCGGAATTCGGCCGTGCGGGCCTTGAGATCGGCGTCGGAAAGCCGCGACAGCTGGTCTTCTAGCGCGTTGATTTCGGCCACCCGGCCCCTGTACTTTGCCACCTTTCGGTCGTTGGTGGTGCCGAAGATTTTTGCCGCGATTGACCGCAGTCCGAGCATATGAATCGTCCTTGTCTGGGGAGGGCCCCGAGAAATCCCGCCTGCTTCTAGTGGAATCCGGGGCGAAGGGGAATCGCCTTCCGGCAGCATCCGGTCAAGGGCAGCGAGTTGTTTCCCATGTAAGTCCCGAAATGCGGTATTTCCATGTGTTGCAGTGCGGCAACAGGTGGCCGAAACACTGAGAGCCGGCGTCGGTGGGCCTATGCGGCACTGGTTTGGCACGGTATTTCGCCAGGTGTCCGGAACCGGCAAAGCTGCTCAGGGGGCATATTCTCGCCTTCTTTGACGCTCAATGCAGCGCCCGGTTTGACACCGGTTCGGCGGCCGGATTTGCGAGAAGTTCAAAAGCGATGCATCACGTTGCAAGACATCTGAAATCGGCGCTTCTGGCGGGCGCGGCGCTCGCGGTGTGGGTAACCGCCGCTGCTGCCCAGGATGCGCCGAAGGAAGACAAGGTCATTGCCACCGTCAACGGCCACGAAATCCGCATTTCGGAAGTGCAGATGGCGACCGATGACATCATCGGCCAGTTGCCCGACCTTCCGCCCAAGCTCAGGTTTCCCTTCGTCGTCGAGTATCTGATCGAGCGCCACATGCTGGCGCAACTCGCGGTCAAGGAAGGCGTGGCTGAGACCGACGAATACAAGCGCCGCTTGGCGCTCTATCAGGCGAAGGCGCTGCGCGATGCGTACTTCTTCCAGAAGATTCGTCCGGCGGTGACCGACGAGGAATTGAAGGCGGCCTACGAGGAAGAATCGCAGAAGCTTGCCTCGACCGAACGGGTACGCGCGCGCCACATTCTGGTGGCGACCGAGAAGGAAGCCGAATCGATTGCCGCGAAGCTGAAGGCTGGCGAGAAGTTCGAAGATCTCGCCAAGCAATACAGCCTCGACGGTTCGAAGGATTTCGGCGGCGACCTTGGCTATTTCACCGCGCCGGAGATGGTGGCGGAGTTTTCCAAGGCGACCTTTGCCTTGAAGGTCGGCGAGATGACAGCGCCGGTGAAGACGGATTTCGGCTGGCACATCATCAAGCTCGAAGACCGCAAGATGGGCGCGGCCCAGCCCTTTGACCAGGTGAAGCCGGCGATCCGCAATGTGCTGTTGCGCAAGAAGGTGCAGGAAGTCATCAACGACTTGCGCAAGACCGCGAAGGTCGAAATACTCGACGAGGACTTGAAGCGGATGACCGCCGAGGCCGACAAGCAGCGCAAGCTCATGGAAGAGAAGGCGAAAGGCCAGGCAGTGACGCCGGGCGCCGCAACCGGTCAGGCTGAAGGCGAAGGCGACGGCGGCAAGGGCGACCTGCAGCTTCCGCAATAACTGCGTCGTTCTGGGGGGACGGCATCATGGCGCATCCCGTATCGCCGCTGGCTCCGGCGAGTTTTCCCGATATGCCGCCGGTCGCGGGCGTCAAACTCGCGGCGGCCGAGACCGGCATCCGCTACAAGAACCGGCCTGACGTTTTGATGGCGGTTTTGCCCGTTGGAACGAGCGTGGCCGGATGTTTCACAACTTCGAAATCCCGCTCCGCGCCGGTGGACTGGTGCGTGTCGGCGCTGAAAGGCGGCAAGGCACGTGCGGTCGTGATCAATGCCGGGAATGCCAACGCTTTCACGGGCAAGGCCGGAGTCGCCACGGTGAAAGCAGTGGCGAAGGCTGCGGCGCAAGCTCTCGGCTGCAAACCAACGGAAGTGTTTCAGGCTTCGACCGGCGTGATCGGCGAGCCGCTCAATCCAGCGCCGATCACAGGCGCGCTGGAATATCTCGCAGCTCGCGCCGCCGAGGACCAGTGGTCGATGGCGGCGCGCGCCATCATGACGACGGACACGTTTCCAAAGGGCGCTACCGCGCAAGTGAAGCTTGGCCGCGCGATGGTGACGATCAACGGCATCGCCAAGGGCTCCGGCATGATCGCGCCTGACATGGCGACGATGCTGGCTTTCGTGTTCACCGACGCCGCTCTGTCACCGCGCATTCTGCAGCAGCTTCTCGCGCGGAGTGTGAAGAAGAGTTTCAACTGTGTGACTGTCGATGGCGATACGTCCACGTCGGATACGCTTCTTGCTTTCGCAACCGGCTCTGCCGGATCGCCGCTCGAGAAACTCAAGTCCGCCGATGACAAGCGGCTCGCGGCGTTTGCCAAGGCGCTCGATGCCGTATGCCTCAACCTCGCTTTGCAAGTGGCGAAAGATGGCGAAGGTGCCGAGAAGCTGATCGAGATTGCGATCACGGGTGCGGAGAACGATCGCGCCGCGCATCGCATCGCCATGTCGATCGCCAATTCGCCATTGGTGAAGACGGCGATTGCCGGAGAAGATGCGAACTGGGGCCGCATCGTCATGGCCGTGGGCAAGGCTGGCGAAAAGGCTCTCCGCGACAAGCTGCAAATCAGAATCGGCGGCATCACCGTTGCGAAGAACGGCATGCGCGATGCTTCTTACAAAGAAACTGAGATCATGCCGCACATGAAGGGCCGACACATTCTGATCGAGGCGGATGTGGGCGTGGCGCGCGGCGCTGCACGGGTATGGACCTGCGATCTCACTCACCGCTACATCGACATCAACGGATCTTATCGCAGCTGATGCGTATGGTGCTGGTCGCGGCGGTGGCCCTCATCGACGCCGATGGTCGCGTGCTGATGGCAAAGCGGCCTGAGGGCAAGACTCTCGCCGGCCTTTGGGAGTTTCCGGGCGGCAAAGTTGAGCAGGGTGAGCGGCCGGAAACCGCCTTGATCCGCGAACTCAAGGAGGAACTCTCGATCGATGTCACCGAGGCGTGTCTCGCGCCGCTCACCTTTGCAAGCCACGCCTATGATGACTTTCACCTGCTGATGCCTCTTTATGTCTGCCGCCGCTGGAAAGGGCAGGTGCAAGCTATGGAAGGGCAGGCACTCAAATGGGTGAAGCCACGCGACATGCGCAAGCTCGATATGCCGCCCGCGGACTTACCGCTCATACCGCATCTCATCGATCTACTTTAGTTTCAAATTGTTCGGCTGTTCACAGCGCAGGCGCGTGGCTCAATCAGAATTGACTTGATTTCCGGTTGTGAGATTCGCCACAGCGCGCGTGGACGATGCTACTCTAATGTCTGCGCATGATGAGCATCGACATCTTGGGATATCTCGCCGGGGCCTGCCTTTTGATGATGGCGGCCGCAAAGACGCAAACGCATATGCGCGCTTTCAACATCGCCGGAAACGTATTCTTCGTCGCCTACGGCGTTCTCGGAAACATCATGCCCGTGCTGGTACTGAACACCATCATGATCGGCCTTCACGCCTACAGGCTTTCGCAGCTGTGGCGGAAATAGCGCCAGGAGAGGCGGGCTCCTAGAGTTTCGTCTCGGGTACCTTCAAGGCATCGGCAAGCCGCGTCCTGGCAGATCCCGGCCTCAGTGGCTTCTGCTGGCTTTCGTGCGGCGACCAGGCCGTGGCCCAGGCAAGTTCGACCGTGGCGCGGACCCGGCGATCATGATCGCTGAATTTTTCGGCGTAACTCTCAGCAGCTTCGAGCAATAACTTCCGCGTCACCTGAACGCGCGATCTCTCTGTTAGGCAGTTCGATAAACCGAGCGATTTGATCTCGCGCATCAACGATAACGGATCGGCATAGCGCACCGTATGGCGGTCGATGTCGGCGACGGGAAGGGCAAGACCCGCGCGCTGAAGCAGGCCGCCAAGTTCGCGCACATCGATCATCGGCGCAACGCGGGGTGTGACGCCGCCGAACGCTGCCGTTTCCGCCGAATACCAGGACTGCCGCAGTTCGGTCAGCGTTTCACCCGCAAAAAGACAGGCGATGAACAGGCCATCGGGTATGAGCGCGCGGGAGATTTGCGCAAGATAGCCCGGCACATCGTTGACGGCGTGAAGATCAAGCAGGCTGAAGATGGCGTCGTGACTGGCTCTCTCGAGGGGAAGGGCGTCGTCCGCTTGAACTTCAATTGCCGTTGCTGTTCCGAAATTCAGCCTACGGATGAAAAAGGAGGGATCGGGTCCGATGACGCAAGGCGTTTCGAACGTCCGTTTGATCGGCGCGAGCCGCGCTGTGAGTTCGTCCGCCACAGTTTGGAAGAGGATATTCTCGCCCTTCGCCGTTGCGGATTTCTGGCGCGCCGCAAAGAGTGCTCGGTCGAAGAGTTGTAGCGTCACGTCAGGAGCGCGTCGCGCAACACGTTCCATGTGTCGCGGTCGGGCGCCGACATGATGCCGCCGTCATGGCGGATGGGCGTGTAGGGAGTGCCGTCGAGAAGCGCCGAGTAACCACCGGCTTCGTTGTGTATGAGAACGCCCGCCGCGTGGTCCCACGGTTTCAGATGATAGTGGAGCGAAAAGTGGCAGCGGCCTTCTGCCACGAGGCGGTATTCGTAGGCAGCGCAGCGATAGGAAAAGGTAGCTTTGGTCTTCGCCAGATTGGCGGCGATACTGCTGCGGCGCGGCTCGGGCATGAGATACCAGGAGGTAACGCCGGTGAGTTCGGAGAGCGCGGCGGGCCTGGCGACTTTCAGATCGCTGGTATTGCCGCCAGACGATATGCCATATGCGCCTTCGCCGCGAATGGCCGCGAGCCAGTCCCTTCCAACCGGATCGTAGATCAGCCCGGCGATGGTTTCGCCCTTCGAGACCACCGCTGCCAATACGCCGAAGAGCGGCAATCCCCAGGCGAAGTTGCTGGTGCCATCAACTGGATCGACGATCACCGCAAGATCGGCTCCAGCGATTTTGTCCAATAGAGAACGGTCGCGCTCAACCGACTCTTCGCCAACGAACAGCGCTGCCGGAAACGCTTTCGCTACGGCATCGCGGATGCGCCATTCGGCAAACTCGTCCGCATCGGTGACAAGGTCGAGATGCGAGGTCTTCTCGCGCACCGTGCCCTCGCCCAGCGCCCGGAAGCGCGGCATGATTTCGGTTTGAGCGGCTTCCGAGACGATGTCCTGCAGAATGGCCAGATCGCGGCTGGTAAAGGTCATTCAGTTACTCCAATCGGGTCGTGCTTACACCAACGACCTGCTGAATCCACATGTTTGGAAAGTGTCCGGATGGAGAGAGCCGTCGAACGTCTTCCATGCAATTCTTCTCGGACCTTCAAAGCTGTCAAGGACCTAAGGCCGCTTCGCGGCGCGCAAAGCGCGTCCTTGACAGCTTTGAAGGTCCGAGAAAATTTCATGGAAGACATTCGACGGCGGACTTTGTCCTGAGAAGCCCCGCAGGGCTTAACAATAGCAGTGCCTTGTCACAATGCCGAAATCATGAGTCAGGTCTACAATCCGCAAATCTAGAGCGAAAGCTATTGGGCTGCACCTTGCGTTGCCCCGCATGCTCGCCATAGGCTGGGCGCATGGGGTTTGCGGGGACGATAACGAGTATGGGGCTTTGGCGGAGGCTGGCCGATGCCATCGCACCGCCGCGCTGCGTTGCATGCAACGCGGATGTGGGCGAGCCCGCCAGCCTCTGTTCCAGCTGCTGGCAAGCGTTGCGCCTCATCGAACCGCCCTGCTGCCCGGTGCTGGGAACGCCTTTCCCCTATGATCAAGGCGAAGGCACAATGAGCCCAGCGGCATTGGCCGCGCCTCCGGCGTGGGATGCGGCGCGGGCGGCGGTCGCCTATGACGGCGTGGCGCGGCGGATCGTGCAGGCGTTCAAATATCGCGACCGGGCGGAGGCGGGAGAACTCATGGCACGGATGACAGCGAGAGCTGGCCTCGATCTCCTACGCGAAGCCGATGTCATCGTGCCAGTGCCTTTGCACCGGCTGCGGCTCTGGCAGCGCCGGTTCAATCAGGCGGCCCTGCTGGCGCAGCGGCTGGCGGCTTCGGCTCAGCGTCCCTATTCGCCACAACTGCTCACAAGAACCAGGCGCACCCGTCAGCAGGTGGGCCTCGATCATGAAGGCCGCCGCAAGAACATGCGCAATGCTTTCCGCGTGCCGGAAGCGGCAATGCCGGAAATCGCCGGCAGGCGAGTGGCGCTGGTGGACGATGTCCGCACCACGGGCGCCACGGCGGAAGCCTGCGCCAAGGCGCTGAAAGCGGCGGGCGCTTCACATGTGTCGGTCCTGACCTTCGCACTTGTTTTGGAACCGCATCACCTACATATTTGAGCGCAGGACGAAGCGATGCCCAAAATCACCATCTACACGACCCAGTTCTGTCCCTACTGCCACGCCGCCAAGGCGCTGCTCAAAAAGAAGGGCGCCAACTACGACGAGATCGACGTCAGTTACGATCCGCCGGAGCGGCAGCGCATGGCGCTCCGCGCCAACGGGCGGCGCACGGTGCCACAGATCTTCATTGGCGAGACGCATGTGGGCGGCTCGGACGATCTGCATTCGCTCGACCGCGAAGGCCGACTCGACCCGCTGCTTCAGGCATCATGAGTTTCCGCGCCGCACTAGTTCAGATGCGGTCGGGCCGCGACATGGCGCGGAACCTGGCCGATGCGACGGCCATGATCCGCGAGGCGAAGGCGGGCGGCGCTCACTATGTGCAAACACCGGAAGTCACCAATATCTTCGAACCCGACAAGGAACGGCTCAAGTCCATCGTGAAGCTGGAAGCTGATGATGAAACCGTGCGTTCCTTCTCGGGGTTGGCGAAGGAGCTGGGTCTTTGGCTTCACGCCGGATCGTTTGCGCTGCGCGCGGATGCAACACGGCTTGCCAATCGCAGCCTGTTGTTCGCGCCTGACGGGCGCGTGGCGGCGCGCTACGACAAGATCCATCTCTTCGACATCGATCTGCCATCGGGCGAAAGCCACCGCGAGTCGGCAACCTATGCGCCCGGCGCGGAAGCCGTCGTGACCAAGACGCCGCACGCAATCCTCGGCCTCACCATCTGTTACGATATCCGCTTTCCGCCGCTCTTCAACGCGCTGGCGAAATCCGGAGCCGAGGTCATCACTGTGCCCTCGGCTTTCACCGTGCCCACCGGCGAAGCGCATTGGCATGTGCTGCTCAGGGCGCGCGCCATTGAAACCGGAAGCTTCGTGCTCGCGGCGGCGCAAGGCGGTGTGCATGACTCGGGCCGCGCCACATTCGGCCATTCGCTCGCGGTTAATCCGTGGGGAGAAATCATCGCGGAAGGCTTAACCGAACCGCAAGTCATCTATGCTGACATCGATCCAGCTCAATCCGCGCAGGCGCGGGCGCGCATACCCGCTCTTGTGCACGCGCGGAACTTCGACTTGAAACCGGCGTCATTCATGGTTAGCTGAATTCCATGATCCGATACGACCTCATCTGCGACAAGGGCCACGCCTTCGATGGCTGGTTCAGCGACAGCTTGGCTTACGACAAACAGGTCAAGCGCGGGCTGGTTGCGTGCACGACGTGCGGATCGCCGAAGATCGAAAAGCAGTTGATGGCTCCCGGCATTCCGTCGAAGTCGAACCGCAAGGTGGAAGCGCCGCAGAAGATGGCTGCTGGGCCAATCGATCCTCGCGCCCGCATGATGATGCAGATGATGCGCGAAATGCGGAAGACGGTGGAAGAGAACGCCGAGTATGTCGGCGACAAATTCGCCGAGGAAGCGCGCAAAATTCACTATAAGGAAACCGAAGAGCGCGGCATCTATGGCGAGGCAACCCCCGCCGACGCGCAGGCGCTGGTCGAAGAAGGGATCGAAGTGCATCCCTTGCCGAGGCTGCCCGAGGACGGGAACTGATCGGGATCAGGACCCGAGCTGTTTCTCCATCCTGTAATTGTGAATCGCCACGCCATCGACTTCGAAGTCATGCCGGTTCAACAATGCGAATCCCTTGTGCGCGAAGAAGGGCCGCGCTCCTTCGCTCGCTTCGACATAAAGCCGCGGAATGTCGAGCGCCTTGGCGCGGCGTTCCAGTTCATTGTAGAGCGCGGAAGCGAGGCCCTTGCCCGCCGCCTCCGGCAAGCAGAACAGCATGTCGATGTGGCCATCCATTTCGAGATCGATATAGGCAAGCGGTTCATCATGCTCGCCGGCGGCGACAAGCACCAGCCGCCCATCGCTGCATTTGACGTGGTTCTCTTCAGGCGTAGCAGCTTCGCCGGCCCATGCCGCCACCTGTTCCGGTGAATAGTGATCCGGCGCGAGGCCCTTGATGGATCGCACAAAGAGTTCCGACAAATCCGCTGCGTCTGATGGGCGGTAGAGGCGGATGCATGGGATAGAGGCGCTCTTCAATTCCTTCACCGTATTCCAGTTTGACATATTGACATATTGCTCCTAGAAGACCCGCATGAGAACTACCATTCGATTACCCGAGGATCTCATGTCGAGTGCCAAGGAAAAGGCACGCCGCGAAGGTTCCACATTGACCGCGATTATCGAGGAAGGTGTACGCCTCGTCATTGCCGGGACCGGGAAACCCGCAAAGAAGTTCAGATTGCCGCGGGTTTCCAAAGCGAGGGGAGGACTTCGGCCAGGGATCAATCCCATAAAGACCTCCAAGTTGCTGGAACTCGACGACAAGTTCGGAAGGAGATGATCCTCCCCGACGTCAATGTTCTTGTTAGCGCGCATCGCGCCGATCATCCCAACCACGACATATGCCGGACTTGGTTAAACGCTCTTGTCTCGTCTGGGGAGCGTTTCTGCGTTTCACCGCTTGTCTTGTCCTCAACCGTCCGAATTGTCACGAACCGGAAAGTATTCTTCGCGCCAAGTTCTCTGCGTGAAGCAGTGAATTTCTGCAACGATTTGCTCGACCATCCTCTGGCTCTCAAGATCCATGGCGGGGACGGCCACTGGGGAATTTTTTGCCGGTTATGCACGACTACCGGAATCCTGGGATCGGACATCTCCGATGTGTGGCTTGCGGCACTCGCCATCGAGCATGATTGCGAATGGGTGACGCTCGACCGGGACTTTTCCCGTTTTCCGGGACTCAGGTGGCGGACGCCATAACCTGCTTCTGTCCGACCACCATGTAGTTGACGCCCATATCCCGCGAGATGCGCCATTCGTTCGCTAGAGGGTGAAAGGTCACGCCGCTTTCTCCTTTGACTTCCATGCCGTTGTCCGCGAGCCAGCCCTTCAACTCTTCCGGCGTGATAAACTTCTCCCATTGATGCGTGCCTTTGGGGAGCCAGCCCAGCACATACTCCGCGCCGATGACGGCAAGGCCGAAGGATTTGAGGGTGCGGTTGAGGGTAGCAACAAACATCAGCCCTTTGGGGTTCAGCATCGAGGCACAGGTGCGGGTGAAGGAGACGGGATCGGCCACATGCTCGATCACCTCCATGTTGAGGATCACATCGAAGCGCTCTCCCGCCGCCGCCAAATCCTCGGCGGTGCCGGCGCGGTAGTCGATCGCCAAACCCTGTTCGTCGCGGTGGACGCTTGCGGTCTTGATGTTCTTCTCCGAGGGATCGACGCCGACGATCTCGGCTCCAAGCCTTGCCATCGGTTCGGTCAGCAGTCCCCCGCCGCAGCCGATGTCCAGAAACCGCA
>JBJXGL010000127.1:0-4357 GCA_046160365.1 Aestuariivirga sp. | reverse complement strand
CCGCTCATCTATCTGATTGGCCTTGGCCCGTTTTTGCTCATTCACCTGCCGGTGGTTTTGCTCGGCGCTTCAGCCGGCGTCTGGCTCTTCTATGTGCAGCACCAGTTCGAGCGCACCTATTGGGATCACGAGCCGGACTGGTCGCACCCACAAGCGGCGCTCCATGGCAGTTCCTTCTACGACCTGCCGCAGCCCCTGATGTGGTTCACCGGCAATATCGGCATCCACCACGTGCATCATCTCTCGAGCCGCATTCCCTTCTACCGGCTGCCGGAGGTGATGCAGGATCATCCCGAGCTCGCGGGCATCGGCCGCATCACCCTTTGGCAAAGCCTCAAATGCGTGCCGCTCACCTTGTGGGACGAAGAAAAGCGGAAGCTCGTATCCTTCCGCGGTGCAAAGCTGGCGATTGTGGATTGACGCTCGGTGCCCGGCACCCAACGCGATCAGCGTACCTCTTTGGGTCCTAGAGACAGTGGGTTACGGGTCACGGTGACAGTACTGGACTGCACCAAGGCCGCGGCGGCGAGCCAGGCGTGGCGGAGATCGTGCCTCTTTCCTTGCGCACAAAATTAAATGCACTGTCACTGTGACCCTGCTTGAGGGCTCAACGGCGAGCCGCAAGAGAAGTTTTGGGGAGTGTCGCCGTTATCCGCAATCCCTAATCCCAGCGCCGCACGGCGGGCCAGCGCCAATCCGCTAATGAACTTCTCCTGAACTTACGCCTCACGCCCGGTTAAGGCCGCGATTGGCAAAGTTGCGTCGTCAAGGCGCCATCCCGGCGCCATCAAACAGGAGACTGCAATGAGATATGTATTTGGTTCCGTTCTGAACGATATCATCAACGAGTCGGGCAGCGGCGAAGGCGTGATTATCCATGGAATTGATGGCAATGACAGCATCGTTGGATCGCTGTTCGGCGATGAGATCCACGGCGGCCGCGGTCACGATGTAATCAATGGCCTCGCCGGAGACGATGTTGTCTGGGGCGACGAAGGCGACGATGCTATCTGGGGCGCAGGCGGAGACGATACGCTGTTCGGCGGCGACGGCAATGACGCCATGAATGGCGGTGACGGCATTGACCGCCTCTTGGGAGAAGCCGGCGATGATTGGCTCGACGGCGGCGCGGGGGCAGATAGAGTTATTGGCGGCGACGGCAACGACCTGTTGGCTGGCGGCGATGGTGACGATTTGATCCGCGGAGACGATCAAAGCGGCTTCTCGCTACTGCCAGGCAATGACGTCATTTACGCCGGCAGCGGCAACGACACGGTCAACGGCGACGGCGGCGATGACACAATTTGGGGCGAAAGCGGAGTGGACACGCTTGTCGGCGGCGCCGGCCGCGATCTGATCAACGGCGGTGCCGACGCGGACAGTCTCTATGGGCAGAACGGCGACGACTGGCTCGATGGCGGCCTGGGCAACGACCAACTGAGTGGCGGCAGCGACAACGACCGCCTCGACGGCGGTGCTGGCAACGATCAACTCGTCGGCGATGCTGGCAATGACACGCTCGATGGCGGCAGAGGCAATGACGAGCTCTTCGGCGGCACCGGTGCCGACACGTTCGTCTTCGGTCCCGGCACGGGCAGTGACACAATCATCGACTTTGTCCGTGGCGTCGATCATATCCGGGTCGACTCCCCCCTGGGCTGGACCGATCTCCACTTTGCGTGGGCGGGCGCTGATACGCTTGTCTGGACCTCTTCAGGCGAGAGTCTGCTGGTGATCGGCGTCAGCGCCGACCTTCTCGGCTACGGAGATTTCATCTGGGGCTAGTCGCCCGATACCCGCTCTGCCGCTATGTGGCGGATCGGCCAGAAGTACCCGAAACATTCACCCACCACCAGCGCGGCCGCCTTCTGGGCGGCTGCGTCCGCCGTTTGCGGCGGGCCAGCGCCATTCAATCAATGAACGTCTCCTGAATTTGCGCCTCACGTCCGGTTAAGGCCGCATTTGGCAGAATTGCATCTTCAAAGCGCCATCCCGGCGCGCTGAACAGGAGAATGGCTATGAGAGAAGTTTATGGTTCCGCCGGCAACGATAACATCGACGAATCGGAAAGCATCGAAGACCTGTACATCTCGACCGGCGATGGCGACGACACAATCATTGGATCGATTTTCGGAGATATCATCTACGGTGGCCAGGGCAGCGACACCATCGATGGTCACGCTGGGAATGACATCATTTTTGGCCGCAATCGGAACGGGTTTGATGACAATGCGCCGGACACGATCCGCGGCGGCGCGGGCAGCGACACCATCTTCGGCGGTGGCGGCAACGACACGATCTGGGGCGATCACGGTGCAAATACTTACTTCGGGTCCTGGGGCGACAGCCTGTTCGGAGAAGATGGCGATGACTATCTCAATGGCGAGAACGGCGACGACCATCTGAACGGCGGCGAGGGCGCCGACCGTTTGTATGGCGGCGCCGGCGATGATCTGGTCTTCGGCGGCGACGGCAACGACCTGATCCTTGGCGACCAGGGAAGCAATCCGTGGCTGCGTTATGGCAATGACACGCTTTATGGCGGCGGCGGCAACGACACCATCAACGGCGAAGGCGGCAACGATATCATCTGGGGCGAAAGCGGTTCGGACCAACTTGGCGGCGGCGCCGGCAATGACCTGATCAATGGTGGCTCCGAGGCCGACGAACTCAATGGACACACCGGAGACGATTGGCTCGACGGCGATCTCGGCGACGACACGTTGAACGGCGGCAGCGGCCGGGATCGGCTCGACGGCGGGTCAGGTCAGGATGTGCTGGTCGGCGGCGATGGAGACGACACGCTCGATGGCGGTGCTCATACCGACACTCTGTTCGGAGGCACTGGAGCCGACACTTTCGTTTTCGCGTTTGGCGCCGTTGGCGCCAGCCGCGATACCGTCGCGGATTTCGTGGATGGCGTCGATCACATCCGCCTCGACGCATCGGTAAGTGCGAGCGATGTCCACATCACGTCAGTCGGCCCCGGACTTGGTTCCACCGAACTTTGGCTCCCCAGCGGCGAACGGCTGCTGCTGGCCGGCGTCAATGCCGGCCTCATCGATGTTTCGGACTTTGTTTATTGATGGCGATACGGTTGCAGTGCGCGGTTTCGGTGACAGTGATGGATTGAACCCGACAAGTGGGACACGGAAATTCCGCTGCCGTTGCAATTCCCGTGTAAGCTCCGTGTTACGGTTGTTACGGTGACAGTGCTGGACTGCACTGTCGCCGTTATGCCTGTCACCGTAATGCCGGGATGGCGCGGAAGCGGCGGCTGTGAGGGGATTACTGTTCTTGTACATCCGGTTCTCTCCAGTCTCGCAGTGGCTTTGCCAGCGGACCAGCTTCAAGTGCAAATTTGGACCATCCAATTTTTTCGATGCTTTCTAAGACAGCAAAAAGCTCCTTCTTGTAGAATATGCGCGCTAAAGTTGAATTGCCGCCTTGATGCCATCGAACAGAAATCTCATCTCCATGCCACGGCCTCAAAATACGCGAGTTTGAATCTGCAAAAGGTCTCGGATTTACGTACGTTGGAGTGGTGTCGGAATTCCAGGGCTTGGTGTCCGATGGAAATTCTCTATTATACAGCCACACGTTCGCAATAATTGAACTGTTACAATCCAGTAAGTACGCATAAGCTACACTGCCATCGTCTTCAATAAACACATACTCGCCGCCAGGTCCTGGACCAAACTTTCTGAAGAGCTCTTCATTCGAATTTGTGGAAGCGCCCACGATCATACTCCCGTTGCCAATGTTCTCGACGAAACTTATCAAATTCCTTCCTGGGTTACGGTGCCAGTGCATTTAACTCTGAGGAGCGTCCGGATGGCGGGCTTTGTTTGAATGCCGACTGAAGGCAGGGCGTTCTTCGGTGGGTTGATGCTCATCATTCCCTCGACGGGGGAAGGATGACTTATGGCTATCACATTTCATATGCCGGCTCGCGCGAAGACGAAGCATCATCACCAACCTCGGTCCACTGTCCCCGTCGCCACCGGATGGGCGCGCGCGACGCGGAGGATGCGGACGTCCGCCCCGCCGGTCATGACGTAGAGCGCCTCGCGGGGCCCTGGACGATGTCACGGATGCGGGAGACCATGTTTTCGAAAAGCGGCCCTTCGGCCACGATGCGGCCGCCGTCGCGTTCGAGGCACACGAGTTTTTCGCAGGGGAGGGCGCCTACGAAAATGCTGCCTTTCCATTCGGGGATGGCGCCGCCGTTGTAAAACGCGAGCCCCGAGGACGCGATCGGATTGACCTACGTTCCTGCCTGATCACGCAACTCTCGCGATGCTCGAGCCTCAGCCATCCGAACGCTCGAGCGAGCGGATCGGACCTCTGTTCTTGC
>JBJXGL010000126.1:0-4104 GCA_046160365.1 Aestuariivirga sp. | reverse complement strand
CGCATGGAGATCATCCAGCTCCCCGGCTACACCGAGGAAGAGAAGCTCGAGATCGCGAAGAAGTACCTGGTGAAAAGGCAGCTGGAGTCCAATGGCCTGTCTTCTTCCCAGGTGGAACTGACGGAAGCGGCCATCCGGGCGCTGATCGCCGACTACACGCGCGAGGCCGGGGTGCGCAATCTCGAAAGGGCCCTGGGTTCCGTCTTCAGGAGTTCAGCCATGAAAATCGCGGAAGGCCGTTCCGGAACGATCGTGGTCGATGCGGGCGACCTGCATGCCATCCTCGGCGCGAAGAAGTTCGAGAACGAGATCGCGCTGCGCACCTCGACCCCGGGCGTGGCCACCGGCCTCGCCTGGACGCCGGTCGGCGGCGACATCCTCTTCATCGAGGCCGCCAAGACGCCGGGCAGCGGCAAGCTGATCCTCACCGGCCAGTTGGGCGACGTGATGAAGGAATCCGCGCAAGCCGCGTTGACGCTCGCCAAAAACCACCTCGGCGAGTCGTTCGACAAGCTCGACATCCACGTCCACGTGCCCGCGGGCGCGACGCCCAAAGACGGCCCGAGCGCCGGCGTGGCGATGTTCCTCGCGCTCATCTCGCTGATGACCGACAGGCCCATCCGCTCGGACGTGGCGATGACCGGCGAAATCTCGCTGCGCGGCCTGGTGATGCCGATCGGCGGTCTGAAGGAAAAGACGCTGGCGGCGCTGCGCGCGGGCATCAAGACCGTGATGGTGCCCAGGCGCAACGAGAAAGACCTCGAAGACGTGCCCGCCGAAGCCAAGGAAAAGCTCGAGTTCGGCTTCCTCGACACGGTCGACGACGCAATCCGCATCGCCATTGGCGATTTGCCGCCGCGCTCAGAGAAGAAAGCCGCCTGAGCTCCCAGAAAAAAGGGGTCAGATCCCCTTTTTTCGTTTTGCCTTGAGAAGCGCCTTCAGTCGTGAAGTAGTCTGATCCCGGTCGATGCGTGAGGAGGCGACGTCGAGAACCATGGCCTTCCATTCATCGATGTTCTGGCCGGGCTGGTCTGGATTCTCGAGCAACCCGTTTACGCTCGACACGACAAGTGCGGCCGCCAGGGCAGAGCGCTTGTTGCCATCCACGAACGGAAGATTACGGCAGAGATAGAAGAGATATGCGGCCGCAATCTCGATGGGATCGCGAATCAACGCTTGTCCGCCAAACGAGGCTTGCGGCGCCGCCACGGCTGATTCAAGCAAGCCCCCCCTATCTCTCAGCCCTGCGCTGCCGCCATGAGCGGCAAGCACCTCCGCGTGTATGGCGAGCACGGCCTCGACTTCGAGGTGCCGGAACTCCCGCTTAGGCAAGGCGCTTGAAGAGCTTGCCGTTTCGGCGGATCAGGTCTTTCGCCGCGGCCGCGGCATCGGCGGCGGGGATCGTTTTGCGCATGGGCGTGATGACGAGCGCTCCACCCTCGTGCACCGTGACATTGACCTGATCGCCGGCTCTCAGGCCGCTGAGCTCGCACAGCGCCGCGTCAAAAATGAGCCCCTGGGAGTTGCCGATTTTGGAGATGGATTTCAGCATGCGCACATGTTAAACGATGTTTTACGTGCTGTCCATTCACGCATCTCCCGGGCCCTGCAGGCCCCAGACCAACGGCAAGGCCGAGCGCTTCGATCTTTGCAGGGCTGACAGGCGTTGGCTACCCCATCGCCCGCAAGCGTAAGAATGTTACAGGCAGTTTCAGGCGTAGATTTCAGAATCGCCGCCAGTCGCCTGATTGTGAGGGCCGAAACGGCGCTCACCCCCCCTGAGAAGTTCAGCACGTCCTGCCCGCGAATCGGACACTACGATAATCGCCTGTAGCCGGGGAAGAGTAGGCTTTCCCCGGGGAGAGTTCTGAACGCCCAACCGCGCCATGAGCGATACCGAGCAACTCTTCATCGTCGCCGCAGTCTGGACCGTCATCGCCGCGTTTCTCGCGCGCTTCGTGCCGAATTGGGGTGGCCGAATCGCCCTGTTCGCCGTCCTCGTCGGCGTTCCGTTCTGGGAATTGCCTTACGGCTACAGCAACTTTGTGAAGCACTGCGATGCCAATGCCAAGCTGCAGGTACTTGAGCCGATAGAGCCGCAGCGCAGCGTTTGTTTTGACTATCAGATTGGGCCGTTGGCAGAAAAGCTGCTAGACCGAGGTTTCGTACAAGTAGAAACCAAAGGAAATGACGGCAAGTTCACTAGTTACTCCAGACCAGAATCCCAACTCAAAGTTTCAACTGGAGCGGATAGAGCCACTAGCGAATACTGCGTTGCGTTTAGTAACAACAATCAACATCCTTGGCGAGTTATTCGCCACGATTTCTTTGTAATCCGTTCAAGAGATTCGGTAGTCGTTGCGCGACATGGCGCGTCTGACTGGCTCGGGATGTGGTGGCAGGACAAAGCGTCGCCGCTTCTTGGTCGCGGTGGAAGTTGTCGTTCAGACCAAGTTCAATCTCTGCTTGCCGCTCTGCTCAAAGGGACGAAGTAAGTTCCGAGGGGGAGGAAATGCCTCGAAATCTATCTGATCTGGCGAGCCGAGCGGGTTCTGCGCAGGCTGCGTATTCCTTCTTTACTTCTCCGGAAGCCATGTTGGCTTCACTGATACAAGAGAGGAGGGGAGACTATACAAGTACACAAGCGAACCGACTTATTGGCTCTTCGGGGGACCAGTTTGAACTCAGGCACCATGAACCTAATGATCGTGCGGGTTTCTCCGCAACCGTTTTCTTCGACCGCTCCTCAAGCAAGTACGTCCTTGGCATACGCGGGACGGAGGATTTCGCGGATCTGGCGGAGGATGTCAACCGGATCGGCATCCAGGGTTTCGCTGGCGACCAGCTGGTTTCGCTGTACCGCTACTACAGGAAGCTGACGACGCCGACCGGCCAGGCGGTCAGTTATTCGGATGCCGAGATCTCGATGCTGCAGGCGATCCGGGTCAATGTTCTGGTGAGTCCGGGTGCTTTTGTCTTTGGGCCGTCGAGGACCGCTGCGCTTCGCAACGAGCTTGCCCGGGACCAGGGCCATGCGCCGCTGACGGGTTCGGACGCGAGCGTGCTGCCGCCGGGTGCGCCGCTCGTCGTGACGGGCCACAGCCTGGGCGGGCATCTCGCGCTGCTGTTCGGCCGGTTCTTCCCGGATGTGACCGAGCATGTCTATACCTACAACGCGCCCGGGATCAGCCCGGTAGGCGAACTCGGGCTTCGCGCGATGGGTATTCCTCCTTCACCGCCTTCACTGGTGACGAACGTCGACGCGATGATGGGCGATGAGCTCATCTCGCGGATCTGGTCGAAGCCCGGGGAGAAGGTCGGCATCGCAACCGAGCCCGGCAATCCGCTGTACCAGCATTCGATCGTGCCGCTGACCGATGCGCTTGCGCTCTACGGCGCGCTCGGGACGCTGTCGCCCGGGCTGGCGGAGAACGCCGCGGCGGTGAGCGGGATCATCTCCGCCTCTTCGCCGTTTCCCGAGCAGAGCCTCGAAGCGACGCTGGATCACCTCGGAACCCTGCTGGAAACCGGCAGCGCGCCGGTGCTGGTTGCGAGCACCAACGCGGATGCCGCGCAGCGCGAGGACTACTACCAGAAGCTTTACCGGGCCCTCGACGGCCGGGAGGCGGGCCGCGACTACCAGATCGAGTTTCTCGGCGGAAAATCCGCGGCCGATCTCGCCTCCCTTGCCGCGACGGATGTATCGCTCCGCTATGCATTGAGTGAACTGATGCCGTTCCAGGCGAAGAACGCGGATTTCGGGTCGTTCGATGGCATGGAGTTCTCGGGCGCGTGGTTCGCCAGCCGCGCCGAAATGCTGGCTGCCACGATCGATGCCAACCTCGTCGACCGGCCGTTCGGGCGCACCGGATCGGCCGACAGCGTGCGTTACCTCGATGTCGACGCGCACATCGGCTTTTCGCTGCTGGATGACTCGCAGTACGTTCAAGCGCTGCCGATGGTGAACTCGGCCGACCGGCGCGCCGAACTGCTCGCGTTCCTCGATGGGGGAACCTACCGGCGTCTGGGGATCTTCGGTTCGGAATCCGCGACGGCCGGCGATCACCTGGTCGGCCTGGCCGATCGGGATCGGTTGTTCGGGGG
>JBJXGL010000125.1:0-3769 GCA_046160365.1 Aestuariivirga sp. | reverse complement strand
ATCTTCCACACGCCGAAGTACCGCCACGGCGCCCACACCATGCCCATCGACACCGACATGATCGCGCTGCTG
The DNA here is from genome assembly GCA_046160365.1 of Aestuariivirga sp. Lineage (GTDB taxonomy): Bacteria > Pseudomonadota > Alphaproteobacteria > Rhizobiales > Aestuariivirgaceae > Aestuariivirga. The sequence continues at coordinate 3,697 of JBJXGL010000125.1, read as the reverse complement.
TTCGGGCCGTTCGGCGATCTTTATCGCCTCGACAAGCGCAGCCCGTTTGTCACCGAAGGGTACGTCGACATGAACCCGGACGACGCAAAATCGCTCGGTATTCAAGATGGCGACTATGTCTGGATCGACGCCGATCCGGAGGACCGTCCCTTCCGCGGCTGGCAGAACAACAAGCGTGACTACGAGATCGCCCGCTTGCTCTGCCGCGCTCGTTACTATCCCGGCACCCCGAAGGGCGTGACGCGCATGTGGTTCAACATGTATGGATCCACGCCGGGGTCGGTGGAAGGGCGCAAGACGCGCGCCGACGGGTTGGCCAAGAACCCGCGTACCAACTATCAGGCGATGTTCCGCTCCGGTTCCCACCAATCGGCCACGCGTGGTTGGCTCAAGCCGACCTTGATGACGGACTCGCTGGTTCGCAAAGAGATGTTCGGACAGAGCATCGGCAAGGGGTTTCTCGCCGATACTCACTGTCCCACCGGAGCGCCCCGCGAATCCATGGTGAAGATCACCAGAGCCGAGCCGGGTGGCATCGATCAGCAGAGCGCGTGGCGGCCGGTCACGCTCGGCATCCGGCCGAAGAACGAATCGGAAGCGATGAAGAAATATCTTGCCGGCGGGTTCTTCGGCAATCAGAAGGAGAAAGCATAGAATGGCACGCGTCTACAACTGGCAACTCGGCCGCGAGATGTCGTACTGGTATCCGGAGAGCCGGCCCAAGCGGCAGTTCGCCGCCGTCTTCGATACCAACAAATGCATCGCGTGCCAGACCTGCACGCTGGCCTGCAAGACCACCTGGACTTCCGGCAAGGGCCAGGAGTACATGCTGTGGAATAACGTCGAGACGAAGCCCTACGGGAGCTATCCGCTCGCTTACGACGTGAAGCTGCTCGACATGATTAACTCGGGCTCGTGGAACGACAAGAAAGTCTACGAAGGCCAGACGATCTTCGAGTCCGCCCCTGCCGGTGAGCGCGTCCTCGGCTGGCGGCCCGAGCAGCAGGACTACTCGTATCCCAATGTCGGTGAAGACGATTGCGCCGGCCAAGTGGATGGCGGGCTGGCCCTCATGTCGCTGCCGCACATGAGCTGGTTCTTCTACCTGGCGCGTATCTGCAACCACTGCACGTATCCGGCGTGCCTGGCGTCCTGCCCGCGTGGGTCGATCTACAAGCGCGAAGAGGACGGCATTGTGCTGGTGGATCAAGGCCGTTGCCGCGGCTATCAGGAGTGCGTCAAGGGGTGCCCATACAAGAAGGTCTTCTTCAACCCGATGACGGGCACCTCCGAAAAGTGCATCGCCTGCTACCCAAAGATGGAGCAAGGTATCCAGCCTCAGTGTTTCGTCAATTGCATCGGCAAGATCCGGATGGCCGGCTATATCTCAAAACCGAATGAGGCCAAGCCGGACAACCCGATCGACTACCTCGTTCACATCCGCAAGATCGCGCTACCGCTATTTCCGCAATACGGCCTTGAACCGAATGTCTACTACATTCCGCCGATTCACGTGCCGCTTTCGTTCTCGCGGCAGTTGTTCGGACCGGGCGCCGACGACGCGGTCAAGGCGTATCGCAACGCGATGAACGATCCCGACTTGGCCTCGCTGCTTTGCCTGTTCGGCTCGAGCGAGCAGGTGATGCCGCGATGGAAGCGCGTGGGCGACGACGCTTACGGCCTCGACGAGAAGGGCGCCACCCTCGTCAAGGTGCCTAGGAACGAACCGGTGCACGTGCGCCCGGCCTACGACCGGCTCTATCAGATCACGCGCACCAACTGCCCGTAACAAAGGAGTATTTGCGATGAGACGCTTGACCTTGGTCATTTCCGCTGCCGCATTTCTCGCAGGCTGCCATCGCGCTCCCACTCGAACCAATGAAGTGGTGACGGTGCCGGCCCCGAACATTCCGCTCAACACTTCTGACCCGGTGTGGGAGCAGGCGCCGGAGTATCTCGCCAAACTTCTGCTGCAGGACCTGGTCGATCCGCGGCTGATGAAGCCGTCGACCGCCGAGGTCCGCGTGCGCTCGGTGAATAACGGCAGTGAAGTCGCGTTTCGTTTGGAATGGGCCGACGCGACACAAAGCGACATGCCGGGTCCGGCCCGTTTTCTAGATGGCTGTGCGATTCAGCTTCCCAAGACGATCGCTGCCAATCCACCCGATCCTCAAATGGGTCAGGCTGGCCAACCGGTGGAGATCTCGTTCTGGAGGGCAGACTGGCAAGCATCGGTCAATGGCCGCCAGGATACGATTCGCGAGATCTATCCCAACGCGGCCGTGGATCACTATCCGTTTGAGGCGAAGCCTCTCGATCCCGGTTCCGCCGCGCAAAAGGAAATGGCCTCGCGCTACGCACCTTCGCAAGCGGTGGGCAACCGGCGCGTCGGCCCGCGCGAGTCTCCAGTGGAAGACATGGTGGCCGAAGGCCCCGGCACTCTGTCTCCAGCGCCCGCCAAGCAGTCTCGCGGCGGGGGCGTACGGACGAAAGATGGATGGGCGGTCGTGATAGCGCGCAAACTCCCCGAAGGCTTCGCTCCTGACCAGCGAACTCAGATTGCGTTCGCGGTGTGGGAAGGGGCGTCGCAGGAGGCAGGCGCGCGAAAGATGCGGACTGGCTGGATTCCATTGGCCATGAAGGAGGCGAAATGAAACCGGGGGTTGAGGACCTGCTCCGCGATGCAGCAGCATGGCGGCTGTTGGGCCTGCTTTTCGAATGCCCCACGCCGCAGTGGCGCGAACAAGTGCAGTCGCTGGCGAAGGAGATCCCAGACGAGCGGCTGAAGGTGGCGGCGCAACGCGCTTGCGTCGAGGCAGCCGAAGGCGACTACCATTCGATTCTCGGACCCGGCGGCCCCGCGCCGGCGCGCGAGGTCAGCTATCACGACACCTTGCAGCTTGGCTATCTGATCTCCGAATTGACCTCGTACTACGACGCCTTCGCTTATCGCCCCATGACCGAGGAAGCACTCGACCATATCTCAGTGGAAGTGGGATTCGTCGGCTACCTGCGTCTCAAAGAGGCCTTCGCGTTCTCTGCCGGCGATGCCGGCGCAGCTGCTCTGGCAGCCGACGCAGCCAAGGCGTTCATCGGTGACCATCTCTCTTATGTCGCCCAGCCTCTCGCCGCATCTCTCTCCGAATCCGGCGTGGAATACCTTGGGTTGGCCGGACAGGCGCTCTTGGCACGAGTGGGGCCGTGCAGGACTCTGCCCGTAATCGCCAATCTGGCCGGCGAGGCCTTCTGCACAGAAGCGGGCTTTGAATGCGGCGCCTAGTTCTCAGCATCGCGGTGACGGCTTCGATCGTGCGCGGGCAGGCGAACTCGCCAGCCGGTGGGGGCGTCCTCGTGCAAGGTAGTCTGCGGACGCGACTCGAAGCCTGGGACTGGTTTCAGGGCGACGCGAACAACTCCTACGCCTTCTCCGGAAACATACTGCGGGTCTCGTTGTCACAAAGCAAGAAGGCGTTCGACTGGCAGGTGGAACTGGCGGCGCCGATTTTGCTCGGACTCCCTAACGATGCGATTGCCCCGGGCTCGCAGGGACAGCTGGGTCTCGGTGCCAACTATTTCGCCGCCAACGGTTCGAGCCGTAATTCCGCCATGATGTTTCCCAAGCAAGCCTTCGTCCGGTTCAAGAACCTCGGTGGCAGTGAAGCTCATTCGATCCGGTCCGGGCGCTTTGAATTCATGG
>JBJXGL010000124.1:0-7353 GCA_046160365.1 Aestuariivirga sp. | reverse complement strand
AAGCTGCTCGTATTTCAGCAGATCGACGGGCGTGATCGCCATATTCGGAAACTGCGTCAGCATCGCCTTGTCAATCGCATCCATGCCGGCCTTATTGGGCGTTTTGTACATGATATTTTCGACCACCCATTTGCCGTTGTCGGCCTTCATCACGAAGTCGATGAACTTGGCCGCGCCTTCCGGGTTCTTGGCGGATTTGACGATCACCATGGTGTCGACCCAGAGGTCGGAGCCTTCCTTCGGCACCACGTATTTGATCGCGGCGTTCTGCGCGATGCCGTAGTTGCACCAGCCGTCCCATGCATGGACGAGTGTCGCCTCGCCCGAAACAAGCTTCGAATAGAAAGTCGTGTCGTCATAGGCGAGCATGGTCTTCTTCGCGGCAACGAGCTGATCGCGGGCTTTGTCCAAGCTTGCCTGATCGGTGGTGTTGACCGACATGCCGTTGGCCAGGAACGACGCCGCCATCAGCCAGCGGTCGGTCGAGAGCATTGTGGTCTTGCCCTTCACATCGTCGGCGGGGGCAAGGAGATCGTTCCAGCTTGCAGGTTCGCTCTTCACCAGATCGGAGCGGTAGCAAAGCCCGGTCGTGCCCCAGGCATAGGGCACCGAGAAGGTGTTGCCCGGATCGTGCTTGAGCTGGTTCGCCTCTGCATAGAGGTTGGCGAGGTTCGGAATCTTCGCGTGGTCGATGGGCGCGAGCAGGCCCAGCTTGTTCAGCGCCTCGGCGAAGGGCGAGGAGACAAAGAGCACGTCGAACCCCTCTCCGCCCGAGGCCGTGACCTTGCCCATGATCTCCTCGTTGGTGGCATGCACCGCCACTTCGAGGTCGAGCCCGGTTTCGGCCTTGAACTTTTCGGCCATGTCCTTCGGCATGTAGCCGTCCCAGTTGGAGATCACCACTTTGTCGGCCAAGGCCGCGGTAGCGCTGGCCAGAACCGCGATTACCGCGGCCATCGTTGTTGCGAATTTCATGAGCATTTCTCCTGTCATTCCCTGCTGTGCCATCACTTTCACCCAACTCGTCACAGAGCGCAATCTGCCGCAGCGCGATGCATTTATCAAGGACTATTATTCTATTATAGGAGCAATACTTATCACGGAGTTCTGATTGAAGCCGTTCGCCTGTGATTTCAATTTGCTGCCCGTTTTCGTAAGAAGGATGAATCACCGGAGGACATCAACATGTTTCTGAATCGCCGCGGTTTTCTTTTCGCCTCCGCGGGCCTGATGGTTGCGCCCGCCCTGGCGGCCGACTGGCAGACCACACTTCAGGCGGCGAAAGGCCAGACGGTTTACTTCAACGCCTGGGCGGGGTCGGACACGATCAACGCCTATATCGCCTGGGTGGGCGATGAAGTGAAGGCGCGCTACGGTGTCACGCTCGAACATGTGAAGATCACCGACGCCGCGGAAGTGGTGCGCCGGGTGCGCGACGAAGTGAAAGCTGGCAAGACCGATGGCTCAGTCGATCTGGTCTGGATCAACGGCGAAAACTTCCGTGCCATGAAAATGGACAAGCTGCTATTCGGTCCCTTCGCTGCCGATCTTCCGAACTTCAAACTGGTTGATACCGAGGGCAAGCCGACAACACTCAACGATTTCGCCGAACCAACCGAAGGTCTCGAAAGCCCCTGGGGCATGGCGCAACTCACCTTCTTCGCCGACGGCGCCAAGGTGAAATCGCCACCCCTGAGCCTTGCCGATCTCATTTCCTACGCACAGGCCAATCCAGGCCGCGTCACCTATCCCGCCCCGCCCGATTTCCACGGCACCACATTTGTGAAGCAGGTTTTCAACGAAACGGTTTCCGACAAATCGATGTTCGCGCAACCGATCAGCAAACAGGAGTTCACGGGAAAGGCGCAGCTCCTCACCGATATACTCGACCTCATGCATCCGCATCTCTGGCGCGAAGGTAAGCAATTCCCGCAAAGCCAGTCCCAGGTGAAGCAGATGGTGGCCGATGGCGAATTGCTGATCGGACTCACCTTCAATCCGAACGAGCCCGCCAATCTGGTAGCCACAGGTGAAATGCCGGCCTCGACGATTGCCTGGCAGCACAAGGGCGGCACCATTGGTAACACGCATTTCGTGGCCATCCCCATCAACTCCAAATCGAGCGCCGCCGCGCAAGTCGTCGCCGACTTCCTGCTCTCGCCGCAAGCACAGGCCCGCAAGGCCGATCTCAAACAGTGGGGCGATCCCACAGTTCTCGCCATGTCAAAGCTATCACCCGAAGAGGTGAAACTCTTCGGCAGCGGCAATGCGCCGGGTGCGGTCAGCCTCCCCGGTCCCGCCATCCCCGAGCCGCACGGCTCTTGGGTGCCTCTCATCGAAACCGCCTGGCTTGAACGTTACGGCGGATGAAGAGCCCGGGGGGGCAGTTTGTCGCCGCCGCTCTGCTCGCAGTCCTTTGGGGGCTGCCGCTTGCCGCGGCGCTTGTTGCCGCAGCGCAAGGCCTGATCGACGCAGAGGCCTGGAAAGCTCTTCTCGATCACCCGCAGCTCTGGGAAGCGCTCGGCCTTTCGCTCTTCACCGGTACGATTAGCACGCTGCTCGCCTTCATCGGCGCCACCGCCATTGTCGCCGGACTCTATGGCACGCCGCTGTGGCGGAAACTTGCGAGCCTTTCAGGGCTTTTCCTGGCCCTACCGCATCTGGCTTTCGCCATCGGTTTTGGCTTCCTCATCATGCCCGGCGGCTGGATCGCGCGGTTTCTTGTTGGCGGAGACACGCCGCCCAACTGGATCACCACGCAGGACCCCTGGGGATTCTCCCTCATCGCCGTTCTGGCACTCAAGGAAATTCCGTTTCTCGTCTGGATCTATTGGACGCTCTTGGCGCGGAGCGACATTTCGCAATTGCTCGACGGGCATTGGCGGAGCGCCCGGAGCCTCGGCCATGCCAGCCTCTCGGTCTGGCTGCGGATTCTCCTCCCGCAACTCGTGCCGCGAATCATCTGGCCGCTGGCGGTTGTGTGGGTCTACGGATCGACGGTGGTTGATCTCGCTCTTGTCATTGGCCCCACGCAGCCGTCCACGCTCGCGCTCATCATCTGGTCCGATCTCAATGACGGCGATGCGGCGGCCAACATGCGCGGCATTGCCGGCGCCGCCTTCCTGACACTGATCCTCGCTGCCGCAGCGGCTGGGTTCTGGCTGGTGCTGAAGTTGATCACCCCGGCCTGGCGGCGGTTCGCGAGCAAAGGTCCCTCGCATGCCACGATGCCGGAGCTGCCCGCGCTGGCTCTGATCGGCGCGATCACCTTCGCTTATCTGGCCGTGCTAATGATCCTGCTGGTCATGTCATTCGCCGGGCGCTGGCCTTATCCCGCAGTTCTGCCGGAAATCCTGATGCTCGATGCCTGGAAGCGGATTTCGTTCGATTCGATAACGATCAGCTTCCTGCTTGCAATCACCGCCTCGCTCACGGCGTCAGCGCTCGCAGTTCTCTGGCTTGAGTCGATTTCGGAGCGCTGGGACAAGATCGTCTCGGGTTCCGCCGCGATCGCGCTGGTCATTCCGGCACTGGTGATCGCCGGCGGGCAGTATCAGCTGTTTCTCCACGCCGGGTTGACCGGCACCGCACTTGGATTGTTCCTCGTGCATCTCACACCTGTCTTCGCCTATGTCTGGATCGTGCTGAAAGGTCCCTACCGCGCTTTCGATCCGCGTTATGCCTCGGTTGCGTCCGGGCTGCGCGCCGGGCCTTGGCTGTTCTGGCGGCAAGTGAAAGCGCCGCTGCTCAAGTCGCCGCTCCTGTCCGCGTTGGCGGTGGGTTTTTCCGTAAGCCTCGCGCAGTTTGTTCCCGCGCAATTGATCGCCAGCGGACGTTTTTCCACCTTGCCGATGGAAGCGGTGACGCTGGCGAGCGGAGGCAACCGGAGTTTAACGGCGGCGTTTGCGCTGTTGCTCGCGGCGCCACCTGCCCTGGCGTTTTTGATCACGGCGCGGCTCGGAAAATCGCGATGGGCCTGAAGCTCGAACAGGTTGCAATCCATCTGAACGGCAAGCCGATCATCCGGCCGTTCTCGCTTGCTGTGGAACCGGGCGAGACGGTGACGTTGATGGGACCGAGCGGCTGCGGCAAGTCCTCGCTTCTCGCTTATATTGCGGGCGATCTGCTGCCGCCGCTTTTTGGCGAGGGCCTCGTGACGCTCAACGGCGCCGGTGTCGCCGGCGTCAGGCCGGACCGGCGCCATATCGGGCGGCTGTTCCAGGACGATCTTCTGTTTCCGCATTTGACGGTGCGCGAGAACCTGCTCTTCGGCGTTCCGCGCGGGCCTGAGGAGGATCGCGAATCAGCGGTGCGGGCGGCACTTGAAGATGCCGAACTCTCCGGCTTCGCAGACCGCGCGCCGCACACTCTGTCCGGCGGGCAGCGCTCGCGCATTGCGCTGTTCCGCGCGCTTCTGGCAAAACCTCGCGCCATGCTGCTCGACGAGCCCTTCGCCAAACTCGATGCGACGCTGCGCCAATCGATGCGCGATTACGTGTTCGCGCATCTGCGCGAGCAGATGGTGCCCTCGCTCATGGTGACGCACGATCTCACCGACGCGCCGCCAAAAGGACGTGTACTGACGATTGGACCCGACGGCGAGGTTCGCCATGCTTGACCGGCACGCGCTGGATTTCCTCAAGCCCGCGACAACCGCCGTGGCGCGCGCCATTCACACGCGTGGCATTTCTGCGAACCAGCTTTCCCTCGTTGGTTTTGCCATCGGCGTGACCGCGGCGATCCTCATCGCGTTCGAACATTACTGGCTCGCTCTCGCCGCAATCGCCCTGAACCGCACCTTCGACGGCCTCGACGGCGCGGTGGCGAGGTTGTCCACGCCAACCGATCGCGGCGCGTTTCTCGACATCACGCTGGATTTCCTGTTCTACGCCGCCATTCCGCTGGGCTTCGCCATCGCCGATCCCGCCAGCAACGCGCTCGCTGCTGCGGTTCTGCTCGTCGCCTTCATCGGCACCGGCACCAGCTTCCTCGCCTATGCGATCATCGCGGCCAAGCGCGGCGTTTCGAGTACGGCTTATCCTTCAAAGGGCTTCTACTATCTCGGCGGCCTCACCGAGGGCGCGGAGACCATCCTCTGCTTCGTGCTGATGTGCGTGTGGCCGCAGCACTTCGCGTCGTTCGCCTATGTCTTCGCAGCACTCTGCGCCGTCACTATCGCTACACGCCTTCTTGCCGGATGGCGTGCTTTCAAATCGTAGCGCGACTCTCTCGCCGCAGCGCCTGCAGCGGCGCCACGGCAAGAGTGCGATCAGAGAATGAACTCGCCCGGTGCGCCACCGATCGCAACATCAGCAGCGAGGATGTTCCCGGACGTGATCATCTGGCCGAGCTGATAGGCATCGACGTTCCTTAACTCGGCGATGAACTGCCAGCCCAGCCCCGCGATGTCGGCAGCGACAAGCGCATCGACGCCGTCGTTGAAGACCATGAGCACATCCGAAAGCTCGACGCCGGGTGCCGAGAGGTCTTCCGTGAAGAAGCCTTCGCCGAAATAGAAGCGGTCTTCGTTGAGGTTAAAGCCCCAGACCGTGTCCATGCCGGTGTCACCCGCGAACCAGGCGACGGTATCGGCGTTCGCGCCAACGTCGATCCAGTCCACGCCATCGCCGCCGCGCAGCCAGTCTTCGCCGCTGCTGCCGGAGATTTCGTCATCATCGGAGCCGCCGAAGATCGTGTCATCGCCGTCGTGCCCATGCAGCTCGTCGTCACCGCTTTCGCCGAAGATCGTGTCATTGCCAGTGCCGCCATAAACAGCGTCGTTGCCGCCTTCGCCGAAGAGCTCGTCATTGCCGTCCTCGCCATGAAGGGTGTCCATGTGCGTGCCGCCGTGCAGCTCGTCGTCGCCGCTTCCGCCATAGATGAGATCGTTACCGGACTGGCCGAGAATGATATCCCATTCCGAACCCGCATGGACTTCGTCATTGCCGCTGCCGGCCCAGACGACATCGGTGCCCCCGCCCGTGATGATGCGGTTGGCGCCGGATGTACCGGTCACCGTGTCGTTCCAATTGCCGGTCTCGACGTTTTCGAAACTGGAGAACGTGTCAGTGCCTTCCGTGCCGGTGGCAACGCCGGTGACGAGGTTTATCGAAACCATCGAGTTGGCCCCGAACACGATCGTGTCGGTGCCGCTACCGCCCGAGAGCCAGTCATTGCCGTCGCCACCTGCCATGCGGTCGTTGCCTTCGTCGCCATAGAGCGAATCGCCGTGGCCTCCGCCGTAGATCGCATCGTTGCCGCTGTTGCCGTGAACGGTGTCGTTGCCGTCGTTGCCATAGAGTATATCGTTGTTGGCGCCACCATCGATGACGTCGTTTCCGGTGCCGCCATAGGCTAGGTCGTTACCGTCGCCACCGTCGAGCGTGTCGTTGCCGCTATCGCCATAAAGCGTGTCGTTGCCGCCTTCGCCGGAAACCTCATCGTGGCCGCCAAAACCACGCAGGAGGTTGGCGATGCCGTTGCCGATGATGCCGTCATTGAAGCTGGAACCGGTCAGGTTCTCGATGCTGTCGAGATAGGCGAAAGAATAGGCCGCTCCGTTCTGCAGACGATGAACCTGGCCGAGGCCGAGGTTTGCCCAGACGGCGCGGGACGAGAGTGTGTAGGAAATGGTATCAACGCCTGAGCCGCCGTAGAAATACTCGCCATAGAGTTCCGGATTGGCAATTGCGTCAGCGCCGCCGAAAGTATCCGTTGCGCTGGCGATAAAGACATCGTTGCCACCCAGACCATAATAGCCATCGTACTGAAAGCCATTGGGACGCTGGTAGATGATGTCGGCGTTGGATGTGCCATAGAAGGGCACGAATTGAACTTCCTGAGGGTCTTGAGGCATGTCGTGTTCCTTTCGAGACGCGCGCGGTCATTCCGGTGCCACGCAGGCGTCCGGTTGAGCGCAAGTGAGTTTGGTTGGGGGTTCGAGGGTCGGTTTGAATTTCGTGCGCCGGCTAGGGCCAGGCACTGAAGGAGATTGTAAAGACGTTCATCGATGATCCTAGTTGGTTGAGTTCAGGCCAGCCAGTCAAACGCCAGCGGCGGGCTCACTACCGGATGCCTGTTGAACGCCCGTGCAACGCGGCGTTCATCCCGTGTTTAAGTTCGGAGCCGCGGCCTACAAGAGGTTGAGGCTGGATGCGGTTCGAAAGTAGGTTCTGGTTCGCCGCAGTCCAATGCGCAAACATCAAAGGAAGGACTCTACGAGTAGCTGGATTAACATTTGGGCTCAGGTCAGCATCGCTTCACCCATCCCCGCTTCGCGGGGAGGGGAAGTCACGCCGCAGGCGTGACGGGGTGGGGGTGTCAAAATTGCACGGCCCCACCCCCGCCGCGTCG
>JBJXGL010000123.1:0-11719 GCA_046160365.1 Aestuariivirga sp. | reverse complement strand
GTCATCGCCAACAATCTCGCCAAGTCCGGTTACTTCAGCCCGTTGCCGCCTGAGTCCTTCATCGAGCAGATCACCGATTTCAATCAGGAACCGCGCTTCGCGGACTGGCGGCAGATCCGCGCCAAGGCATTGGTGACGGGGCAGACTTACGTTGACGGCGGCAAGTTGCGAGTGGAGTTCAAGCTCTTTGATGTCAACTCGCAGCAGATCCTCGAAGGTAAGGCCTTCACCGCTTCGCCCAAAAGTGCGCGGCGCATCGCGCATCAAATTTCCGACGTCATCTACAAAGCGCTCACCGGCATCGACGGCTATTTCGACACCAAGATCGTCTTCGTCGAGGAAGCAGGACCCAAGGACCAGCGCGTGAAGAAGCTGGCGATCATGGACCAGGACGGTTTCAACGTGCGCTCGCTCACCGACGGCCGCGATCTTGTGCTGACTCCGCGCTTCTCGCCAAGCTCGAACGAGATCACCTACATGTCGTTCGGCAGCGGCACGCCGCGGGTGTTCATCTACAACATCGATACGCGGCAGCGCGAGATCGTCGGCGAATTCCCGAACATGAGCTTCAGCCCGCGCTTTTCGCCCGATGGCCAGCGGGTGATCATGAGCCTGCAGGATGGCGCCAACTCCAATATCTACGAACTCGATCTGCGCTCGCGGCAGACGCGGCAGCTTACGCAGGATGCATCGATCAATACCGCGCCTTCCTATTCGCCGGATGGCGGACGGGTCGTGTTCGAGTCCGACCGCGGCGGCTCGCAGCAGATTTACACCATGGGCTCCGACGGGTCCGGCCAGAACCGGATCAGTTTCGGCAAGGGGCGCTATTCCACGCCGGTATGGTCGCCGGACGGCGAGCATATCGCCTTCACCAAGCAGGCAGGAGGCAGATTCGCCATCGGCGTGATGAAGCCTGACGGGTCGGGTGAGAGAATATTAACCGAAGGCTACCATAACGAAGGACCGACATGGGCGCCCAATGGGCGGGTCCTGATGTTCTTCCGCGATTCGGGTGGCGAGTCCGGCGGGCCGCAACTCTACTCGGTCGACATCACCGGCTACAACGAGCAGCCCGTGCAGACTCCCGGTTTCGGTTCCGATCCGGCGTGGTCTCCGAAGCTGAACTGAGGGAACTGGGCCGGGGGGCCCAAACTGCAGATGCCGGCGGACGCGGCTTTGCCTGAACCAAAACGGAGTGAGTAATGACTTTGCGTGGGACTACGAGTTTCAAGATTGCCGCCGCCTTCTGTTGCATTCTGGCGCTTGGGGCGTGCTCCAAGAAAGCTACGCCAAACCTTGATGCCGAAGCTGGCCTTGTCAACGGACCGGGTGGCGCAGCCGCTCCGGGTTCTGCCGAGGAATTCACAACCAACGTCGGCGACCGGGTCTACTTCCTCGTGGACCAGACCAATCTGACGCCAGAGGCTCAGGAAACGCTGCGCCGCCAGGCTGCGTGGCTCAAGCAGTATCCAGACGTCTCGATCCAGGTCGAAGGTCATGCCGACGAGCGCGGCACGCGCGAGTACAATATCTCGCTCTCGGCCCGCCGGGCCACGGCCACCCGCGAGTTTCTGCTCGCCGAGGGCATTGAGGCTGGCCGGATTTCGTCCATTGCCTATGGCAAGGAGCGGCCCGCCTCGCTTTGCGATGCCGAGCAGTGCTGGTCACAAAATCGCCGTGCTGTAACGGTTATCACCGGCGGTGCGAAAACGAGCTAACCCCCGCTCCTCCTCCCGTAGCGGTCGAGGGCGTGGACAAGTTTGCGTTTCGTCCTTGCCGCAGCGGGGGCTAACGGGCTAATGCCTGTCCGGTTTCCGTGCAGCGTTTGTGATGCGTGAGCAGGCCTTTAGGGCCGGGCGTACGGGATGGCATGTCCACGAGCGAAACTGCGATTTCGCGGACAAATATGGAGTGGGACCGGATGATGGGCCGATTGGCGGGTTTCAAGTTTGCGGCGGTGTGCTGCTGTTTTCTGGCATTGGCGGCGTGTTCGAAGAAGAATCAGCCGGATCTGGAAGCAGGCGGTCCGAGCGCCAGTCAATTCGCGCCGGGCTCCAAGGGCCAGTTCGAAACCGAGATCGGTGACCGGGTTTACTTCCTGGTCGACCAGACCAATCTGACGCCTGAAGCCGAGGAGACCCTGCGCCGCCAGGCCCAATGGCTGCAGCAATACACCAACGTGACCGTTCAAGTCGAAGGTCATGCCGACGAGCGTGGCACCCGCGAATACAACATATCGCTATCGGCGCGCCGTGCGACCGCCACCCGCGAGTTCCTGATTGCCCAGGGTGTGGATGCGAACCGGATCGCTTCAATTGCCTATGGCAAGGAGCGGCCTGTGGCGCTTTGCGATGCCGAGCAATGCTGGTCGCAGAACCGCCGCGCCGTCACCGTGATCACCGGCGGAGCGTCCTGACCTGTTGCGGTTTGGCAACTAAGGCAGGGATTGCGGATCGCCGCCAACTAACAGCCGCAATTCTAACGCGTTTTTGGGCGATAGGGCAGCATGGCTCAAACGCCTTGATTTGATTGTGTGACATAATGAAAATGAAGACACTGCTTGGCGCCAGCATCATTGCGCTCGCTTTTCACCTTACACCCGCTCTCGCCGAAACGGCGGAGCAGTTGGCTGTCCGCATGACGCAAATGGAAGACCAGATGCGGCGGCTGATGGGCCAGGTCGAGGAACTGACCCATCAGGTTCAGCAGCTTCAGGGTTCGCGCGAACAGCCGCAGCAGACCGGTAATCTGGATGCTGTCGAAACGCCAAAGCCCTTGAAGCGCAAGATGGCTGCGTCGGCGAGCGAGGATGGCATCGAGCAGATCGAGGATCTGGTGCCGCAGCAGCAGTTTGCGGTGGAGGGTGCAGAATCGGTTGAGCTGGGCAAGGCCCCCGGACCAAAGATGCTGGGCACGCTCGACAACTCGGCTTCGCAATCGAGCGATGGCGGCTTCCAGGGGCAAGTGCTGGTTCCGCTTGGCGGCCAGTCTGAAAACGGTGCTCAAGCTGGTAGCGAGGATGGCATCGAGACGGTGTCGCTCGGCGGGGACTCGCCGGAATCGCTTTACGAGCGCTCCAACGAAAGCTTGTTGCGCCGCCGCTTCGACGAAGCGGAGTCGGGTTTCCGTAGCTTCGTCGACAAGTATCCCGATCATAATCTGGCTGGCAGCGCTCAGTATTGGCTAGGCGAAACGTATTATGCCCAGGGCAACTACCGCGATGCCGCGCAGAACTTCCTTCAGGGGTACCGGCAGTATCCCAAAGGCCGCCGCGCTCCCGACAGCCTTCTGAAGCTTGGCATCTCCCTTGCCCGGCTTGGGCAGAAGGAACAGGCTTGCGCATCCTATGGCGCGGTGAGCGCCGAGTATCCCAAGGCCGTGGAAGCCAAAAAGCGTGCCCAGGCCGAATCCAAGCGCGCGGGCTGCTGAGCCCGGCGGTTTTCCCGCGGGAGCAGACTTCTCTCCATTGCTATCGGATCGCCATGTGGCGGTCGCGGTGTCCGGTGGATCGGATTCCGTGGCGTTGCTGTCAGCGGTTGCACGGTTGCGCGGCTCCAGGATTACGGCGCTGACCGTCGATCATGGACTCCGACCTGAGTCAGCCGATGAAGCCAGGCAAGTTTCGAAATGGTCGGCGGCGATGGGCGTTGCCCATGTCACCTTGGTTTGGAAGGGCGGGAAGCCTCGAACCGGCATCCAGGCGGCAGCCCGCGAGGCGCGGTATCGTTTGATGACCGAATGGTGCCTGGCGAATGGTGTTACCCGGCTGCTGACGGCACATACTCAGGACGACCAGGCCGAGACAGTCTTGATGCGGCTCGCCCGCACCTCGAGCATCGAGAGCCTGGCGGGGATCGCGAGACATGGCGAGTGGGATGGGGTCGCGGTTTTCAGGCCGCTGCTTGGTGTTGCGAAGAGCGAGCTGCGGCAGTTCCTGGCCGGGCTGGGGCAGAGTTGGATCGACGATCCAAGCAACGAAGACGAGCGCTTTGAGCGGGTTCGGGTACGGAAGCTCATGCCGGCGCTGGCTGCTGCGGGGATCGATCCTGGCAGGCTGGCTCAACTCGCTGCGGAGTGTTCCAAGCTATCCGAGGCGATCGCCAGCCAAGCCCGCCTCTGGCTCAAGACCCATTTGCGGGAGTTCCCAACCGGCAAGTGCGTTTTCCGCGCCGATGAACTGGCGAAGGTTCCTAGTCCAGTCAAGGTAGCAATTGTGCGTGATATTCTGCGGGTCTATGGCGGCGGCCAGCCGCCCGAACGGGCGGAGATGGAAAGGCTCGCTGAATGGGTGAACGGGGAAGGGACTGGCCGTACGCTGGGCGGGGCAGTGTTCCGGCGTACGACGGAGGATATCAGGATTTCCCGGGAGGCAGGGCGCGGCGTTCCAGCATCTGAAAGGCCGCTAACCACGTATTTACACTAAGGCTTGGCTTGGAATTGGTAAGCCTCGCGACTATGTTAAGGTCCAAGTTTGGGTCGAGGGGCTAGGCTGCATCCAGCCAGCCGCAATAACGAGGAAAAAAGTGAACCAATTCCGCAATTTCGCCGTCTGGATCGTCATCGCCCTGCTGCTGTTCGCCCTTTTCAGCCTGTTCCAGGGCCAGGTTGGCCGCACAGCTTCGACCGAGATCAACTACACGGATTTCGTGGATCGGGCCAACGCGGGCACCATTAAGTCGATCACCATTGCCGGCGAAAGCATTACCGGCAAGCTGAGCGACGGTGGAACTGTCCAGACGACAGGCCCCCTCTACGGCTATGAGGATCAGATCAAAGAGCTTCGCGAAAAGGGCGTGGAAATCACGTTCCGCCCGGTTCAGTCCGATAGCCTGCTTTCCAATGCGCTGATCTATTGGCTGCCCATGCTGCTGTTGATCGGCGTGTGGGTGTTTTTCATCCGCCAGATGCAGGCGGGCTCCGGCAAGGCCATGGGTTTCGGAAAGTCGAAGGCGAAACTTTTGACCGAGAAGCATGGCCGCGTGACGTTCGAGGATGTCGCGGGCGTCGAAGAGGCGAAGGACGATCTCGTCGAGATCGTCGACTTCCTGAAAGATCCGCACAAGTTCCAAAGGCTCGGCGGCAAGATTCCGAAGGGCGCACTACTGGTTGGCCCCCCCGGAACGGGTAAGACATTGCTCGCGCGCGCAATCGCGGGCGAAGCGAATGTTCCGTTCTTCACGATCTCGGGCTCAGACTTCGTGGAAATGTTCGTGGGCGTGGGCGCATCCCGCGTGCGCGACATGTTCGACCAGGCGAAGAAGAACGCGCCCTGCATCATCTTCATCGACGAAATCGACGCGGTCGGCCGGCATCGCGGCGCCGGCCTCGGCGGCGGCAACGACGAGCGCGAGCAGACGCTCAACCAGTTGCTGGTCGAGATGGATGGCTTCGAAGCCAATGAAGGAGTCATTCTGATCGCGGCGACGAACCGGCCCGACGTGCTCGACCCGGCGCTCCTGCGCCCCGGCCGCTTCGACCGGCAGATCGTTGTGCCGAACCCCGATGTCGGGGGCCGCGAGAAAATTCTGAAGGTGCACATGCGCAATGTGCCGCTGGCGCCGGATATCGACGCCAGGACGATCGCGCGTGGAACGCCCGGATTCTCCGGCGCGGACCTTGCCAACCTCGTCAACGAGGCGGCGCTTCTTGCCGCGCGCCGCAACCGGCGGATCGTGACCCAAGCCGAATTCGAGGACGCCAAGGACAAGGTGATGATGGGCGCCGAGCGCCGCTCGCTCGTCATGTCGGAGGAGGAGAAGAAGCTCACCGCCTATCATGAAGCGGGCCATGCGCTGGTGGCGCTCAATGTGCCGAAGGCCGATCCGGTGCATAAAGCCACGATCATTCCGCGTGGACGCGCGCTTGGCATGGTGATGCAGCTTCCCGAGGGCGACCGGCATTCGATGAGCTACAAGCAGATGACGTCGCGGCTCGCGATCATGATGGGCGGACGCATCGCCGAAGAACTCACTTTCGGCCGCGACAATGTGACGTCGGGCGCGCAGTCCGACATCGAGCAGGCAACGCGGCTCGCTCGGGCCATGGTGACGCGGTGGGGTTATTCCGACGCGCTCGGCACGGTATCCTATGGCGAAAACCAGGAAGAAGTGTTCCTCGGCCACTCGGTGTCGCGCACTCAGAACGTCTCCGAAGCCACCGCCCAGAAGATCGACGCCGAAGTGAAGCGGCTGGTGACCGAAGGCCATGACACGGCCAAGAAGATCCTGACCAAGAAGAACAAGGACCTTGAGGCCTTGGCGCAGGGATTGCTCGAATACGAGACGCTGTCGGGCGACGAGGTGAAATTGATCATCGCCGGCAAACCGCTCAAACGCGACGAGGACTCGGACAAGAAGAGGACGAACAAGCCGTCTTCCGCCGTGCCGACGGCCGGCGGCCCGAAGCGGGGCCGGGGTGCTGGCGAAATGGAACCTCAGCCGCAGACCTGATGCCCAAGACCTATGTGAGGCCTTCGGGCCTTGTCTATGGTCCCGATGCCCGGCGCGCGCTCGAAACAGGAAGCGCCGGGTTGGTCGGCGGCCATTCGTGGATTGCCTACACATTAGCCGAGATTGTCGAACGGGATGGGGAGTCATTCCGCCGGTCATTCGCGAGCTATCGCGATATCGATGCGGTGGCGCGAAGGGGCATTGAAAGGATGCGGGCGGCGTTCGGGCCAGCCCGCTTCGAGTCCGGGCCTGCGATCATGGGGATCGTCAATGTCACGCCGGACAGTTTCTCTGATGGCGGCCAGTTTGCGTCGAGCGCCTCCGCGGTCGATCACGGCGAACAGCTAACACGCGAGGGTGCGATCATTCTCGATGTGGGCGGGGAGTCGACGAGACCTGGTTCGGACGCGGTTCCGGACGAGATCGAAGTTGAAAGAATTGTTCCCGTCATCGATGGGCTGGCGAAGCGGGGGTTTGCTGTCTCGGCGGACACGCGAAAATCTTCGGTGATGCGATCGGCGGTGAGCGCGGGTGCGTTCGCGATTAACGACGTCTCGGCGTTAACATTCGATCCGGAAAGCCTCGCCACGATTGCGAAGCTCAAAGCGCCGGTCGTGCTCATGCATGCGCAGGGCGATCCCAGGACCATGCAACTCAACCCTCGCTATGCGGATGTGGCGCTCGATGTTTACGATTATCTCGAAGCCCGCATTTCCGCGTGTGTCGAAGCCAGCATATCGCGCGATCGAATTTGCATTGATCCTGGCATCGGCTTCGGCAAGACATTCCGTCACAATCTCGAAATTCTCCAACAGTTAACCCTGTTTCACGGATTGGGCGTGCCCTTACTTGTGGGAGCGTCGAGAAAGGGATTCATTGGCGCGCTCACGGGCGAAAAGCAGGCATCCAAGCGGGCTTTCGGGTCTGCGGGAATTGCAGTTCAGGCCGCGCTTAATGGGGTGCACATTTTGCGCGTGCATGATGTAAAAGGAACGGTAGACGCGGTGATGGCCGCCAAGGCTACCGCCGACCCGGAGGCAAGCGGGCTTTAGCGCCTGGCGGGTGTTGGGGAACGAGGATGACACGAAAGTATTTCGGAACCGATGGCGTGCGTGGCCGCGCGAATTCTGGCGCTATGTCGGCGGACATGGTTCTCAAGATCGGCATGGCGGCCGGCAATCTCTATCGCCGCGGATCGCACCGGCACCGGGTCGTGATCGGCAAGGATACGCGGCTCTCGGGTTACATGATCGAGCAGGCGCTGACGGCGGGATTGCTCGCTGCCGGCATGGATGTGTTTCTCTTCGGGCCTGTGCCGACGCCTGCTGTCGCCATGCTCACGCGCTCAATGCGCGCGGACTTGGGGGTCATGATCTCCGCTTCGCACAATCCCTACCACGACAACGGCATCAAGATTTTCGGACCCGACGGTTACAAGCTCTCCGACGAGCAGGAGCTTGAAATCGAGAAGCGCCTTGACAATGCCGCGCTGCTCGAACCGGCGCCATCAGCCGAAATCGGCAGAGCCAAGCGCATCGAGGATTCGCAGGCGCGCTACATCGAATTTGCCAAGCGGACATTTCCGAAGGAGCTAAATCTCGATGGCTTGCGCATCGTCATCGATACCGCTCATGGCGCGAGCTACAAGGTAGCCCCAACCGCGCTCTGGGAACTGGGCGCCGAGATCATCCAGCTTGGCAACGATCCCAACGGCATGAACATCAACGAGAAGTGCGGCTCCACGGCGCCGGAAGCGATGTGCGAGAAGGTGCGCGAGACCCGCGCCGACATCGGCATCGCACTCGATGGCGACGCTGATCGCGTTATCATCGCCGACGAAAAGGGCAATGTGATCGACGGCGACCAGATCATGGCGCTGATCACCGCGGCGTGGCAGGAACGTGGACAGTTGCAGGGCGGTGGGCTTGTCGCCACCGTCATGTCCAATCTCGGACTTGAACGATATTTGAGCAGCCGCAAGCTCGCGCTGGCGCGGACCAAAGTCGGCGACCGCTATGTCGTCGAGCACATGCGCGCCAAGGGCTTCAACATCGGCGGCGAACAATCGGGTCACATCGTTCTCTCGGACTTCTCGACCACGGGAGATGGATTGCTTGCGGCGCTTCAGGTTCTGGCCGAGGTGGTCCGACTCGGTAAACCAGTCAGCGAAGTATGCAAAGTTTTCGATCCCGTTCCGCAGATCCTCAAGAATGTGAAATTCAAGTCGGGCAAACCGCTCGAGGACGGCCAGGTGAAGTCGGCCGTGGCGGCGGCAGAAACGCGGCTTGGCAAGGGCGGTAGGCTGGTGATCCGAGCCTCCGGCACGGAACCCTTGATCCGCGTGATGGCGGAAGGCGACGACGAGTCGCTCGTGCGCAACGTCGTGGATGAAATCTGCGGCGTGATCGGCAAGGCTGCGGCTTAGGCTCGCCTCGAGATCCGGCTGACTGCGATTCCGATCAGGATCAGTCCAAGGGCTACGAATACGCGGGCGTTGAGTTCTTCGCCGAGAGCCGCCGCGCCGAAGAACAGTGCGTAAACTGGAACGAGATAATTGCTGTAGCTGATGAAGCTTGGCCCGGTGCGCGCCATCATCGCATACATGAGAAGCGATGCCGCCGCAGTGGGCAGAAGCCCGAGGCCAATGACGCTCCACACCGCGGCCGAAGTGGCGTTTGTCAACCCGGCTGGTTCGGCGAGCATTGCGGCGGCCAGTCCCATCACCGCGCCAAGCGCGCACACGGCGGTGGTTTGCAGAATTGGATCTTCCATTCCGAGCCGCTTGGCGCTGACCGCGTGAATGGAATAGCTCACGCAGCCGCCGATGACGGCGAGTTCGCCCACGAGTTCGTCGCCGGCGCTTGTTATGGCAAGCAGCTCCGACGGCCCGATGAGATAGAGCAGCCCGCAGAAGCCGATGACAAATCCAAGCGCCTTCATGGCCGTAAGCTTTTCGTCAGCGAGATACAGGTGGGCCAGCACCACGACGAACAGCGGAATCGCGCCCATGAGAATTCCCGATACGCCGGACGAGATGAATTGCGTTCCCCATGAAATGAGAAAGAAGGGCAGCGCGTGGCCCACGACAGCGAGCCAGGCAAACTTGCCCCACACTTTGTTCGACAAGGCAAAACTCCGCCCGGACACAATTGCTATGGGCAGGAGAACAATTGCGGCCACCACGAGCCTCAATGCCATCACCCATGCGGGCCCCATGCTTGCAACCGCGATCTTCGTCATCGCGAAGGACGACCCCCACAAGACGATCAATCCCGTGAGCAGAAGCCAGTCGCCGAATCCTACCTTACGAGACATCCAAGCGGCGTAGCGTTATGGTGGCCGCCGCGTCAACACTCCGTCCCGGTTCGGCACATTTCGCTGTGCCTTCCACGACACATATTATTTCGGCCACTTCGCCGCCGCATTCGCGCCAGCGTGAGGACACGGGCGATACCTAGCCTTTCTCCATCACAGGACGAATAGATGGAGGTTATGTGATGCGTGGACTTCGAAGTTCTCTAGCGGCGGCGGCGATTTTACTCGGTACGCTGCCCGCACTCGCGGCTGATGCGGACCCGCCGGATGTTGCCGATACGCCCGCCGACACCTACGAAAAGATGGGCTTCTATCTTCGCGGCGATCTCGGATGGTCGTTCCTGGAGTGGGGCGGCGGCGCCGACGATAGCGCCCTCGCTGTGGGCGGCGGCGCCGGTTACCGCTTCAACGATAATCTGCGTACTGATCTTCGCGTGGATTGGGCGGGCGACTACGACGTGGGCGGCGGCAACGATCTCGCCGTCACCACGGTCCTCGGCAACATGTATTTCGACTGGGCCAACTCTTCGATCTTCACGCCTTATGTGGGCGCGGGCGTTGGCTATGGCTGGGCTACATTCGATGGGCCGGCATCCGACGACGATGGCTTTGCCTATGCGTTGCAGGCTGGCGTTGGCATCGATCTCACCGAAAACATCGTGCTCGATGCGGGCTACCGCTTCCGCGACGTGATGATTTCCGGGTCCGATCCTATGGAGCACCAGTTCCTGCTCGGCGCCCGATTCGAATTCTGAAGCTCGATCGAGAGTCTTCGGGAGTGCCCTGGGCGGCGTGCGTATCGCGCCGCCCTTGGCATGTCTTTCGGCAGTGTCTCAGTTTGAGCTTCCGGATCGACCGTAACTGGCGTCTCCCTGCCGCCGCTCAGCTCATTCGTATGCATCTTGGTGAAATGCGCCAGCTACTGCCGATATAAGAGTTCTCGCCAGATACAGTCGCGCAGCTTAGCGACTTTGTCCGTTGACCTGGGTCAAGGCAAAGGGGCTTCAAGTGAAACAAACAGACTCCGGTATTGTTTCTGAGGTCGTCGAGATGAAGGTTTTTTCGCGCAGAACTCTTGTCGGTACTGGTCTGTCGTTCGCGGTCGTGGGCGCCGTCGGATACGGCCTTTGGCCGCGCATGGGCGGCTATCTCGATGAGGTTGACCGGCAGCGGCAGCTTCTTTCCGACAACCCTGAGCTCGAAGAGATAGTCCGGATGGCGACGCTTGCGTCGAACAGTCATAACACACAGCCTTGGAAGTTCCGCCTGGCCAACAATCAGGTCAGCATCCTTCCGGACTTCTCGCGTCGCACCGCTGTCGTCGATCCCGATGATCATCACCTCTATGTCAGCCTCGGCTGCGCAGCCGAGAATCTGGTGATTGCAGGCAAGGCGCTCGGCCGCGGCAGCGAGGTTGTGGTGCCGTCGGGTAGCGAACCGCAGATCGACATATCCTTGTCTTCAACACAACCGGGTGGGCAAGAGCTTTATCAGGCGATCTCACTGCGCCAGTCCACGCGCTCACTCTACGACGGGCAGCCAATCTCGGCAGATGACCTTGCACTCTTAACGGCGGCAGCGCGAGAAGACGGCGTCAAGGTTCTGTTCTTCACTGAAGCTGCCGACCGCGATGCAATCCTTGATTTTGTGATCCAGGGCAACAGCGTGCAGATGGATGACCCGGCCTGGGTGGGGGAATTGCGCGACTGGCTCCGCTTCAGTTCGTCCCGCGCTCTGACAACGGGCGACGGGCTTTTCTCCGCCTGTTCCGGCAACCCGGTCCTTCCGGAATGGATCGGTGCGCAGATGTTCAAGCTCTTTTTCAGCAAGGACGCCGAGAACAACAAATACCGTGACCAGATCCGGTCCTCCGCAGGCATCGCCGTCTTTATCGGCGACAAGGCGGACCCCGAACACTGGATTAAAGTCGGGCGCAGCTTTCAGCGTTTTGC
>JBJXGL010000122.1:0-38906 GCA_046160365.1 Aestuariivirga sp. | reverse complement strand
GGACCCGTCGATCAGATAGAGATGGTCGCCGGGCTTAAGCTTGGCTGATTTCGGCATGGGCGGCACTATGCCACCCAGGCTTCGCCGTTGAAAGCCTGAAGGCTTCGGGCCGGGCGAACAGGAACGATGCCCAAGTTCCGCGTGTGAGCCAATAGAGAGCGAGCGGACCTGATACACCTGCAGCCGTAACGATCAGCGAGACGAGCGCCAGATCCATTCCGGGAGCGAAACGGAGTAGAACGGCTCGGGTCACCGCCATGAACGCAAAGAAAGCGAGATAGATGGGTAGCGTATTCTCCCCGCAAAGACGCAATGGTGCGGAGATGCCGAGCCTCATGAGCAGAATGGCGAAGCCGATGACTGCTGCAGCACCGGTGAAGCCGAGAGCGAGGCTGATGAGGGGCAATGATTCGATTCCGGCTTCGACTGCCAAGGTGTTGACCGAGGCCCAGATCATGAGGCCTGCCGCAATCGTCAATCCGTCGCGGCGTGCCACACCTTCGGCATAGGCGAACACATATTTCGCCATCCAGTAACCCGCGAAGAAATAGACAAAGCGCGATGCGAATTCATCGATTGCCAGCCAGCCGGTTTCGACGGGTGCCATTTCAAGCAGCGCGGCGCCAATGAACACGAGCATCGGCGGCACATGGCGCAGCGCTTTGGTCACCACGAAGAAGACGGCGAGCAGATAGATGAACCACAGCGTTCCGAATGGCTGGATCAAGCCCATCGCCCAGGCGTGCACCACCGCAAGCGGACCTTCGCTCATCGCGATTCCTGGCCCCTTCATGGCGAACTGGATGGTCATCCACAGCACGTAGAAATAAACGAAGTGTAGAACCTTGGAGTCGAGGTAACTCTTCCACGGCCTGCCGATGCGGCTTGCGAGAAAGAGCCCGGAAATCAGAAAGAAGTCCGGCATGCGAAACGGCTTCGCCCAGTGGATGAAGCCGTTGAGCCAAGAAACCTCGCCCGCCGCTTTCTCCACGCCCAATGTCGAATGCATCATGACCACCAGCACGATGCAGATTCCCTTGGCGCAATCGACCCAATCGACGCGGGGATGGAGTGCTGCTGTTGCCGCCATGGTTAACTCCTCGAATGTCCCGGAAGGGAACAAGCCTCGTATCTAGACGACCAACGGAGCAAACCTTGCGCCGCAGGCGCAGGCCGCGTTATACCGGTGAACGGCCCAGGCACCCGTAGCTCAGCTGGATAGAGTGTTGCCCTCCGAAGGCAAAGGTCACAGGTTCGAATCCTGTCGGGTGCGCCAATGATTTCAGATACTTAAGGAATTGCCAAAAGAACTCGATCTGAAAAAGTAAGCACATAGTAAGCACCAAAGTCGCGGAATCTTCCCGATCCGTTTCGACTACGTTCAATTCCGTCCGATGAAGCATGATTGGTGTTCTCGCATGTGAAAGTGCAGCTTGTGAGCTGCGTGGGCCATCATCGCCCTTCTCCGGCAAGGGGCGCAATTGGGAAAGGCGGGCAAACGCGTGAAGCGCGTGAGCGCTATCCCGCTGCACGCACTGTCGCGATGCCGGCGCCTGAGGCCCAGGCGTGGATATCGCCCTTTTGCAGCGCCACCGCCATCATCTCGGGGAACTGGTCCGGCGTGCAGGCGAAGACGGGGCAGCCGAGGCCGGCGAGGAATTGAGCGGAGTTCTGATCGTAGCCGGGCTTGCCGTCGTCGCTGAGCGCGAGAAGCACGATCACGTTAATGCCGGCTCCGACCATCTCCTCGGCGCGGGCGAGCATCTCCTTTGCGTCGCCGCCTTCGAAGAGGTCGGTGATGAGAATCAGGTGGGTTTGGGTGGGGCGGGTGACGAGATCGCGGACATAGGCAAGCGCCCGGTTGATGTCGGTGCCGCCGCCGAGTTGGACGCCGAAGAGGACATCGA
The DNA here is from genome assembly GCA_046160365.1 of Aestuariivirga sp. Lineage (GTDB taxonomy): Bacteria > Pseudomonadota > Alphaproteobacteria > Rhizobiales > Aestuariivirgaceae > Aestuariivirga. Next base: position 36,999 of record JBJXGL010000122.1, on the reverse strand, counting down.
CAGGATCGGCGAGCTTTTCGGTGAGATCGACAATCGCCGTGTCGAAGACCACGAACTTGGTCGCGACGGCGGGGATCGAGGCCATCACGGCGGCGAAGATCGAGGAGTAGACCACGGATGTCGCCATCGAGCCTGATTGATCGACACAGAGGATGATGTCCTCGAGATCGGCGCGCCGGGTCTTCCGGGCGTAGCCGATAAGCTTGTCGGGCACGACGGTCTCGTGCTCCGCCTGATAGTGCTGGAGATTGGCGCGAATGGTGCGCGGCCAATCGATGTCGCCATGGCGGGGACGCCGGGTGCGCTTGTGCTTGTTGACGGCGCCGCGGATCGCTTCGGTGGTTTTCTGCGCGAGCTTGGCCATGAGCTCGTCGACGACTTTCTGGATCACCATGCGGGCCGTTGCCTTGGTCTTCTCCGGCATCGCCTTGCCGAGGCTCATGAGATCGGCGACGAGATGCACGTCGGCCTCGAAGCTCGCGAGGAATTCGGGTTCGTGTAGCATGCGCTTCAACCCGAGGCGCTCGAAGGCATCCTTCTGGATCACCTGCACGACCGGTGCGGGAAAGAACTCGCGGATGTCACCAAGCCAGCGGGCGATGCGCGGCGAGGATGCGCCGAGGCCGCCTTTCTTGCCGGTGCCGCCGCCGGAACCGTAGAGCGCACTCAATGCCTGATCGATTCGTCGGTCGCGATCCGACAGCGAGGAGGCGTCCTCCTCATCGCCGAGCGCCAGGCGCCAGCGGCGGACGCGCTCCTGCGGTTCAGGTGGTTGGCTCATCGGTCAATCCGAGAATGGTCTTGAGCAAGGGCAGCGCCGTGGCGAAAGCGGCCGCGGCGCGGGGATCATCGTCGAGAACCGGAGCGGCATCGGCTCTGCCGCCGGTGTCGCGCTTCACCTGTTCGAGAAGCCGCCGCCGCTCCATGCTGTCGAAGGACGATATCGCGCGGCGCAGGACGGGAAGGAGTTCAACGAAGGACTCTTCCGCGACGCTGCCGAGCCAGCGATCGATGATGCCGAAGAGTTGTGCATCGTGTAGAAGCAGCTGCGCCGCGCCGCTCAGGAAACCTTCGAGCCACTGTCCGCCTTCCTGCGTCGGCATGGAAGGCGATAGGGCGCGGGCTAAGCGAGTGGCGGCCGTCTCCGCATCGCGTTTCTGCCCATCGTAGAGGCGGCGAAGCGCGAAGCCGCGTAGGAAGGGCGTTGCGCTGTCGTCGGCCTCGATACGGCTAAGCGCCTCGAACCAGGCTTCGAGATGATAGGCGTCCTCGAGCAGCGGAACGGCGCCGTCGAAACTCTGCATCGCCGCGAACATCGCCTGTGTCGCTTCCTCGTTTAGGCCTTGGCAAGCGGGGCCGAGACCTGCGCAGATTTCCGCTGACATGCCGGAGACCAACGCTAAGAGCGCCTCGCGCGGCAGCTTGCGGGCGGTGCCGTAGCGCAGGATGTTGATAAGCGGCGGCGCGGCCGACATGAGCTGGGCGATGTCGCCCGAATTGACGCCAAGTGCCTGCAAGCGGCTCGTCAGCTTTTCGGCCGCTTCGGGAAGATCGGCATTGAGGCAGCGGCCGATCAATTCGGCGCAGCGGGCAAGACCCGTCTCCTTCTCCGCCGCCTCCAACGCGGCATTGCCGGCGGATTGCTCGATCGTGGTGCCGAAGCGCACCGCCTCGGCGAGTTTCACACTCAATTCCGGCTGCCAGGCGATGCGCCAAATTTCGCGGAAGGTGCCGCGGCCAGCCTGCGCATCGGTCACCTGGCCCCAGGGCACATCGATGAGCAGCAGGCGGTGCAGCAGCGCCGATTTGAGCAGACCGGTTTCGCTCCTGAGATCGACCGCCATTTCCTCCTCGGAAGCCGACGGCTTCATGCGCAGCCTCTTCTGCCAGCGCTGCAAATCCTCGGCGAGCGGCATCTGCGGCACGCTCTCGTCGATCTCGCCGATCTCATCGCCGATGACCAGGCGCTGGCCGATGAGGCGCAGAAGAATGTCGTCGCCATGACACATCACCGAGAGCGAAGCGTCCTGCATCTCGGCGAGGCCGGGCAGCGGGAAGCCGCGCACCGCCGCGAGCGAGATGGCGAGCCGCGCCGCTTCAATGACCGAGGCCGTCGCCGACGGCAGGCCTTCCTCGCGCAGGAGACTCGCAACGCGTGTCTGCCAGCGCGCCGCGACGGCCATCGGCGCGCGCCCGGTACCGCGCACATGGAACTCGGTCCACAGGTGGCGATACCAGCCGGGCGAGATGACGCCCGCGCCATAGCCGGAGATCGCGGCCAAGCGGGTATCGGTCCAGGGCACCCAGGTTGCGATGGTCTTGGCGATGGCCGCTCCCTTGAGGAGTTCGCGATCCTTCTTAGGCGGGACCTCTTCGCGCAAGGCTGGAACATGCCAAGCGCCGCAGACGACGGCGATCTGTTTTTCGGTCTCACCAAGCGCTTTGCCGATTTCGAGGCGCATATGGGCCTCGCGCTGGATTTCGCGCGCGGTCATCGGTGCGTCGGCCTCAAGCGACTGGCGCAGCGCCGTCATGGCATCCGCGATGGCGGCAAAGACCTCTGGGCCGCCGGCCGATTGCTCGACGACGCCGTTCCACCAGCTTTCACCGTCGCTCTCGCTTGCGGCATGGGCGAGCGCCGACAAGGGATCGCGATGGAGCGATGGCAGCGCGTTCTCGGACAATTCATCGACATTGCCGAGACGATGGCCGGCGGCGAGATCGATGAAGCGCACCGGACGCTTGCGGTGGAGGGCCCAATGGATCGCCTGCCACTCAGGGGAAAACTCCGCGAAGGGATAGAAGACAGCTTTCGACGGATCGTCCGCGTCGTGCACCAGGATGGCTAGCGGCGGACGCATGCCGGGCTTGGCGGCGTATTCGATGATGCTGTTGGCGTCGGCGGGGCCCTCGATCAGCACGATAGCAGGATTGATCGCATCGAGCGCCGCGATGACGCTCGCGGCGGAACCCGGCCCGTGATGCCGGATGCCGAGGAGATGCAGGCGTTCGCTCACATCACCTCGCGGATCGCGTCGTAGAGATCGCGCCAGCCCGCGCGCTCGCGCACCACCGATTCGAGATATTCTTGGAGCACGATCCGGTCCTGCACCGGATCCTTGACCACGGCGCCCACGATGTTGGCGGAGAGCGACGTCGCATCGATGGCGCTCGAGCCGAAATGGGCGGCCTCGGCCCAGGCGCCGATGCCGACCGAGATCGCCTCGGCGGTCGAGAGCGTGCCGGTCGGCGATTTGAGTTTCTGCTTGCCGTTCAGCGTCTGGCCGTCGCGCATCTCGCGGAAGATGGTGACGACGCGGGCGATCTCCTTGTCGGCGGGCGCGATCTCGGGCAGCGACAGGCCAGTGCCGATCTCATTGACGCGCTTGACGACGATGGCGGTTTCCTCGTCGATGTCGTCTGGCAGCGGCAGCACCACGACATTGAAGCGGCGCTTCAGCGCCGAGGACAGTTCGTTGACGCCCTTGTCGCGGTTGTTGGCGGTGGCGATGACGTTGAAGCCGCGCTGGGCGTGAACCGCGTCGTTGAGCTCGGGGATCGGCAGCATCTTCTCGGAGAGCACGGTGATGAGCGTGTCCTGCACGTCGGAGCCCATGCGGGTCAGCTCCTCGAGCCTGAGCAGGCTTCCTTCCTCCATGGCGCGTATCAGCGGTGTCGGCACGAGAGCGGCGCGCGAGGGGCCCTTGGCGAGCAGCATGGCGTAGTTCCAGCCGTAGCGGATTTGGTTCTCGTCGGTGCCCGCCGTGCATTGGATGAGGCGCTGCGAATTACCGGAGATCGCCGCGGCGAGATGCTCCGAGACCCAGGACTTGGCGGTGCCCGGGACGCCGAGCAGCAGCAGCGCGCGATCGGTCGCGAGCGTGGCCACGGCGGTCTCGATCAGCCGTTTATTGCCGACATATTTTGGCGTGATGTCCGGCGCACCTTTGAGCTTGCCGCCCATGAGATAGAGGACGACGGCCTGCGGCGAGAGCTTCCAGCCTGTTGGTTTGGACTTGCTATCGACTTTGGCCAGTGCTTCGAGTTCGTGCGCGTAAGTCTCTTCCGCCGTGAGGCGAAACTGTGAGCTATCTGTAGGTTTCGTAGACTTGGCCATCGGGCGTCCTCATTGCTCGGGAAGGGAGAGTAGAAAGCGGTGATAAAGCGTGGCGCGGCGAGACACGGACTCGGACATCGTGACGAACCGATGTGACAGTTCGCGCGGAATGAGCGGCGCGAGCACGGCTGCAAGGTGCTCGTAGCGGCCATCGCTTTCACTGCTCGACCAAAATGGCAGTTCCACAATCTCGGTGGCCAGATCGACGGGCAGCGGCGAAGCGATGCAAGCGGCGGCCTGCTCGACGATGAATGGATTGGGCGATTCGCGCCAAGACTTCGGACGAACGGCGATGCGCAGCGCCTGGTCGCGGGCAGCACCATCGGTGAAGGGGAGAGCTTCCCTCAAGAACTCGATTGTGTGCTCACCATTGTCGCCTTCGTGTATCGATTGATATTTGGTGGCAAGGTCGATGAGCCCGTCCTTTACAGCTGCCACGAGCAGCAAGAAGGGGGCCATTCCCGCCTTCTCGGTGCGCGATGCCGCTTCAAGCAGGGATGACTCGGACTCGCCCAGTGCGTCAGCGATGTCCTTTAGGTGCAGTCCGCCGAACAAGGCGCGTGCGCCGACGTAGCCTTCCGCCGATTTGCTCGCCGCGGGCTCGACAAGCTTCAGTACTTTGTGTCGGCGAAGCAGTCCTTCCGTCTTGATCTTCACGTAGTCCTTGAGCCGCTCGATGCGCTTTGCGAAAGCGTCGGTACCGCGAATACGTCCAAGAAGCTCGCTTGCTGCATCGCGCACCGACTGGGCTCGGTCCTGAGCGAGACTCTCAAGAAATTGTCTATCGGCTTCGTCGAGTCTTGCAGCCAGTATGCCCACAAGCTCGCCCCGCATGTTGGCGGGCTCATTCGGCATCAACTTTGCGATGAACTCGCCCGCTCTCGCACTGTCGCTTGCCCGCAACTCGCGAAGGAATCGAAGCTTCTGCGCTTTACTCGCCTGCGGCAGCGTTTCTTCGGTCAGTGGACCGTCGAGATACGGATCGTCGTCCGGCTTGCGATCCGGGCGGACGAGCTTCAGCCAGGCGCGTTCCTCGGGGCCGAGATCGGCAGCGTGGCAGGCGATGAAGTCCTCGAGGCGCGCGTAGTCGAAGGGATGCAGCCTCAGGCCGGATGCCTTGATGGCGCGCAGGATGCCATTGGCGATCCCGTCATCGATCTTCGCGTCCTTGCCGGAGAGAAGGCGGACGAGTTTGGCGCGGGACTCGTCTAGGAGATATTTTGCGGACAGTTCGTGCGAAACGCCCGTGTCGGCAGCTGCAGTAGGACGCGCGGGCCGCGCGAATTTCCCGCGCATGGCGACGAGCGACAACGTGGCAAGCGGATCGGCGCCGGAGAGCGGCGCTTTGCCGAGGCCGAGCAATAGCGACTGCTTGATATCCTTGGTCTGGCTGAGGTCAACCGCGTCGGTCATTGCCGCACCCATCGGCCAAGCGCGGTTTCGGCCATGACGGCGGTGAAGAATCTGCCGTCCCACAGCCCGGTCACCGATTGCAGTGCTAGGCCGGTGAGAACCAGGCCATCATCCTGCTGGCGTGGATGCAGTGGCACGGCCGCCTCGCCATTGACGAGCCACAGGCCGTCCGCGCCATGGCGGCGGCAGGCGACGCCGCTTACCGTCATCGGCCAATGCCTGAGCCAAGGCTGTGCCGCGCGCAGGCCATCATAGGCATCGAGGGCGGCGGCGAGCGATGCCGTTGCTGGTGGCGTGGCGGCCGGCGTATCGCCGCGCCGCGCCAGGACCGAGCGCAGGGGCGCCGCCGATGGGTAGTAGACGACTTCGCCTTCGAAGATTTCGCCAGGCAGGAACGCCGAGCCGCCGGCACCGGTCGCAACCGGCACGAAGTCGATCAGGACCGCATGGACCGGGGCGCCATCGCGCTCACCCATGAGCCAGGTCTCGATGCGCCGCAGTTTGTCCGGCTGCACCTCGACATGCGTTGCGATCACGGTCCATACGGTGGCGGTGCGCGGCGCCGTGGCATCTTCGAGAAGGGCCTGGCGCTCCTGGGTCCAACCGACGAGGCGGCGCACATCGTGGCGCAAGGGCTCTGGCAGCTTGTCCTGCCGCCGATAGGCCTCCGCCAGAAGATGTAGGCTGCCGAGAACCTCGATCACCGCATCGGCGCGCAGGCGCTCAGGCAGTCCAAGAACATCGCTCGGCACCGCGTCGATCCAGGTCGCGATGCCCGGCGCCTTGGCATCGACCATGCGCTGCGCCAGCACCCGGCATTGCTGCGAGGCCTCCGCCATGAAACCGGCAAGGCCGCGGTTCAACCGGTCCGCGATCCACAGATCGAGTTCGTCGAGGCCGGCGCGGATGCTCTCTTCGCGCTGTGCCCTCAGCCGCTCACGCTGCTGCGCCGAGCGCGCCTCGGCCTTCTCGTCGCGCGGCTCGAACGGCGCTTCGCCGAGGGCGGCATCGAGCGAGGCGCGCGGCTTCTCCGTGGCGTCTGGCTTCTTTGCCGCACCGGGCCGCCGTCGGCTGGCCCAATCGCCGACCCAATCCGGTATAGCGCCGGCTTGGAAGCCCTTCGGCGACTTGGCCAAGAGCAGCATGAGACTCAGCGAATGCTTGCACGGAAATTTGCGGCTGGGACAGCTACATTTGTAGCCGAGATCGCCGATCTCGACGCAGACCCGATAGGGCGTCGAGCCCGATCCCTGGCATTCGCCCCAAGCGAATGCTTGACCAGAGTCCATCGCAAGCAGCGGCCAGGCACCGGGCTTGATCTTCACCGCGGCGGCGAGCGATGCCTGATCCGGCGCCAGCGCTTCGATCTTGTCAATAGAGAGAGGCATTTCTGATTCGAATCAACATAACCTTTCACATCCCAACAGTGCCCGACTCAATTGGCCGTGCGCAAGGCGTAGGGGTGGGCAGTCCATTGGCCGGTCGCTGGCATGAACGGCATGCGGAACACCAAACGACGTGATCGCTCCTGTTCTCGGTGCCTGATGTTGGTGCGGCGCCGCAAGCAGGCAAACCATTCCCGCAAACTCGACATCTTTGCAGGGTGGTGTCAGCATATCACCGCGGAATGGCATGGTGGCGTTAGGCGTCGCGAGTCGGATCAATCACTTCCGCCTAACCTGTCACCACTCCTTTTATCTTGCCCTCGCTCTAAAACCGATCCGCGCGCTTCTCCGGCCCTCAACGGCTTCACTGATGTGCCTGGTAGTTCACGTCCGATGGCTGAGCAAAATCGACCTGGCACGCCATCGGATGGCATGGAACAACATCGTTGGGAGGCAAATTTCGTGAGAAATTCGGGCTTCGATCTCGAAGAAATCAGCGAAAAAATTCGAGGAAAAATCATCGATGCGGGCCAAGATTCACAGATCAAAACACGAGAAAAGTCATATGTGCCGAAGCCATAAACTGTCGCTGGGCGGCTGTCTGTTTGAACGGAAAACCATGAAACACGCCCCGCGCAATGGCTCGCGCGGGGCCGTGTTGCGTCAGTCAACGGGGTTCCAGATCACTGCGTAAGGGTTCTCGTCCTCGGCTCCAAAGGCCCGGCTCAGATTAGCGCTCGATTGGGATTTGTTGTCGATTGACGATTGTTGAAATCGCTGTTTTCCTGTTCTCGCCCGTTCCTCTGTGAGTAGGGTGGGCGGCGAACAGCGACCGGCAGGCCGCACGTGGCCGACCGCACCCGAAGGGCCGGAACGCAGTGGAGGACCGCGAACGCGAACGGTCAGGGAGAGCTCAGTCGAACGATGCGAGCGAAGCGGGCGCGGTTGCGGACGGACGCGTGCGGCCTAAAAGGGAGCGCCGCCCACCCTGCGAACACGGATAACGGTCAATCGGAGTCACCACCCCTTGGACCGCGCCCGCCTCTGTTTCATTCACTTCTTCATGATGTAGTTGAGGGCGGAGCCGCCGATGTCCAAACTGCTAATTTTGAGTGTTCCGTCGCGTCCATTGCAGAGCGCCCAGCCGAGCGGCACTTCCCAGCTGCTGTGCCACATGAGGATGGCAAACCTCGGCACAGGGCGCCCGGCCGTCCTCAAACACCGCTTCCAGTCTCACCACCCACTTCATCGTTCCAGCCATTGATGCGCTCCATACTCGTCACGCTTCCGGCCTCACCAACAATCCGTTACCCCCACGTTCTTTCCACTCCCGCCCCGCTCGGGGTTTTTCAGCGGACTGCTAGAGCTTCATGATGAAACACAGCGCGTAGTACGGCGGGCGGTTCTCGTGGGCTTGGCCGCCGCCCGTTGAGTCGAGCCACAGCGTATGGGAGTGCTCGCCTTCGCCGCCATCGGGCGCTGGGGCGGCGAGGCCGTAACTTGTATAGGCCCACGAATCGATTTCCGCCCATGTGCTTTCGTTGAAATAGGAGGTCGAGGCGCGGATCGCATTCGGCGAATACCACCCAAGACCGGCGACGGTGCCATGATCGACCGGGATGATGTGGCGGTGCGTGCCCGTGCCTTGCACCTGACCGTCGTGGGTGTGCTTGGGCATTTGTTGTACGCCGAGCTGCACCGCATCTTGACCGCCCTGTGCGCCCGGCTCATAGGTCCCACCGGCGGCAACGATGAAGCGGTCGCGCAGATCGGGCGTCCCGAGCGCTCCATTGCAGAGCCCCCAGCCAAGCGGGATATTGTCGAAGCTGCCGGACCACATGAGGATGGCTCCCCTCGGCACAGGGCTGGTGTCGCGGCCGAGGCTTTCGCTGATGGAGATATACTCTGCGGAAAATCGGTCGTCGGGCGCATCTTTGACGGCGTATTTCTTCGGCACAGGCTGATCGACGCTCACCGCATCGGGGTTCCCAAGATCGGACGGGGCGATCCGAGCTTCGTGGTTGGCGAGCCAGGAATAGGTCGTGTCCCCGGCCAACCAGAGTACATGCTTGGAGGCATAAGGATAGCTCTCGAAGCCTCCGACGAAATACCGGGTGGGTTTGCCGCTGGCGGTGGACTGGCGAACTTCGATCGACCAGTAGCCCGAGCCGTTTCCGTAGGAGTCGTCGTGACAAACGGCCTTCGCCATCATGGAGCCGCGCCACTGCCCGTCGACGTGCGTATCCGCGCGGAACACCTCGAACCGAAACTCGCCTTGCGCCCAGCCGAGATCCTCGAAGACAACCGGATAAAAGCTGCCGATGTCGCCACCCAACTTGAACGTCGCCGGGGTGATGACGGGATGATTCGCCCCGCTCTTGATGGGACCAGTCACTTCGAGGCCACCGCTTATCGACACGCCGGTCTCGCCTGCCACCACCGGACCGAGATGGGCCAGGAGCACCAGATCGCCGTCGTCGTTTGCGGGCAGGTTTTCGTAGGTGACGATCACCTGTGCGTCGCCGGTCCGCGCTGCGGTATAGACGGTCAATTCGAGGTCGAGAAACTGGTCGCGCTCCCAAGGCGCGGGATCGGTGCGCCGGATGGTGTGATTGTCGACCTGCCAGCCATCCTGGTCCACGGCGAGGTCGAGATGATCATTGTGCGAACCGAGCAGTCCCCATTCGGCGTTTTCGTCGCCGGTTCGGAATGACAGGTAGAAGCGGGTCGCCGCGTCGTCGACGTTCGAGAGCGGAATCGGCCGCCCAGTGGTGTTGACGATGCGAAGTTTGAGCGTGTTCGGCGTTTTGCCGTCATTCAATAGGTCCGGCCCGTTCAGGAAGCCAGCGCGGAACGGCCCCGAGACCGCGGTCGAGCCAGTGCGCAGCGCGGTGGCAGGCAGGCCCACCGGCTCGTGGCGCCTCAGGACCGGCAGGTGCATGAGCTGCGTTCCGGCAACCTCAACACCGTTCTCCAGGAAAAAGTTGAAGTAATGCAGTTGCACCCGGCTCGCGCGGGATCCGCCCGCGGCATCGGCGCTGACACCGTCGATCCGAATCGCCATGCTTTCGCCGGGCGCGAGAGTAAAGGCATCGACTCCGGCGAACTCCCAAACAACATCGCGGTGCAACTCGTCGGCCTTGGGCGGGCGGATCGTGAGCGACCATGCCGCCTCGCTTTGCGGCGCCAGAACGATATCCTCGAGCGCGGTCAGGATGCCCGGACGGAAGACCAGGTTCAGATGCGCGGGGCCGGCCGTCACTGGCTGTGGCGTGCGGTTGATCAGCTCGAGTTCGAGGGTTTGCGGCGAGTCGACAATGCTGAGCACGGGCCAGCCGCTGGAATGGTGCAGCGAGGCTTCGAGGCCAGCCACCTCCGGGTGCTCGCGCGCGGCGTGGAGTTTGCGGCGGCGTTTGTTCATGGGCCATCTCCCGGGCCGGGCCTGGAAGCAGCGTCCTTTTGTGAATTCACCGGCAAGGGCGCCGCGCGCAGTTGCAGCCAGCCGTCGCGGGCGACCGCGCGCGGGCCGTAGCTGGCCGCGATACCCGCCTCGCCGATCGAACGTGCAATGTCATGCAGTCCGCGCTCGACGGCCTCCGGGTTGAGCTTAAGATCGTCGAAACGGTTCGCGGGCGCGTTTCGATCTCCGGGCATCAGCACGCCGGCATCGTGACGGTCGAGCGGCACGATGCGGCCCTGCTCCACGAGACGATCCCACAGCGCGCTGCCATTCGCGCCGAATCCAGCCACAAGGTCGGTCTGCCGCACTGTCGGATGATGTGGTGTCTCCTGCCATGAACCGTCCGCCGAGGCTTCGATCCAAGACCAAGAATAGCCGGGCTCGGAGGGCAACGGCAATGCGACGTCATCCGGCGCGGTCAGGATCGGCGCGGTTTGGAACGTGACGCGCAGCTCCGCAGCCTGCCGGGCATATTGATCTGGCGGAATGGCAATGGACTTGGCCGGGAGAACGCCGCAGGTGGCATGCACGACGCCCCGCGGGTCGACGAGCATCGTCACGGTTTGCGCCGGACCCCCGGCCGTCAGTCGAATCGGGAATTCGCCGAGCGGCTCATCGCCCAGCGCGCGAATCCGGTCATGCGGAGTGCCGGGGTTCACGCCGTGCGGCGTGTAAAAAGTCTCGTCCCGGAACACCGCGCCCTCTTCGATCCAATAGCCGCAAAGTCCATCGTTGAGTTGATCATGCTCGCCGAGACGGACGGGTACTTCGACGGCCCCGATACCGTGGCTATCGTCTTCCCCGCCGGCGATCCGGGCGCGCAGCGCGTTCGCCGATTGGTCGAGCGCCGCGTGATGCTGGAGCGCGAAATCCAGCCGAGCTCGCACTACGGCGATCGGCCGTCCGATCAGCAGGGCCCGGGCTTGATGCTGCGCGGCATCTTTTGGATCGATCTGCTCCAGGGCAGCGTCGAGCATTTCGAGGAAACTGCCGATGGCGTCGGAGTTTGAAGGCAACGTCATCCAGCGCACGACGCGCCGGAGCGGGACGTCCGGAATTTCACGCCAGGAGCGCGGCGCCACGGCATCGCCCGGCGCGGGTTCCCAGATGCCGCCCGCGGCCACCGAGCCAAGCAGGTGGCCCGTCCTTCCATAAACCGCCACTTCGCCGTCGAGATCATTCGGCAGCAGCCATCCGCAGACCGGGGACGTGGCCGGATGCGCATTCGATTCGATATCTTCATGCGCCGCGGAGAGCCAGCGGAAATTCAGCCGCGCCGCCTGCGCGAACCGCAGCGGGAGCACGGCCCGGTCGGTTTGCGCAGTGTTTTCAGGGCGCATGAACCGCGCAGTCCGGACACTGTTCGGCTGCCAGGTTTTGGTGCGTCCGAAAATGTCGATCACCCGCAAGCGCTCGACCACGAGATCGCCCGAGCGAATTGGATGAAACGGATTGCCCGGCAATGGCGATGTCGGATGCAAATTGCCCACCGCCTCTCGCGCCCTGCCCGTGAGCGACCGCTGGCCGGGCAATCCAATGGGATCGACAATCCCGAGCTGCGGCTCCTGGCGCTGCATCAAGAGCTGGTCGTGGAAGCCACCGAGCGGCAGCACCATCAGCGCTCCCGGCGGCTTGGCAAGTTTGTCCGCGATATCTTTCGGAATCTCTTCACGCCGCTCGCTCAGGATCCGCCAGGCAGCGGGATTCAGGATGCTGCGCCCGGCGAGATACTGCCACGTGCGCGTCCGCTCGAGGCCTTTCTTCGCCGCGAGGTCCTCGCTCGCGGCGGGTAAATCCTGCGAGGCGGTGATGAAGTCCGGCGCGAAACGGCCGGTGCCGATGTTGCCACCCTCGACCAGCGGCTGAATCTCGACCTCCCATTCGAGTTGGAGCGCATGCCAGTTCTCGCCCTCGGAACTCGGCTGAGGAATGAGATGCTCGGACAAGTGCCACGCTAAGGCGTTGTTTCCCAGCGGCGCGCGCGCGGCTCCGGCGAAAGCATCACCGCTGTTTTCCCAGCCAAGGGGGGACAGGCTTAAGGCAAAGCAGCGGAGCAGACCGTCGGGCTGCTTGCTGCCGTCGATTCGCGGGCTGACCGCGGCCACTGGGTCATCGAGGACAATTACCGGGTCGTTGGGACGCCAGTATCGCGGCCCCGGAACTGGGCCGATGGCGAGTGTCTGACCCATTTCGTCCAGCAGCGTTTGCACGATACGATACTGGTCCACGACCGCCCGGGCGAGTGTGCCGCCGGGATCTTTCGCCGGAGCGTCCAAGTGACTGACGGGCGCGACGAGGATGCCGATGGCGTTGAGGTAAGTTTCCCTCCGGCCTCGCAGCCCAACGATCACCATGCCGTCGGGAGCCTCTAGACGGAACGGCGTCCGGACCTCGGAGTCCCAGCCGCCCCACGGGCCAAAGCAGCGCCCAAGATTCGTCTCAAAGCCGAGTTTGCTCACCAGGTCATACGAAAGCCAGGTTCCGCTCTCGCCGAAGATTGCCGTGACATGTTCGCCGGCGGCGAGCTGGATCCGCTGATTGCCACCGGTGGGCCGGCGAGTTGTCGCGCCGAGCAATCCCACATCGTCAATGATAGCGCCCGACCATATTTCGAAACCGGCAAGCGGTTTCCCCGCTGGCACCGCATCGGCGAATTCCGTTCCGGCCGGTCCTCCGACCAGCGGGCCATACGGTGCCGGTCCGGTTACCGTTGTCGGGTGCTGATCGGCGAGCACGACGTTGCCTGCGGAATCGAGGGCGCGGAAAAGATGTCCGGTTCGGCTTTGGAGCGCTTCGAGCGGTTCGAGCCGCGTGTGTTCGACCAGGTGGCGCACGGCTTCTTCATCCAGGGCCAGCGGGTCTGAATCTCCCTCGGGATAGGCCGTCGTCATGTAGTGGTGCCAGTCGGCGAAAAGCTCTTGCCGCAGCGCGGCGATGGCGTCGTGCGCGCGGTCGTATTCTTCCTGCAATGCATTGAGGACATTCAACTCGTGCGCCAACTCGTCCGGCAGCGAAAGGCTGGCGTCCTCGTCCGGCTTCGCGCCGTTGGCCTCGGAAGGGCGGATCATCCAGATGGTATGGCCGCGGTAAGCCCGAAACTGCTCGGTATGCCGCGCCTCGGCGAGTTTCGGTCCGAGGTCGAGGGCGTGATTTGTCAGGTCGCTCCCAGCTAGCGCCTGCACCAGCCGATCTTCTTCCGATGGTTTCAGCGAAGCGTCGCCCATCAGCCACGCCGCGACCGCTTCGGCGGCGCTGCTCCCGATGCCGATCGGCCTCGCGGCCGGGGCGGTGGGTGCAGGCGTCTCGGTTCCCGGCGTGATCCGGGTACCACCGACGCACACGAGGTTCATGGGAAAATCGAATCCTTCCGGCAGATTCGTGTCGTACGTACGCCAGCCAAATTCTTGACCAAGAGCGAGTTGGAGCGCCTCGTTCCACTGGGCCCCGGTTAGCTTCGCAGGATCGGGATCGGGCGATGTCGCGTTGTTCTTCTTCGCCGCAATCGCGAGCAGGCTGAGGGCTGTAGCGGGGTTGGTGCGCAAGGCCGCGACCATATTGGCCAGCGGTTCGACAATTCCCTCGGAAAACCAGCCGTAAACGTTGTAGCGCACCGAATTACCCAACGGCGGCTTGTCGTCGTGCAGACCGAAAACGCTCCGGCACCCGGGATAATACGCTGCGAAGAGCGGATCGCCCGGCCCGAGCGCGGTGAGCCCCAAGCCATGGTGGCCGAGGGATGTCTCTGGCCCGATCCGCGAATACGCCCTGTCAAGCGGCACCATCGTGCCGGGGTCCAGCTCGATCTGGCGTCCAACGTAAAGGTACGGCGCCACGCCGGGCCCATGAGTCTGGCGCGGGTAAGCGATCACGCCGGCCGGACGAGGCCCTGGCGGGTGGACGTAGTCGCTTTCGACCAGCCACGCCCGCTGGATTTCGTCTGTCGCGAGGTTTCGTCGCAATACCAGCCATCGGTTCGGTGCCGGTGGAAACCACAGATCGCCGACCTGCACCGGCCGCACGGCGCTGCGCCGGGTCGCACCGCGCGTCAGCCCGGCGGGCAGGTTCCAGTGCAGATGCACTCCGGGCTCCAGCCAGGCCTGATGATCGGTGAAAGGCGGTGCGTTGATCGCCGAGGCGAGGTGCGGGACCGAGCCGTTGTGATCGCGCTTGCCGTCGAACCACGGCAGCCGCTCATAGTCGGCGAGCGGCCCGACGACGCGCCGAGCCCGGCCGAGCCAAATGGCGGTTGCGTTGGTGAAGACGAGCAGCTCAGCCATGCGATACATCCACGGTGTTGATCGAGTAGGACACTTTGGGCACGCCCTCGATCATGCTCAGCGCGAATTCGTGCGAGCCGGTCGCGCCGAGGACGCCTTTGAGCATTTCGATGTCAACCACGCGCGCGCCGCCGTCGCGGAACGTCACATCCTGCCCTTGTTTCTTGTACCCGGCGTCCGCATCCCCATCGAAGCCGAAGTGCAACGCCTGTGGATGGGGATGCACGTCGGCGTAATCAAGCGCGCCTTCGAACAGCACCAGGAGCGTATCCTTGGCGAGGCGCTCGAAACGCAGTGAAGTCAGCTTCGTTCCGCCGCCAAAGCCGTCCACCACAAGGTCCGGCCAGCCCGCCACCGCGGCGGAGCGAAGCAGGATTCCCGAGCAGGGACGAATCTTCGGCAGTTCATGCCGCAAACCCTCGTCGGCGGTGCGCTGCCGCTCGCTGCTGCGGCCGATGCTGAAAGCGCCGTCGAAGAGGGCCGTGATCCACGTCGAATCGAGAGTGAAAAGGCAAATCGATTCCGGGGGCAGCAGGCCCGCCTCGGGCACGAGGTAGCTGAATGGCACGGCGGCGAGCCGGGCCAAAGCATTCTCAAACCATTCGGCAAGAGGGAACTTTGGCGGGGAAACCGGCGCCAGGTCGATCCATTGCCCGGCGTAGGTGGCGTGGGCGATCTGCCGCTTCCATTTGTGCAGCGGAATGCCGACGGCGGGGTCGCGCAACGCCAGGAGCCGCCCGAGTTCCCAAGCCGCCGCGTAGGAAATGTCCGGCATCCCCGTGGCCCGCTCGACCAGCATTAGGTCGTCGGCCCGGCGCGCCGGCAGTTTGAACGTGGCTCCGTGATCCCGCACTGCAAGCGGGCCGTGATACCACGCTGCGGTGCGCTTGCCGGTCGCGAGCCGGTATTCCACCGGTACCGCACCCGCCTGCACCGGACCGACGCTCGCACCAAGCCCGGCCGGGTCGAGCTTGAGCCGGCGAATGGAAACATTGTTCAAAATCGCGCCGAGATGACCGCCGGAGTCGTCGATGAAGAAATCCCATTGCGCGAGGCTGACCAGGCGGATGTTTCCCGAGGCCGCCTGCTTCGCCCAGTGCTCCGGATTTGTTCCGCGATATTGGTCTTCCAGCGAGACGAGATGCGCGTGTTTGCGATTCGTGTCCGGCGCAGGCAGGCGATTGGCGACCACCAATGCGCGGTCGATGCCATTGACGTGCCGCACGCCGGTGAGAATGGATAATTCGGCGGCTTCGGGCAGAATCTTTTTCGCGGTGTCCGCCGCGATTTCAATGACGAGCACCTGCTGGTTCGGATCGTCGCCGGGGCCTTGCGGCAGCATGGCGAATGGCATGGTCGGCTGCGGCGGCGTCGCGGTCATCAATTTCGAGGCCGGCACTATTTCGCTATTCAGGATTTCGCCTTCTTCGAGGACGAGAAGCGCAAGCCAGGGCGGGCCTTTGCGGCCCGCGCCCTCGACCGCCGACCGCTCCCACGGCAACGACGCGCGGCGCAGCACCACATGCGGCAGCACCGCACCGAAGTCGCCGCGCGCGCCCGGCGGCGGGAAACTGCTCGCGATTTCGCCTGGCGCGAGGACAAAACGCGGCCCAGCCACGACGAAACTGAGCGAGCGTGTGGCATCCAGTTCCGTGCTGCCGTTTACCTCCAGGCGGTGCGTAACCGTCACCGTATAGGTGCCATCCTCCAGCGCGGGGCGATGGCTTTCGACGAACCGGACCTTGTCGTCCGCTTTCAGATCCGGGCCGGTATCGACTTCAGGCAATGGCGTCTCCTTTCCATCCGCCCAGCTGGATGGTTGGGCGGATGGGTTTCGACACGAAGGTCAAAGCTTCGGGGTGAAGCCCCAACTTGTCGAGATCAGCATTTGGCAATGAGACCGCCATCGGGCCGGCAGAACGGACTTCCGTGACGACCTCGCGGACCGCACGAAGCGTCAGAACATAAGTGAGTTTGTCCACTCGTTTTTCCATGCTTTGGCCCGGCTCCGGCAGACCTGACGGGCGCAGCTCGATGCCGCTGACCGCGCTGATTGGCAGGGCGTTCGCATCGGCCCAAATGCTCGGCGCCCAGAGCGCTGCGGGAAAGCCCGTCTCGAGCGAGACAGCTGCAAATTCTTCCGAAACATCCATTTTATCCCGCTCAACCTTGACCACGTGGTTCGACACTTGAATCGCCTCGACTCCGGCGGGAGTCACCCCAAGCTTAAGCTCAGGATTCGAAACCTTGAGATCAAATTGCCCAAAAAGGCTCGCGGTTTTTGCTGGCACCCGCGAGGACGTGCTGACAATCAGGTCGGCCGGCGAGACGACCGGCATTCCATCCACCTCGCCCACGACGCCCTTGGCGAGGATGACTCCGAGTGTCGCGTTGGCGGTTTCAGTATCTCCGGTCACACCAAGGAAAGACTTCTTGAACTTTGCGAGACTGATTGGCAGCGGCACGGCCGGCGAATGCGGCCCGAAATCCAGGTCGAAGGAGAAGATGCACCAATCGACGTGCGCCGTGCCGCTAAATTCCGGGCCCCAGATGTGGAGATCGGCTGAGGCGCTGGTGTGAAAGCATTTCCATTGCGCGCCGATCCCGATGTGAACGCGAGCATCGTAGTGGAACGGCTCCCACGCCACCCAGAAATCCACCGTCAGATCGGCCCACGCGTGGAGCGAGCCGGACCGCATGTCGGCATGAAGTCCGCCGCCCGCCATCATGATCGAGGGCGTGAGCGCGAAATACGCGTCGCCTTTCAGGTAAATTTCGGAGCTGACCTGATACTTCAGCTCGACGCGCGGCACGATCGGGTAGTGCTCGGGCCTAGTGTATTCCGGATGGTATCCGCCCACCGAAAGAACGAAGTCTCCGTTGTGCGCGCCCTTCGTCCACGCGTAGAACGCGAAGCCGCCAGAGAGATGGCAGAGCGGCCCATAAACGTAGGACTTCGGATTGAGCCGCGCCTCTACGGCGATGAGGCCTTCCCCGGGGGCGATGCGCGCGATCAGATCGAGCTCGATGCTCGCCATCGCCGGGACACCTTCCGGCAAATCCGGTGGCGAGGCGAAATCCGCGGTGCCAATCAAATCGACTTCGAGATCCCGGCCGACCGAGACCACGAGGAGTGCGAAGCCATGCAGGAGGCGGAACGAATTGAACTTGATGCCCGCGGCGAAAAAATACTCGCCGAGCTGCGGGGAGATGTAGTCGTGGAGCTTGCCGAACTCCGCGTCGGGTTTCGGCGTGCTCGCCGTCTTGACGCCGGCATTGGCGACCAGTGGGAAGGTCCGGACGTCTTCGATTCTCGGCATGTGGAGGCGGCGATGCAGGCCGAAGCCCGCCGCCAGTCCCTCGACATAAAAGAACGCCGGCCCGCCCAGCGGCATGTCGAGCACGCCGTAGGCGAACATCGAAGGGACGCCGTCGAGCATCTTGAAGCCGCCGATCGCGTTCAGCGCAAACTTCTCCGTGGAGATCACCACCTTGCCGAGGAAATCGCCATCGGCATTCATGAACGCGCCGCCGATTTCCATTGGCGGACGCTTGAGGTCCAGCCCGAGCCCGCGCAGCCGCACTTGGAGATCACGAGTCTTGAATGAGTAGCGGACGCCGAGCCCGTTCACTGACACCGTGAGCCCCGCGATCTCGAGGCTGGCATCGAGCTCGAGGTCAAGGAAGGTCGCCTTGTCCGTGGCATGACCAACGCGTGCGATCGTCAGCGGTCCGAGCTTTTTGTTGACCTGCGTCCAGGTCACATCGCTCACGGGCGCCGCGGCAGTAACCGGCTGGGCCGTAGCCGGCGGCTGAGCGCTGGCCGGAGAATCAGCCAGCTTCAGGTCCATGGAAATGGGCTTGCCGCCGAGATGCAGCGCACCAGCCACATGAATGCCTGCCGACAGCGGGTCCGGCAGCGCCAGCGACGCGGGCAGCAGCGGCCGCACCTCCGCCTCCGCCGCGAACTTATCGCCCATGTAATACGGCGAGATGCTCAGTCCCAGCGGTTCGCCCGCCGGGAGCAGCGAACCGACGAGGGGCAGCTTGCCGAGCCGCGAAAGATCGATCCCCGCATCGACTTCCGCCGCAATCAACACTTCCTTTTGCGCATCGAGCGCAACCGCCGCGCTGCGGATGTTCAGCGAAATCCCGGTACCGCCCGGCCCTAGTGCGGCGGTGCTATCGACTGAGAGCGCGGCGAGGATCTGATCGAGCTTGAGCGGTTTGCTTCCCGCCGCTTCGTAGGAAAACAGCGCGGTGGTGCCGGCTTTGAAGGCGACCTTGAAGACCACTTCGCCGAGCGCGAGGCTGCCGGTGACGAGAAGCTGGCCACCGCTCTTTTCGAGATGCACGACAAGCTCGGCGCTGTGGGCCCAATCAAGCGTGCAATCGACGTTGAAACTTTCGTCATGCGTGTCGAGCGCCACCGCGAGGCGCGCGAGTCCGAGCTTCGAAATCGCATCGGGCAGTTGCGGCGCGGATTGGTTGAGATGCTTCGCGAGGGAGGCCGCGAGGTCGCCAATGCTGAACCCGCCTTTCGCCATCTCCAGCGAACCCGCGACCCGCCAGCCCTGCTGATCCACCTCGCCTGCGACATCGATCACGAGATCGAGATGATTTTCCACCGCGACCCGAATCTCCGCCGATGCCGCCGCGGAGGAATCGCCGTCGCCCGCCAGCACCACCTCCGCCGTCGCCGCGGAAAGGGTCACGGGTCCAATAGTGAACAGATCCTCCAGCTCGACATAGACCATCACCCGCTGGAAGAGCAGCGAACCTCTGACAACCAGCTCCCGCACTTTCGCGCCGCCACCCTTGGCGACGAGCCCGCGCCCGGCAAGGAAGCCGTCCGTGCCGCTGGGCAACTGCTCTGGATCGAGGCGCAGTTCCAGCACTTGGCTTGGGAACTCAAACGTCACGTCGAGCTCGTAGTCGTCGATGGCGAACTTTGCCTCTGCGACCGCTCTCAGCCATCCCGCGCGCAGCGAGAAATCCACCTTTGCCAATTTCAATGGAAAGTTCTCGACCACCGCGAGCGAGATGTTGTCCCAGAGCACCGTGAAGGTCAGGTCAGCGCCCTCGCCGGCCGGTCGCGATAACTCCAGGGTTTGCAATCGGATGTCCGCCACCGGGAGATTCTCGGGCAAGAAGTCCGCCGCCCCGGTGAGATCCTCGATCATGCGCGCCAGGTCGCCAATGCTCACGCCGGGATCGACGACATGAATGCCATCCCCGTCGATGGATACTGGGCTGCCAACCGCCGCACGAGGCAGGTGCCGTTGCAGGATGTCGCGGATCGATTCGAAGCTGGGGGCGGGCATCTTCTACTGCCTGAACAGGGTGACAGGCGGCACAAGGATATCACTGAGGTCGCGCCAGTTCCGCTCTTCGTGGCGCTTGGCAAGGTCGCGGCCGTAACCTTCCGGCGGCTTTTCGTGGTTGTACGGATCGGGATAGAGCTGGGTGTGGATGTCGATAAGGCCTTCGCATCCGACCCGCCGGATCCACTTTAACTCGATGCCCACCTCGATCGCGAGCGCCGACATCTTCAGCCAGTTCGGCAGCGTCGGGTCGAAGCCGGTCACGCGCTCAAGCAACGACTTGGGCGCGTCGGCGGCCGCATCGGGCGCGTCCTCGCCCCAGGGCTCTGGATTCCAGCCGAGCTCGATCATGGTGTCTTCGCGTTCGTCGCCGGTCTGAATGCGGTAGCGCAGCCGGATCGCCTGCAACCGCAGCTCAGGGCCGGGCGTGCCGCTCTTGATGAGATTCGCAGCCGGCGCCAACTCGAAAAGATCGCCTGACGTCTGTGGACCGGTCTTCGGTGTGTCGAGCTTCAGAGCAACTGGTTTGGTGAACGCGAAGGCGCTCTCGACCAGGTAGCTTCCGACCACATCCTCTTCGTCCAGACTCGTCTTGACCCGCCCCATCGAAGATGGCGCGTTGCGCATGAATTTCCGCAGCTCGTCTTCGCCGACGCGCAGTTGCTGTTTCAGGGCCTTTTCGAGCGCTTTCAGCCCGTCGTCCAACGTCGCTTCGGGATTTTTCGGGTCGTCCTTCACGAACTTGCAGAAGCGCGCGTACGCAGCGAACGACCTGGCCAATACCGACATGCCGAACGAAACACCGCTGCCGTTGGGCCGCGCCATGCCTTGGTCGGGTGCGCCGCGACTGTCGAACCACTGCGCTTGCGCCGAGCGGTACGACATCGTCACCAAATTGGATCGGTCCTTACTGAACGAACGTGATTGAGCGGCTCCGTCCACCGAGAGGCGCCGCGAGACGTAGGTGACAACGGTATCCTGCGTCCAGCGCAGGCGCAGAGCGGGCACGTAGCTGGGCACGAACGCCTGGTAGCGGAACACGTTGCGCCGGGCGCGCACCTTGGCCCCAGCTTCAATCTGCAGCTTCACCTTGTCGCGCGGCAGCACGAGCTTGGCGCTCGCCGTGGCGCTTGCGCTACCTTCGAAGCAGCTGATGTCGAGCTTGAACGGCAGCAGCGAAGCTTGCGGAGCGGGCGGTTTGGCGGCCTTTGCCGTTTTGCGGCTATCGAGCGCCTCTTGGAAGCGCTTCACCTGCGCGAGCCTGCGCGCGGCGAGGGCGGACAAGTTTATGCACGTATTCTTGCCAAATATTTTCTCGGCGTTGGGCTCCGCAAGCGCCCTCTGCCACCCCTCGAGCTCCTCTTTCACGCTCGCCAACTGGCTCTGCAGCGCCTGCGTAGTCAGCTTGTCGCCCTTGACCGCATCGCGGACCTTGCGACCCACGGCGCGCAATCCCTTCAGCACGCTGACACCCACCCCAGTCGCGCTGATGGCGTCGACATCGGGGATCGTAAGCTCGTCGAACGCTGCGGCTAGCTGCAGTAGGGGCTTGTCGAGCTGGACTTCCCCATCGGCCGCTTGATCAGCGAGCGAGCGGCGCGGCGCGCCGAGCTCGACGAGTTCCTTCACGCCACCGCCGGTGCCGATCAGCCATGCCGCGACTTTGTTCTTGAGGTTCGCATCGAACAACGCGTCGACATCCTCGCGCAGCGCCGACCCGTTCGACGATGCCGGGTAGTGGCGCACGCTTTCGTCGATGAGCCGCGTGATCGTGCCGCCGCCGTCGGCGGCCAACGCGACCCCGACCGTGAGACCGGTTTCGTCAATATCGTCGAATGTCCCGGCGCCGGCCCAGGCGCGCGCATACACGCCGGCGTTGAGGCGGAACGACTTGCCGCGCAAGAAGGCGAGCGCGAGTGGTGTACGGCTCGACCAGAACGGCGGCAAGAACGGCGGCGGCAGCGGCGCATCGCGGTGGTCTCTATGGGTTTGCTGTGGCTGAACGATGTCGTCCTTCCATAGCCGGTGCGACAGGCGATGCAGCACGAGCAGACCGTCGGCCGTACCTTCGCTGGCGACATTTGCGCCGAGTTCCAGGTGAACAAACGGGATCAGCACCGCGCCGAAGTCGACGCCCGCACTCAAGCCGACGCCGAGCCCCGCTTGGCCCAGCGCCGAACTGACCTGACCTTTGACGTCGTAACCGGCGAGGTTCAGCCGCTGCAGATAATCGAGGGCGTAAGGTTCATCGCTCTCGTGGCTGTCGAGGCCGCGTCGCAACTGACTGAGCACGGCTTCTTTCAGCATCGGCAATCGAGCGCCTGAGCGATGTTGCGAGTGTTCGTCTTGTCGAGCATGGCTTTCAGCCTCTTTCCGCGCCTGTCGGTTTTCTATCATCCGGCACAGCGTTACGGCGGGCGACGAGCACCCGATTGCCGGGCGTTCGAATGACCCGAATCATTTTGATCATCGGAAGTATTGAGCCCCCTAGCTGGCGCAGCAACAGGCTGCGGCGGATGTTATTGTGTCGCGCGCGTTTGTCTAGGGGAATTTGATGAAGAGTCGTTGTCCAAGTGACCGCGCGAAACTCAGCCTCGTGTGTGGCGGAAGGGCGGTGCCGCTGCCCGGTCGCCACCTTCGCGCTCGCCTTCCTGCTCGCCGAGCACGCCAAGCGTCTCGGTTTCGAAGCGGGCAAGCTGAACTGGAACGGCATCGACTGGCGGCAGTTCTTCAACATCTACGCCGACCGGCCGGGACAGCGCAGCGACCGGGTCGACAACGTCCGCAAGCCCATTGCCGGCGGCTCGAAGGGAGGTTTCTTCCGCGAGCACGTCTCGCGCATCCGCCGCGCTGCGGCAGACGCTTGGCGCCATGAGCTGGGTTTACAATTTGCGCAGCGCCGGCAGCAAGCCGCGCGTCGGCGTCGGATTCGACCTGCCGGCGGATGCCATCCGCTTCGCTGGTGGCGATGGGCGAAGTCCACACACAATAGCCCGCGGCCGATGGCCGGGCGGCAGTTGCCGGCGGGATCAAGCTTGTGGCTCAATCCAAGCGCGGCACCGGTATGTTCCTCGGGCCGCCTGCTCGCACCCTGGTCCTGCCGATTTCAAAGACTCGGCCCGTCCCCTCCGAAGACAAGGCTGCCGCGATTTGGCGTCCGACTGCGTCGCTCGCTGCGCGCAACGGATCATCACTCAGGTGAGCGTAGCGCTGCGTGGTGGCGCTGTCCTTGTGGCCGAGCAAGGCTCCGATGATCGGTAGGCTGGCACCGGCGGAAACTGCAATGCTGGCGAAGCTGTGGCGGAGATCGTGGAGGCGGACATCGTTCAGGCCGGCCCTTGCGCGCACCAACCTCCAGACCTTGGGGGTTCCCTCCCAGAAGCCATCGCCGCGAGAGGCCGGGAACACGTGGTTATCGCCTTGCCCTCGATTTTGCTCGCTGAGTATCTGCAGGGCGCCGGCATTCAGCGGAATGACTTTCGCTCCAGTTTTCGAGTCGGCAAGCTTCAAGCAGCCGGTATCGAAATCGACTTCGGACCATCTCAAGCCCTCGATCTCGCCCTTGCGCGCTCCAGTGAAGACGAGCAATTTGATGATAGCTATCGACTTGCGGTTTCCGTCCGACACCTCCTCATCGCGTAGGGCATTGCCAAGCGCAACCAGCTCGCGCTGGCTCAGATAGCGGTAGCCCCTATTGTCTGGGAAGCGCTTCACGCCGCGAACTGGGCTCACGTCGATCAGTCCGCAATCGACGGCATACGAGAATATCCCGCCGAGCAGGCCCACTGTGCGCGTCGCCGTTCCTTTGCCGCCCCTCACGCAAGCGCAGCCCCTAGCCTTCGTCTTGAAGTTCGCCCTCGTCCTGCCAACGGCGACATCGTGGAGAAAGCGCTTCACATCCGCCCGCGTGATGTCCTGGACGAATCGGTGGCCTAACAGCGGCTTGATGTGCCGCTCGATCCGGCCGATGTCGGTCGCGAGCGTCGAAAGTTTCTTGGTCGCACAACCGTGCTCCACGTATTGATCGCAGAGCGCCTTCACGCTGATCCTGCTCTTAATGGCCTGCTTCTCTCTGGCTGGGTCGCTGCCAATAGCGGCTCGCGCGAGCACACGCCGGGCTTCTTCCCTCGCTTGTTCCGGCGACCAGGGCGAGCCGTGGGCGCCGATCGTCATGCGTCTCGTGGTGCCGGAGCGTCCGCCCGGTGTGCGATACTGGCAGATGTATGACTTGCGGCCGCCCTTCGATACCTTGAGGCCGAAGCCGCGCAACTCGCTGTCCCAAACGATATAGTCAGTACACTGAGGAACAACACTGCTAACGCTCGATTTGGTGAGTTTGACTGCTACCATGTCGGCTCTCGATTGAAACAGCATGCCGAAAAAAGGAAAGCACATAGTAAGCACCGCGAACGGAATTGCAAGGAAGGCGCGTGAAAAGACAGGCAAACGAGTTGAGCAAATTCAATGGGTTAGTGAAACTCACTGTATACGGATGAAACTGCGTGAAGGTTCTTGAGCGCCCTCCGAAGGCAAAGGTCACAGGTTCGAATCCTGTCGGGTGCGCCAGTAAATCCTTGAAATCAATTACTATTTTGGAACTGACTAGGCGATGCTGTTGGGCGTCTACATTCCGGTCACCACCCGGTCACCACCGCGGCCAGAATTCCTCGATTTGAGCCGTGAAGATGCTCTAGCGGCCAACGTTCACCTGTGCACTCTTAGAGAAGGCACAGGAGAAACGAATTATGACGAGGATTTTCAAGCTGGCGATGGGGTCGATTTTTCTCGTTGGCTCCGTCACTCCATCTGGAGCAGCTTACTACTGGACCGGCAACGATTTGTTCGAAGAGTGCGAAAAAGAATCCGTCGGATGCTACGGCTATCTCTTTGGGATCAATGACATCGGATCAATTGAGACCGGCATTTTCCGGAGTGAGGTTGCTCTTTGCATCCCCAAAAGTGTAACAGGAAAGCAAATGCGCGACGTCGTTATGCAGCGCTTAACCTCTCGCCCGCAGGACCGCAACGACCCAGCTGCATACATTGTGGTAGCATCCTTTAGAGAGGCGTGGCCCTGCTAAAACGTGCACGCAATTCGCTTTGTTTTCTTATTCCGAAGGTTGCCCCGATATCTGATACCTCGCGCTCGCGCGTATTGGCCCCATACGCCGAGACGCGAGAAGGCCAATACTGATATCTCACGCGCCCGCACCTTGTCGCAAAATCGATCCACTCACTCCCGGTAGTTCATGGATTCGATAGCGTCACAAAACCGCAGCGTTGCCAGCGCAGTGCGAAGTTTGGGCCGCATTCCGCCCTTGAACGGGTTCCGCGAAACCCGGGACTTGCCTTCAGCCGTCTTTGAGCCCGTGCATCGCAGCAATGGCCTCCAGCGGTGAATTGCTCACGCTTCGGGGAATGTTCTGAGCGCTCTAGAAAACGGGTGCTGCCTTGCTACCATGCACCATCATGACAGTTCACGTCCCCTTACTACCCAAGCGCCTTGCCGATGACGATTTTGCCGTCATGGCAGGCGAGTTTCTGGCAGGCCGAATCATGCGGAAGTCGAAGGCGTTTGGAGAAAGTGTTTGGCTTTGGACTGTGACCGGCCCTTACCTGCCGCCCCAATTGCAGCCGGGACACGGTGAAGCGGATAACCTAGACGCGGCGCGGGCAGCGTTCCGGGCAAAGTTTGATGCCTGGCGGGTATGGGCAGCACAACAGCCGGAACCTCATTGGCATGTCGCCGTCAGTCGCTTGCCAGAACCGATAGTGCATTGACTTTAGACCCGCTCACGGGAATGCGAACCAGCAGGCAGCTCTTTCGCAACATGCATGGTTGGTCTTGCTTTTCTTACCTTCGGAGCATCGGCGAGCATTACGCCGGTGATCCGCGCGATTCAGGGCGAAGGCGGCTGGAAGTTTGCCGAAATCGCCAGCAGTGCGCACAGGTTCGCCGGAAAGAGTGCGTGTGATATGGGAAAGGTCAGCTATTATCATTCCTCCTAACATGATTTGGATTTGGTCAGTGTCGAACTGGGGGCTGCAACCCTTGGCCGACGGGTATTTATGTGTTACAGTAACGCTATCATGTCAATATTTGTATTACAAAAAA
Source organism: Aestuariivirga sp. (assembly GCA_046160365.1). Lineage (GTDB taxonomy): Bacteria > Pseudomonadota > Alphaproteobacteria > Rhizobiales > Aestuariivirgaceae > Aestuariivirga. The sequence continues at coordinate 10,908 of JBJXGL010000122.1, read as the reverse complement.
AGAGAGGCAGACCGGCAACCGGGCATGACCCCGTGATGACCATCCGGCTGCCGAAGGACTTGAAAGCTGCCATCGATAAATGGGCTGCCAGACAAAGTGACGCGCCAAACCGTTCGGACGCAATACGCTGCATCCTCGCCGACTTCTTGAAGCGGCGGGGCCTGATGTGACACGCTGGGCAGCCATTGTTTGGACTGCCATGCTCGGGCTTAACACCTTGCCCGATAGCCCCGCTCACGCTGCCAAAGTAACGGTCGAGAAAGGCCTTGCTGATACTGTTACTTTTATCACCCTGAAAGGCGATATTGGCGTTGGTGATGCAGCCAGTTTTGAACAAGCTGTCCAAGGCCTTTCGAGCGGTATTGTCTATCTGCAAAGCGATGGCGGTCAGATCGGCGAAGCACTTTCCATCGCGTGGTTCATCAGAAAGCATAACCTCACAACCGTTGTTCCGCCCAGCAAGGTTTGCACGTCGGCATGTGGCATCATCTGGCTTGCCGGACAGAAACGCTTTGTGGGCAAGGACGGCAGAGTTGGATTTCACGCTGCCTATGAATTGAGGGGCCAACACCCTCGCGAGTCAGGGGCGGCAAACGCCCTTATCGGAGCCTATTTTAATCAGCTTGGCTTGGGACCGGATGCTATCTGGTTTCTGACTGAGAAGTCTCCGCGCGCGATGCAATGGCTTACTGAACCCGATGCGAAGCGATTAGGCATAGATGTTGAATTTGGCACTGTCCCCCAGGAAGTGCGTCTGCACGCGCTGGAAAGGAGTGGTGAATACAAACACAGGACCGTCGCTGTTCCCATACCTAGGCCCAAGCCGCTTGAGGTGCTCATGCGCTCGGCCATACAACTACCGGAACAAGACAACGCGACTTCCAACAAGCAAGCTAACAAAGACCAGTCGCGGTTGCCTCCCGATCCAGATTGGCCTCAGGACACGGCAGAGGCCTCATCGGGCAACGAAGACCTTGTCAACCGAGAGGCAAAAACGGGACCAACAATAGCTTCCGGCTGCAAGGTGTTTCTGGATCGGGTAGTCGGCGACACTACGGTTGATGTCCCGAACAGGCCGCTTAGGGCTGCGTGTTCTGAAGTGTCTGATCCATTCGTGCTAGAAGGCAAGTCGGACTACGCGTTACCCTAGCCATACTCAGGGATTTCATCGGTAAGTAAGGAGGCAATGACGATGTGGAAAGACATATCCATTCCCCTGCTTAGCGCCGTGCTTGCGGCGGGCGGCGGGTTCCTTGGCGCGACAACCTCATATTGGAACAAGGACCGCGAGTTAGATATTCGAATGGTCGACGTTGCGCTGACTATTCTCAGTGGCAAGGACGAAGGCACTAAGACAAAGCAGGCGAAAGCCTATGCGCTGGACCTTCTCGAAAAGTACGGCGGTGTTGAAATCGTGGACGAGGCCGAATTGGCTTGGGCAAATGGCGGCGAGTTGCCAGTCGGAAAATGGCCTGCGAAGATTGTTCATACGGGTGAACCTCGGATTGCCACGGTCGATGATGTAAACGCCTATATTGATGGTTTGGTAAGGTCGCTGGAAGAGTCAAAAGAGAAAGGCAGAGCTCCGGCCCCAAAACCCCTACCTGAAAATCCTTAGTGTGACGATGCCTGTGGTTACGCAAGGCATATCGATTCCGCCGACTACCAAACAATAGTTGATGCCCCTATCGACATGATGTTGTTTGATGAGCTTGCTAGCCGTGCGCTAAACCTTGGAGATTCGCCATGAAGCTTGCACCTGTCCTAGCCGCCATCGGCCTCCTGGCAACTGCGTCGAGCACCGCTGCAGAAGCCCGAGATTTCACCATCGCGACGTGGAATTTGGGTTGGCACCTCAGCCAAGCGGAATCGCAGGCATGGATTGAACAGTGCGGCCAACCGTTCGCCTTCAATGACGCAACGCAGCTTTGGGAGCCGTCCACCACAGGCGAAACCAAACCGGGTTGGGAACTTGAATGGGGACGCGATGCACCAATCAAGTGGGACATAAGTGTTCTGCCGCCATGTGACGTTTATCAGGCGAGCTTCGATATCGTCCCTGTCACAAAGCCCGCCTATGAAAAGCGCGCCCAACAGATACAGACATTCATCACTGACAAGCTTGATGCCGACATTCACGCGTTTCAGGAAGTGAGCGGCGAACAGGCGGTTCGCGATGTGCTGCCCGGCAATGGTGCTGACTATGAAATCTGCACATTCTCCGAATTGAAGGTGCAGCGCCTCGCCATCGCTTGGAAATAGTCGCTGGGTGCAAAGGTCGAATGCGATGTGGAGGAAGCCGTTTCGCTGCCAGCCAGCGAACCCAAGGATCAGGTGAGGCCCGGCCTAACCGCAAAAATCAGTGTCGATAGCAAGACGTTGACGGTCCTGACAGTGCATCTGAAATCGTCTTGCGTAAGCCCGCTCGAAAACATGGCCTCCAATCCGGACAAGGGTAAGTTGGAAAAGAGTGACCCGCACTGTCAAATCCTGCAGAAGCAGGTGAAGCCGCTTGAAAGCTGGATTGAGGCGCAATCGGCAGACGGCGCATTCGTGATGCTTGGCGATTTCAACCGCAACCTCCATCATGAAATGAACTCCATAGCGCCGGACCAGATTCGTGTTGACGGTTCGGACGCTAAGACGGCATTGCCGGATGGTGTTTTGGTCAGGAGCCTTATGGGCGAACTCAATGACGGCGAACCTGTCCATAGCGCGATGACCCTGGCTCCTAGCGAATGCGTATTGAGTGCCGAGCTTCAGGCGATTTGCGAACGGGCGAAAATCGAAGCGTTGTCTCGCGACGAATTGAAACCGCTCACGCGTTCGGACGGGCTTGGTTGCCGGAACCCTGTAGGGCTTGACCATGTTCTTTTGGGTTCGGGGGTTGCTATCGACGGCAAGGCGTCCAAGGTTCCACTTGGAAAGCTTGGTGGCACCCGACCGGCGTCGGGTGAGTTTCCCAATCCGTTGTTGGCTCTGTCGGACCATTGCCCGATGATAGCCAAGGTCAAGTTTTAGCGCCCGCCGCTCGGACGGCTTGCAAACATCCGCATGAGCGGGGCAACATGGCCTGCCATGTGCAATCTGTACAGCTTCCGGCGCTCCCAAGACGAAGTGCGTTCATTCGCCAATGTCTTGCGAGACATCACCGGCAACATTCCCCCGCTGCCGGGGATATTTCCCCGACTACGCCGCGCCGATAGTCCGCAACTCGCCAGATGGCCGGGAACTGGCAATGGCGCGGTGGGGAATGCCGTCGCCAGCTTTTGCGTTGAAAGGGCGTAACTCCGATCCGGGCGTTACCAACGTCCGCAACACAGCGTCACCGCATTGGCGGCGCTGGCTTGACGTAGACAACAGGTGCGTTGTGCCGTTCACAAGCTTCTCCGAAAATGAGGCGTTGCCTGATGGCACAAAGCCGCCGGTTTGGTTTGCCTTCGATGAAACCCGACTACTTGTTTTTTGCGGGTGTGTGGCCGTGATGCATGCCGACGAAGCCACCCGTTGGGACAAGTTGCACGAAGGCTGGCAGGCAGGCCGGATCAATCACTCGGAAGCATATTGGACACAGGAAAGTTGCGCCAATCAGGTTGAGAGCGATTTCAGCCGTTTCCGCCGCATGTCGAGCAGCGAATTAGCAAGTGAGGTTGCCCGGCTCGCCATTGCCCACAAGGTCAGCCGGAAGTGGAAGGGCAATTGGCAGCGCAATGCTTGACTCGTGCCCACTTAGGCTGCAGCGTTACTTGAGGAGAATCATGATGAAAATTTGTGGAAGTTCACCAGTTTGCATTAGCTTCTTATCGCCAGTTGACTCTTTAACAGCTTCAGTTCTGTTGGCTGCAGTCACCGAGCAAACAAACCGTGGCTGCGACGACATTCACCTGTTTCTCTCAACCCCAGGCGGGGGAGTTGCCGACGGAATAGCTGTCTACAATGTATTGAGCACGCTACCAGTTCACCTAACGACCTACAATGTAGGTACTGTCGATTCCATCGGAAACGTAATCTACATGGCAGGGAAAGTCCGCGTCGCATTTCCGGCGTCGCGATTTATGTTTCATGGCGTAGGATTTGATATTCAGTCGGCACGCTTCGAATTGAAGGACGTGAAGGAAAGAATTGCCGCTATACAGAACGATCAGTCATTGATCGCCGACGTTCTGGTTAAGCATTCAAATCTTGGAATTGACGACGTCAACAAACTGTTTCTCGAAGCCGCCTTCATTCGAGCTAATGATGCGCATGAACGGGGAATAGCTCACGAAGTCAGAGAGATTCGCCTGCCGAAGGGCGTTCCGATTGTCCAGCTTGTATTTCAGAGGTAAGGCGTCGTTCGCCGATACATCGAACACGTAGGGTTTCAAGATACCCTCCATCGTAGAACACGCCCCCTCAGTTCTGTGGAATGCTAGCATGGCGGACTCGCACCTCGTCAACTCAAAATCTAGGCACATTTTGTCACTATTAGATTAAGTGGAAATTTCTCTTTAATTTCAAATGTCTATGCGATTTTCGATGATGTTACCAGAGATTGGCTGCGGCTTATGTGACATTCCCCACAATCAACAAACACCGCAAAACGCTCCTTTTCGGGTCCACTGGCACCGCGGATCGCATCCGTGCGATGAGCCTCTGATATGACTAACCCGTTTGCCCGATCAGCCATAAGGAGGCTGAAAATGGCAAATAACGATGGTAGTTGGTAGCGTCGCAGTTTGAATTCTGAGAAGATTGACAGCCTATCGAATCCCGCTCCGGTTTTCTTTATGCTTGGCGGAAAGCGCGGGAGGCTCGATGACCAAATTGAATTGGGGAAAGCGATTCCGCGTTATTGGAGTTCCCCATTTTCCTGCAAAGCCGGAAAATCCCAAGGTCAAGAAAGTCGAGTCTTGGCGTGACCGAGAAATTCGGGAGATACGTAAGAGTTACAGACACTGGAAAAATATTCCCGGGAAGAAAGCGCAAACAATGGCGAAGCGGTATCTTAAGCGAATTAAGGAATTGGGCGGCAATGCCTAAAGGCCCCGAGGGCGAATAGCGCCCCTCCGACGTGATCGGCAATGCGGTGAAGGTTATGCGCATTGCTGTGGGTGAAGAGTCAGACGACGTGCCCGCTGACGGCAAGAACAAAGCTGCGCGGGCACTGGGAAAGCTGGGTGGAGCCCCGCGCGCGTATCTCTCCGATACGTCTCGCTGCATTGAGGCGGTATCTGATACCTCGCGCGTGCGCGTGCTGGTCCCGAATCCCAGAGACCTACTCGCGGCTGTCCATTGCCCCTACGACATCGCAGAATCGAAGCACCGCCAGCGCAGCGCGAAGCTGACGCATTTCCGCGCGAAGTTTGGGCCGCATTCCGCCCTTGAACGCGTTGCGTGAAACCCTGGCCTTGCCTTCAAGTGTCTTTGGGCCGGTGCAATGCCGCCACGGTTTCCAGCGATGGATTGCCGTCGATTGCCGCGCCTTGCGTTCCTGTGTCCATCCGTTGTTCATGGCTCTGTTCCAAAATTTTGCTTGGCGCACTTTCGGTTTCAGTCGCGGGTGCGCGCGGGACAAAACCATTGTTCACTTGTTGCGGCCCATTCGCGATGTTTGCCTGTTTGGCATAGACCACGGGAGGATTCCTGACATTGCCAAGCGTTTCGAGGGTCATCCTGCATTGGTTTTGCGCCTTCATGCCGAGCTTGAAATAAGTTTCCATCGATAAGCGATATTCGCTGCCGCCGTTGAAATTCAGCGCCGCTTTGCCGACAAGTGCACCGAATATGGTGTTGAGCGTGACTGCTTGGGCGAACAGCATGTTCTCCACCTCTTTGAGGTCGCCCTTATTGATTTTCACACATTTGTCGGCAAGCGCGGTCACATAGGCATCGAGGGTCGCGTCTTTTCCAAAGTGACGCTCGGCAAATCTTCGTGCACCGTCGGCATTGAGAATGAACGGCCCCAGCAATGCAGCGGCTTCCACAACCTTTCTGTCCTTGCCGTCTTCGGCGATGATGGTGACGTTGTTCGCGTCTTCGCTCGCGATGGCTTTTTGGGGCTTTGAGGACTTGCCTCTTTGTGCGCTCATATCGTCAACGTCCTTTCAGGTTCTCGAAGGCCCGCGCTAGCGCGCGGGTCCATCGCCAATGTTTGCCGGGAGCGCGCGGCGGCTTGCGTCTCAATGCGCCGCTCGCCGCGCGCTCCCTAGTTCGTACCACATGGTAGAATCTATAAGGTGCTCTGTGGTGAGACCGTGAGTTTGTCCGCCCACGTCCGACCGGTCTCATCTGAGAGCACAATATCGGCAATATCATTGCGCGACTCCGTTCCCGTGCTCTGTGGTGAGGCCGTTCGTGCTCTGTGGTGAGACCGTGAAATGAATTTTCCCGGCCTGCCAGCGCATAAACGTTTTGGAAGGTGCCGCGCCTGTGGCGTCGCATCGATAGCGCGTGAGACGCCACTCGGTGGCGCGCCGGTCACCATATTTCACACTGAAGCTGCCCAACCGGACCGGCTCTATGAAGCCTTTGACTTGCAACTCCGCGATGGCTCGGTTAGCGGTGGCGCGGCCAATTGGTAGCCTGTCCGCTAGCATTTTCGCCGAGACGGCCAACTTGCCATTGTTGCTGCCGGTGTAGAGGTCGAGCAATTCCAGGTAGGCACACCGCGCGGCGAGACTGAGAGACTGCCACGCGGGACTGGCTTTGATGTAGCGCTCTAGCGCGATGAACGGTGACAGGCTCCGGCTGGAGCGTCCTGTCTGATTGTGTTTCTTGGCCATTTGGGAGTCCTAGGAAGGCCTCTGCGTGTTTCCGGGTGATTGGGGAGCGGGCGAGGCCGAAACCTCGCCCAGCGCCTTCCTATTCGTTCTGAGAGCCATCGGTTTTCTCGGTCATGCCGCTGCCCTTTCCGCGTCATCGGAACGTGCGAGGATTTCCACCGGACTCCGCAACACGTAGCGAGCATGACTGCCGGGAAATTGTCCCTGGTGAGGTTCATGAACGGTTTCGATAGACAGCCCATACTCGCGCCGCAGATTGAACACGTAACCGGACCATCGCGGGCCGGGATGGTCAATCGGAGTGCAGCCGCGCTCGCCAGCCTGTACAAGTTCCAGCAAGGCCCATGCGTCGCGGCCATTGACGGTAAACTGTGAACCGTCAGGCAAGCTGCGGGCGGTCACAGAGAGACGCCTAGACATGGCGCACCTCGCGCCAGATCGGCAGAACGTTGCAGCGCCGGTCCACACGGTATCCCGCCATCATGAGAGGCGGTGGCAATGCGCGCTGGCGTTCGGCCCATGCGAAAAGTGGAAGGTGGCAACGTAACGACAAACGGGTTATAGTACCCATGCGATTTTTCCTTGTGGAACGAGGATTGAGAGCATGGGCCGGGCGGTGCTGAAGACACCGTTCCGGCCCGATTCATTTCAGGCTGCATCGGAAAGTCCGCGCCCTGTCACAAGCTCATCAAGCTGAGTTCGAATGAGCAGCGAGCGACGGCCCACTTTCCTGATTTCGATGCGGCCCTGTTTTGCGAGCTTGTAGAGTGTCGAGCGGCCAAGGCCCGTGTAGTGCCGGGCTTGCTCAAAACTCATTCCAACCGGCTTTGCCGGTGTAGGCAGTTTTGGTTCTTCGTTCATCTGTGTCCTTACCGGCGCTCAAATGCGCTTCGGTAGACACCTCACTTAGACCATCGTGGACGCCGTTCCACGGTCACCAAATGCAACTTGTTATTTTTTACTCGGTATCGAATCAGAGACTAAGCCTTTTGCAGTTAGCTCCTTTTCATGGTCATCAAATTTCAGTTGGACACGGCGAGTGTGACGGTCAACAGCTTCAGCAAGCGACAATTCATTTTCATCGTACCCATACTCGCCCCTGCTGATAAGGTCGATGACGGCGGCTCGAATCTTTGCTCGAATGGCTGCCGGGTCGTTTCGCTCCGCTATGCCGACGGAGTTTGCCGCAGCTGCTATTGCATGGCTGTCCAATACGTCTTTCCACATCGCATCGGGTGACTTCATCGCATGTGTGCCACTCCGGCCCGGATTTCCCGGCTGCCCTTTCCGTGCATTTTGATCTCGAATCTCTCTAAGTATTTCGAGAGCGTTCAGAGCGGCGGCTCTCCATCTCTCATTGTATGCTTCTCGCCCTTCCACCCAAACGCCGTCTACCCAGTCGTTCAATTCTGGCCTGTCAATACGGAGTCTCGCCAAAGCAGTAGCCTGCCCAGCGTGGAATGCATGGAGCGTTGAAGCGGACAGAAAAAGGTTCAGTGATTTCAATCGAAGAGGTTCCACGGTGCCAGGATTCAGCTTTTTTTCCTTCGCATATTGCTCAACAGCAGCCATTGCGACTCGCCCAAACGCTGTTGGCCCAAGCCTTCTCAATTGCGCGTCGTTAGCCCATTCCGTTCGGGGATTGCTAGCGGCTTCAAGCTTCGGAATCCAATTCAAGAGGTCGTAGCTAAGGTCTATGCCTTCAAGAATTTTTGTTTGGAACGTGTGCCTCTTCATTGTTTCGCACCTTCGCACTGCACCTCGTTCTTTGCGCTGGGCGATGGAAGGTGCTTTCCACTTTCGGCCCGTCGGCCTAGCCCGGCGCTTTCGTCAAGAACGCTTCTGGATTTGATAAACCTGAGCTGAAGGCTCGCCGTCCATGGCGGCGGCGATGGTCTTTGAAATGCGAGTTGCGGCGGCCTTCAACGGGTCATCTGCAAGATGCGCGTAACGCGCGGTGGTTTTCACGTCAGCATGGCCCAAGAGCCTGCCGATGATTGGTAACGTATCGCCAGACAAAAGCCCAGCGCTGGCGAATGAATGGCGCAAGTCATGAAGGCGCACGTCAGGCAGCTTCGCGGCGGCACGCACCTTGCGCCAGATTTTATCAGTGCCCTGAAATTTGCGCCCGCCCGCTTCGGCAGGAAAGACAAACGGTGAGCCGTCAACCCGTTCGACAAGCGAGAGTATCGCTAGCGCTGGAGGTCCGAGTGGTATGACTTTCGCGCCGGTCTTTGAGTCGGCAAGCCTTAGGCAGGAACGGTCAAAGTCAACCTCGCTCCAGCGCAAGCCCGCAATCTCGCTCTTGCGCGCGCCGGTGAAGGTCAGCAACCGGATGATGGCAATGGCTGACTTGTTTGCGCCCTTGGCTTCAAACCTGCGGAGCGTCTCACCGAGTGAGCCGAGTTCCTTTGCCGTCAGAAAGCGCTCGCCTTTGCCGTCGGCATAGCGTTGGACGCCGCGCACTGGATTATCGGCGCGAAACTTCCGCTTCACGGCGAACGAGAATATCCCGCCAAGCAGGCCGACCGTGCGCGTTGCCGTTCCCTTGCCGCCTTCGACAATGGCGCGGCCCCGTTTCTTGGTCTTGATGTCGGCGGCGGTTTTGCCCTTGGCAACGTCTTTCAGGAAGCGTTCCACATCGGCGCTGTTAATTTCCGAAAGCAGGCGGCTGCCAATCAGCGGCTTGATGTGGCGCTCAATGCGGCCCTTGTCGATTGCGATGGTGGAAGCTTTTTTGGCCTCAACGCCATCCTCCAGATAGACTTCGCAAAGTTTGGAGACGGTCATCTCGCCACGCTTCGAAGCCAATTCGCCTTGCGGGTCTTTGCCGTGCGCCACATCGGCCAGAATGCGATTAGCAACCTTGCGGGCGGCGTCCGCTGTCAGGGTCTCTCCGGGAGTGGCCTTCACTTTCATCTGGCGGCGCGGCGCGTTCCTGCCGCCGCCGTTGGCGCGATAGCGCACGATGAATGACTTGTGGCCGGAAGGTTCAACCCTGAGACCGAAGCCGGACTTGTCGGTATCCCAAATCACGTAGCGCTCTGACTGAGGCCTGGCGGCATTCACCACCCGGTCAGTCAACTTTGCCCTGCTTTCGTTTCCGGCCATCGCAGCGCCTTTTGCTTCGGTCACCACCCGGTCACCACGGGTATTTAGGACGCTAGAGAACGTCTGCGAATGTAGATAAACGGTATCTCATTGATTTTCAAGGGTATGGTTCGATATTGTGAACGGCGATGAACGCCAGCAATCAAGGTCCATTTCCCTCCGAAGGCAAAGGTCACAGGTTCGAATCCTGTCGGGTGCGCCAATTATTTCAAATGGTTAGTTTTGTTCTAAGCTGCTCTTTTTCGAAAAGTAAGCACATAGTAAGCACAGCGACTGCTCTCTCCGGTAGAGAGAGCCCTGTCTAATCCTCATGCCACCGCTCGGTCGTCCTAACCAGATTGGTCCGGGCTTTGCTGGCGATGCCTTCGGCTTCCAGCTCATCCTTCAAGGCTGAACAGATTTGGGGACTGCATAGCGTCGGAAGATGAGGCGGAGAACATTGGCCTCCGCAGCATTCACGACTAGCTTGCGATCTGCAACATCGTAACCCCGTGGGTAAGACGCCCCCTATCTACAAGCCCTTCTATTTGGATGCCGCGATCTGGTCGCGGATCAACGCCGTCAAGTTCTGTGTGATCTCTTCGGCTGCGGCTATCCTTGGCAGACACCCGCAATTGCACCTGAGCGTCTTCGTTTGTCACGATTTCATAACTGACGCGCAATTGATAGGCTGTCCAACAGATTTGCGAATTCGACTTGTCTAACAACTCTTGCGACCTTAGAAGATTTCCATGCGCCGAGCGCCCTCGGTGCCTGCAGCACACCGAAGAAGGTGCTGATCACTCATGGGAGGACTCAGAATGAAGATTACTCGTCGCGATTTTACGGTCGGCTCGTTGCTGGCCGCCGGCGCTCTCGGCATGCCGGTAATGGTCAAGGCGGCCGGCGCCAAGACAGTGGCTTTGTTGTTTGACAGCCTGGTCTCGCCCTTCTGGGTTTCAGGCATCGAAATCATGCGCGCCAAGGCCAAGGAAAATGGCTGGGAGACGCTGGAGAACATTTCGGACTTCGACGACAACAAGCAGTTCGAGCA